>PATE01000054.1 GCA_002712305.1 Gemmatimonadota bacterium | reverse complement strand
CACTCCGCTCGATGCCCCACGGTACCCTTGGGGTTCTCAAATGCGTCCTTCCACAGCTTCGTCCAGGCCTGGTGATCGATCAGAGGCGTTGGATCTGTCGAGCGGACGACGAAGTCTGGATGCCCGGTACGGCCCGTGTGTTGACCGGTGGGTTGATACCTCAGATCGAGAGACCACCGGCAGGCATCCGAGATATTCGGGCGAGATCGATGGGGGGTGAAACGACTCATGAGGATGACATCCCCCTGCTCGCATTCCATCACACGCGGCGAATGCGAGGGCATCAGGTCGGGAACGATCGTGGTGCCCCCCGCCTTCTGATGGCGCAGGTATCCATCGTCTACCAGGCCGGGGATGACCTCCATGCAACCCATGTCGGCTTTCGCTTCTTGCAGCGGCAACCAACAGGTGATGACGTCGGACCCCTCTGCCTCGGGCATCATGACCGCCGCATCTTGATGCCAAGGGGCCATGTGGAAGGAGGGTCCCGTGTGAGGCTCGAATTCATCGGGTGGCTTGGCTCGCAGATGCTGGATCGGATTGCAGGTGAGGTCGGGCCCCAGCAGGGCCTGGAGCACGTCAAGCAAGCCCGGATGGAATAGAAACTCGAACATGCGGGGTCCCAGCTGCTGCATGATATCGAGCCCTTTGCCCATCTCCTGACTCTGGGCGTAGAGCAGGGCATAACGACGGNCAAAAGGCTCGTCCCTGTGGAGATCCGTCACCTTTCCTTCCGCCGACAGTTCCACGGCTCGACGATCGATGAACTCGGCCACCTCGTCGATGACCGATTGTAGATCTGCGGATGAAAACACACATGTGACCCGAAGGACGCCCTGTTGGCGAAACTCCTCGATCTGATCGGGGGTGAGAGTCATTGATCNCCTCGCTTGACAAGCTTNTAAATCACTGCGGCACAATGNATTTGACGTTCANTCTTGATGCCATACCTTCACGTGGCGACCCCCTTGGATCGTTCGAGTCAGTTATGGCTCCATCCTTCATTTTCTCAAACGAGAGGTTCGCAATACCCGCACGAAAAAAGGGCGCCGCCAAGAAGGCTCCCGCCCGCAGCAAGGCCTCGAAATCACAGGCCGCCGCCAAACTCCCGTCACGCAAGACAGCCGACAAATCGAAGGCGCCGAAGACGCGCACGGCCGAGCCGTCCAAGAAGCGCGTCGATTTCAAGATCCATGCATGTGCCCGGCAGGTCAGTGTGGCCGGTTCGTTCAACGAGTGGGATCCATCCGCCAAAGCACTGCGCCAGGGGAAGGACGCCGTGTGGAGGACATGGGCCTCATTGTGCGCCGGAACCCACGAGTACCGATTCATCATCGACGGTGCATGGCTTGAGGATCCATCCGCCGACGCGAAGCAGCCGAATCCGTTCGGGTCGTACAACTCCGTGGTCAGTGTCTAGTCAGACAAGGTAACGGGCGGAGTGCCGACGTCGGCGTCGGCACTCCGCCTCACTCCTGTACAAGACTTGGAGTGTCCAGCCTCCCCCCGCTGCATCTCAGTTTTCTCGACGCCACCGCTGAGAATTGCCATCGAGGACCTCCAATACCATCACACTGTCCCCCTCCACCGACCACGTCGCCTGTGCGTGCCCATCGGGCTCGAAATAGGCGCCAGACAGGAGGAGGGTCTGGCCTTCCACCGACCACATGCCAGCAAATCGAAGGGTACCGCCCACGGTCAACTCAACGCTGACGACCAGGTCCCCCATCGACTCCAACTTCATCTGCACCGTCGCCTCGCCATATCGCTCGTCGACACCCGTCGTCGTCCACGAACCCTCCAGCACGTGCGGCTCTACAGGCTCCTCTTCCTCNTCGATGGAGGCAGAATCTGAGCCCGAGCAGCCCCATAACGCCAACACAAGCAGCAGCAACGTCTTGTTCGCCACCGATTCAGTTCCCCGAATCAAGTCGACCGGTCCCCATGACTTCGGCGCGGGCGACGAAGGCCAACAGTTCTTCGCGCAGGTCGTCCGGCAGTTCCACAACGGTGATGCTNTCGGCCCCAGCGGGCAGGGCCTCCGGCTTCGATGCCCAGCGATCCTGCTCTCGATACCAGGCCAGATCGGGCACACCGGGAACGCCCCCTAGATAGTAGGTCTCGCCATGACGAGACAGAGAAACGGCCATCGATGGCTCAGGCGTGTGGTCCGCGTGCGCGGATGATGGATGTCGCCAATTCGGGATCGATCTGCACGATCATCTCCGGTTCAATGGCCACATGTCCTGGCAGATCGAAACCGGCCACGGCCGAACGTGCATGCCAGCCAGAAAAGGAGCTGTCGCTCCCATCCTCGGCGAACTGCGACTGAGGACCTCCCAATACGTCATGGAACACCTTCGTGTAGCCATCCACGACACGTGGCGATTTCGAGAACGCACCACCACCGGCAGAGTTGACCATGCCAATGCACTTCACGCAGTACCAGATGTCATTTAGCGTTCCCTCGGGGTGCAAACCCCAATGGAGGACCCGTAGATGGTTGATTCCCGCGTCTCGCCCAGCCTCGTAGCCCCGCTCCACATCACCATCATCATTGGTGATCGCGCCGCGTCCCCCACCGGTGCCCGAGGTAAACAGCAGGCCCGCTGGTGTAAATGTGAGCATGCAGATCCGTCGGCCAGAGGGCGCAGGAATGACATCCTCCTTGCTCTTCAGGTCGATTCCCAGCTCTTCGATGCGATCGTACACGTCAAAGTCCCGTTGCCACGCGGCAGGCAGGTCACTCATGGAGGCTCCTCAGAGGAATCAGGATCCGTTTTCCGTCCGTCTCGCAGGCGGCTGTCGCACGGGAATCGGGTCGCAGTTTGCACAAGATGTCAGCCAACGAAGATAGAAGGGCTTCAAGGCCCTTTCAAGCTCCCCATGGCACGATCAACAGCAGCACAGTAGGTTCCCAACGCCATCCTCCTAAGGGCGAAGGACACCGAACCGCATGTCGTGGAAACACCCGAACATCGATGCTGGCCCGCTGGCCAAACGCGTCGAACAAACCCTCAAACAGCTGGAACAGGACCGCATCGTCGAGCGCCTTCTACAACGCGATCACACGGTCTGGGGACCGGAGCCGGATGAGATCGCCAATCGGCTGGGGTGGCTCGACAGTCCTCGCGTCATGATGGATGAGATCTCCGCGATGCAGGCCTTCGTCTCCCAGGCGCGGGAGGCCGGCTTCACACACGCGTTGCTGCTCGGAATGGGTGGATCCAGCCTGGCCCCTGAAGTCTTCCGACAGGTCTTTGGCGTGGCCGATCGGTTCATCGACGTGCGCGTGCTGGACAGCACGGACCCGGCCGCTGTACTGGCCGCCTTCGCAGCCAGCGCCCCATCGACAACCCTCTACATCCCTGCGACGAAATCTGGCGGCACGGTGGAGACGCTGTCTTTCCTGAAGGCTGCCTATAGAAGGGCCGCCGCCGATCTCGGTAGGGATCCAGGAGACCACTTTGTCGCCATCACCGATCCGGGCAGCGGGCTGGCGGATCTGGCCCAGGAGTTGTCCTTCCGCCACATCTTTCTCAACGATCCAGACATCGGCGGTCGGTATTCGGCGCTGTCTATGTTTGGTCTCGTTCCAGCGGCCCTGTGCGGAATCGATATCGGCGTCCTGTTGGTGTCCGCCCAGCAGGCGCTTGAAGAATTGGCGGAGCTGACGGTGCAGACCCCGTCGGTGGTAATGGGTGCCCTTCTCGGAGCAGCCGCTCGGGAGGGACGTGACAAGCTCACCCTCGTCAGTTCATCGACGCTGAACCCCATCGGCGTCTGGGTCGAGCAGTTGGTTGCTGAGAGTACAGGCAAACGGGAACGAGGGATCCTCCCCGTTGATGGTGAGGCCCTGGGAACACCAGATGTGTACGGTGACGACCGGATCTTCGTAGCCAGCCAGTTGAGTTCGGAGTCCATGGAGCAACAGCCATTGGCGACCCTGGGGGAGGCGGGACATCCCGTCGCCCATTTCGAGCTACAGACGAAGAGCGATCTGGGCGCTGAACTGATCGGCTGGGAAATCGCCACGATCATTGCCGGACATGTGCTCGAGATCAACCCCTTCGACCAACCGGACGTGGAATCGGCCAAGATCCAAGCTCGATCCATGGTGAGCACCTACCAGGAGACAGGTGAGCTGCCATCGGAACAGGCGACGCTCACGGACCAGGGAATCACGATCATGGGTGACGTGGCAGGTTCGACCCTCCTGGATGTATTGCAGCAGATCCTGCGTTCGGCGTCACCTTCCACGTCGTACTACGCCCTGCAGGCCTATCTGCCGCCTTCTGAGACAACACACACGGCGTTGCAGCACCTGCGACACGGGATTCGGTCTGCAACACGAAGGGCAACGACCGCGGGATATGGCCCGCGGTTCCTGCATTCGACAGGGCAACTCCACAAGGGCGATGGTGGCACCGGATTCTTCGTGCAACTCACGTGCGACGATACGATCGATCTGGGTATTCCCGATTCAACTGAAACAGACGAGAGTTCGATGAGTTTTGGCGTCCTCAAGGCCGCGCAAGCCCTCGGTGATGCGCAGGCCTTGCGGCAGGGCGGCAGACAGGTCGTGCGTTTTCATCTCGGCACACAGATCGACGCGGCACTGCGAACCTTGTGCACGACCCTCGACCAGGCAATCCAACAACCCACAGCTACGGAGTAGTAAGCAGATGCGACTTGGCATGATCGGACTGGGACGGATGGGAGCAAACATGACCACGCGTCTGCTGGCGGCAGGACATCAGATCGTCGTCTACGACCGCGATGACGAGGCGGTGAAGGCGGCCCAGGCAGGTGGCGCAGAAGGAGCTTCGACACTCCAGCAGGTCGTGGATGCCCTGCCGGCTCCACGCGTGGTATGGGTCATGGTCCCCTCCGGAGACCCGACGGAGGAATCCGTCATGTCCCTGGCTGAATTGATGGAACCGGGTGACACGATCATCGATGGTGGCAACAGCAATTACGGCGAGACCGTACGCCGTGGACGTGTCCTGGGGGAACGAGGCCTGCACTTCGTCGATGTGGGAACCAGCGGCGGCGTTTGGGGGATCAAGGAGGGATACAGTCTGATGATCGGCGGAGAAGACGAGGCGGTGAAGGCCTTGTCTCCCATCTTCGAGTCCCTCGCACCCTCATCTGAATTGGGCTGGGGACACGTGGGCCCCACCGGGGCTGGTCACTTCACGAAGATGATCCACAATGGGATCGAATACGGAATGATGCAGGCCTTCGCCGAGGGGTTTGCCATCTTGAAGAAGAAGGAGGAGTTCGATCTCGACCTTCATCAAATTGCCGAGATCTGGCGCCATGGCTCTGTGGTGCGGTCGTGGCTCCTCGACCTGACGTCAGAGGCACTGAATCAGGACAGCGAGCTGGCTGACATCGCGCCCTTCGTCTCAGACTCTGGTGAAGGTCGCTGGACGGTGGCGGAGGCGATCGATCTTGATGTCCCCGCGCCGGTGATCACCCACTCCCTGCTGGCGCGTTTGCGATCACGAGACGAGGTCGGCTTTGGGGACCGGTTGCTCTCCGCCATGCGAAACCAGTTCGGCGGGCACGCGATCAAGAAAGCCCAATAGAAGGAAAGCCCAGCTAGGCATGCCTGAGCAGAAAAAAGCGGGTAGGCTGTACAGGTCGGTCAGTGCAGACCACGCTGGCCACTCAACCCGCGGTTCGCGGAAGGCGACCAGTCGAGGTCTTCACAACCCACCAGTCGCCCGTCTTTCAGCCAATCCAGGTCACCGCCATAAAACTCGGCCACCAGCGCCTGCTGCAATTCTCGCAACGTGCCCGCATAGGCTTCGTCACCGGCGACATCAGTTAGCTCCTGCGGATCCTCTTGCAGGTCGAAGAGTTGGCTCACATTGCCCACGGGATAGTAGATGAGTTTGTGGCGGCCATCGTGCATCATGCGCGTTGCCGTGGCCCCTTCCCCGATCTCGCCATATAAACTCGAGCGCCGTGACTCGCCCACCATCGACAGGCCCTCTACGTGGTCGGGGATAGGAATCCCGGCCAGACTCAGCAGGGTCGGCATCACATCCTGCCAGCCGACGAGACGTGGATCGACACGGTCACAACCGACCATCCCCTGCTGCGCTGCCGTTCCGGTGAGAATCATCGGGATCTGAGCTGACTCTTCGTAGAAGAGCCGCTTTGCCCACAACCCGTGCTTCCCCAACATATCACCGTGATCGGAGCTGAAGAGGATGATCGTGTTCTCCAGCAATCCCTCTTCGCGCAAGGTACCGATCACAACCCGGATCTGATGATCGATATGGGTGCACAATGCATAGAACGCACGCCGTGCACTCGCCTCGTCGTGGTCGGAAAACCGCTCACCCTCAGCACGACGACCACGCAGCGCGTAGGGTAGTGTATCCGCATCGTCGGCCCAGGAGCCCATACTCGGCGTATCGATGGGACGCTGGCGATAGATATCCAGGTAGTCCCGCAGTGGAACCAGGGGTGGATGCGGATGACAGTAGGACAGATACCAGAAACCCGGACGACTCGGATCTCGGCGCTTGATCATCCGGGACATCTCGCGGGTCGTCCAGTTCGTCACATGGTGCTCTTCCGACAGGTGCCACGGTCGGTTCACATACTCGTTGTTCCCCATCCCGTGCAGAAACTGCTGCCCTCCCAGTCCCTGCCCTCGCAGATAGGCTTCGAAGTCATCTTCGACCCCCCACTGAGTGCGCCCCTCCTCGGCGAGCAGCACATCATCGAAGCCAATCCGGTCCCGCTGCGGGTGCACGTGGAGTTTGCCCACGGCATAGGCCTGATACCCTTCGTTGCGGAAGGTCTGAGCCATCGTCGGCAGATCGGGCATGGGCAGATCGGTGAAGACACGATCTCCGTGGGTTCGGGGCGGGCACCCCGTCATCAACGTGCGTCTTGCCGGAATACAGACCGGTGTCTCGGCATAGGCCCGGGGGAAGCGCACGCCATTGCGCGCGAGTTGATCGAGGGTTGGCGTCTGCAAACAGGGATGCCCAGTGGCCCCCAGAAGAGCGCCATACCAGTGATCAGTGGTGATCAGCAATACATGGGGACGATCTTGTCGCGGCTCACTCATCGCGGTTCCATCGTGTAGGTGCGTTATCCTCGACCTGCCGACTCGAACAGGTCACGTCCGGCCACCAGGGCCTCGATCTTGCGATCGGCGACCGAGCGCTTGAGCATCCAGAATCCGCAATCAGGGTTGACATAGGCGATTCGCTCGATGCCAACGGCCTCGGCCGTTTCCTCGATCTGTTTGGCGATCTGGTCTGCAGATTCTACCACATTCGTTTTGATGTCGACGACACCGAGACCAAAACGAATCTTCTCATCGATCTCGGTGAGTCGTGGCAGTTCCCAATTGCCGCGGTGCGCCAGTTCGAGCAGCACGTGATCTGCGTGAAGGCCACTCAGATAACCGATCAGTTGCTCCCAACTGCCTTGCTGAATCGATTGTCCCCCATAGTTGCCGAAACACAGGTGCACGGCGGGTATCGTTTTTACTTGGCGCAGAATTCGATTGATCCCATCGAGGGCCCATTCCCACTCATCCGGGTTACCGGGCAGATTGGCCTCATCCACCTGAACAACTTCGGCATCGATTTGAGCGACCTGGGCGGCCAGCACGTCAGCCAACGCCGTGCAGAGCGTTTCTCGGGAGGCATAGTGATTGTCGAGCAAGGTCTTGCACAACATGTGAGGCCCCGTCAGAGTGAACTTCAGGGGTTCCTTCGTCAGTGATCGAGCCAGTGAAAAGTCATGGGGTAGATCGAGACTCCCCTCCTCTAGCGGTCCATCGACGACGGCGCTGGGGCGGGCGCGGAAGGACATGCCCTCGTCCTGGCGGAACGCATCCAGATCTCCACGCGTGATCTGGGAGCGAACATTGCCCAGGGGTTTCACGAAGTATTCGATCATCCCGTTCGTATCGGGGTGATTGATGTCGAAGCGACCCAATTCTCCGTCGGCGACCAGGTCGATTCCTGCGTTCTCCTGCGTCTTGATCACGACAGCCATGGCGTCAGCCAGGGCTTGTTCCGAAGGCAGTGCGGCAAGCCAGTCCGGGACCGGATAGCTACCCACCACCGTCGTTAGAATTCCCATGGAACCACTTTCTCCTGTAGAAGAACCAATTGAATTGTTCGAATGGATCTGAACTGCGTCAATCGGAGGATCCCACCGACTGATCCAGCGCATCGATGACGAGATCTGCTGTAATCACCTCGGGCAGAACGATCGGATCTTCGGCGCGCCCCCCTGAGAAGATCACATACAGTGGCACGCCCGGGCGACCGAAGGCGTGGAGCATCTGTGTGATGTCGGGCTGACGGTGCGTCCAATCGGCCTTGATCAGGGCCACGTTGCCCTCACGGAAAGCGGTAATCACGCGCTCGTCGGCCAGTACGATCCGCTCGTTCACCTTGCACGTCCAGCACCAATTTGCGGTGAAATCGATAAAGACCGTACGCCCCTCCCCGATCAGGGATTCCACCTCGGTGCGATCGAAATCCTGCCATCCATCTTCCTGTTGCGCCGACGCTGACCGATCGCCGATGGGCAGGGGTTCGCTCACAAGAGGGTGGATCAACCAAAGATACGCGCCGACCACGATGACCAGTGAGATGGCCCACACCAACCGCCGGCGCACAGGGGTCGATCGCAGATCGAGCCACTGCCCCACAAGGGTGGCTGCCACGGCCAGACAGAGGAAGAAGGCTGTGGTCCAGATGACCGCTTCCATGCCGAGCTGGCGACCGAGCACCCACAGCAGCCAGACCGTCGTCGCCATGAGCAGGAAACCCATGGCCTGCTTGAACCTCTCCATCCAGGGGCCCGGCTTGGGGAGCAACCGTGTCCATCCGGGGTGCCAAGCGAGAAGGGCGTAGGGCAGGGCCATGCCGATACCAGTGACCGTAAAAATGAGAAGCGTGGTCATGGCCGGTTGGGAAAAAGCGAAACCCAGGGCCGTGCCAAGGAAAGGTGCGGTGCAGGGTGTGGCGAGGATGGTGGCCAGGATCCCGTTGGCGAAGCTCCCCACCAGTCCTTCCTGGTCGGCGAGTCCGCCGAGTTGTCCGGTGTCTCCGGGCAGTCGAAAGGTGACGACGCCGAACAGACTCAGACCCAGAACGAACACCAGTGCCCCCAGACTGATAATGAAGATCGGCGATTGAAACTGAAAACCCCAACCGATCAGTTCGCCCGTTGATTTGATGGCGATCACGACCACTGCCAGCAACAGGAACGTGGCCAGAACGCCGCCACAGAAGGCGAGCCCCAACTGGCGCACTCGAGCCGGCGATTCGCCGGTCTGAGACACCAGAGCCATCACCTTCAGCGAGATCACCGGCAGGACACAGGGCATCAGATTCAGAATGAGCCCGCCCACCAGCGCCATGATCAGGTAGACCCAGAGACTCCGGCCGGTCTGCGCAGCGGCATAGTCGGTGGCGAACAGGTCAACGTGGGAACGGGTCAGGTCGAATTCAGCGCGGCGATACTGGATCTGGTCGTCGGCAGACCTTGCAGCCAGGACGATCTCCACCGACGCGGGCAGATCCTCTCCGGCATAGGGTACCACGCTGAATCCAACTTCGGCCCCGCCAGGGATCGGACGACGACGATTGCCCTCGATAAAGGTCCCCACCGGTTCGATGGGATACAGATCGGGCATACCCCCCATCGTATCTGAACTGGCCAACTCCACGGTGACATCGAGTTGCCCCGAGTTGGTGGCTCGAACCGTCGGCTCCCAGGAGATGAGGTCCTCCCCCGTCGTCCACGGCAGACTGAGGTGTGTGCTACCTTCCGCAATGATCCCTGGATCGATCAGTCCCGAGGCTGGGTCAGCCAGGTCAACGGTTAGCGTCGTGTCGCCGGGAATGCAGATCTCTGCGCAGACGAGCCAAGAGACGCGTGCCGTCAGTTCTGCCGGCGAGGTTGGTCTTCCAAAGGCGGCTGTGTCGGCAAGGGTCAGGCTCGTCAACAGCGAGACTTCATCGGCGTAACCGAAGACCGTCAGATCGCCCGCTTCCACGTACCGAGTCGGCCCCGCCCACTGTATGGGACCTGCCGTCATCCCATCGGGAAGATCCCATTCGATCTTCGTCGGAAGTCCTGCGTCTCCGCTGAACTCCCAATATGTATGCCAGTGATCGTCCATGGTCAGCACGATCGCTGCCGTCAGCGTGTCGCCGGCGCCGATGTCGTCGTCGTCGAGAACGAGCCGGGCCTGAACCGGATGTCGATCAAAGTTGGAAACCCCGTAGCCGACGCTGGGCAAGAGTCCCAGTGCCACAACCAACGCCAGCTGACGCGCAAATCGCCTCATGAGGCCCTAACCACCTGCGTTGACACCAGCGAAGCGGCCGTACGCCCTGCCAACCCGATGGCGAACGCCACGAGTGTCCCGATCACGATGAACCAGGGCCAGCCGAGATCGCTCCCATAGCGGACCAGCAACACCACAACCACACTAAATGTGGCGCCAAGGGCATTGCTCATCGTGCTGCCTCGTGCGCGGGTCATGAATCCAAGCAGGAAGATGCCCAGCAAGGCGCCGTAGAAGAAGGTCATGATTCCCAGAGCGATCGACAGCAGATCCGTGTCGGGATTTGCCTCGTAGTAGTGGACGACGAGCAAGGCCACGCCCACGAGCAGGATCCCTACGACGCCGGTCGCCCATCTCCCTGCTCGCAGGTAGTGACGTTGATCTTCGTCGGGCCGAAAGAAGGGCCTGTAGAAATCGCTGACGAAGGTGGCGCTCATGGCACTCATGGCAGAGTCCAGGCTGGACATGGCGGCGGCGAAAACCGCGGCCAGAACGAGCCCTCCGACACCGACCGGCAGGATATCGACGATGTAGTGAAGGAACACGTGCCCGTTGCGTCCTTGGGCGGCCAGATCGGCGGCCTTGAGTGCCATCGAGTGGGAAGGAGCCAGATGCTGCAGATACACGAAGAGGAGCAATCCCACGGCGAGGAATAGACACGTGACCAGCACACTGACAAAACCACTCACCCAGAGCGAGCGCTGCCCGTCGGCGGAGTCTTTGCACGTCAGCAGCCGCTGCACCATGTCATGGTCGGTTCCATGGGTCGCCATGGTCAGGAAGAAACCACCCACAACAGCGGGCAGGATGTGGTAGGGATTGTAGAGAAAGGCCAAGGCACCGTCGGCGGTCCGCCAGTCCAGGTCCAGGACACGCAGCTTGTCGCGATCGGCGAGAAAGGACCAGATCTCTCCACCTGAGAGGGGTGTTGCGCCAAACAGATGGATCGCGGCGATGATGCCACCACCCACGAGGACGATCGCTTGCAGGACATCCGTCCAGACGACAGCCTTGATGCCACCCACCATCGTGTAGAGAACCGCCACAACACCGAGCAGGATGATGGAGGTTCGCATGTCGAGGCCCGTCGCGACCTCGATCGCGATCGCGGCGATGAAGAGACGTGCACCGCTGGCGAAGAGACGTCCCAAGAGAAAGACACCGGCCATCGTTCCCTGCGTGGGGACACCAAACCTGGTCGTGAGGAAACCGTAGACCGTAAACACCCGCAGCCGATAGAAGGCGGCGATGAAGACCGAAGCCAGTACGAAGCGAGCAGCGACGGTACCGATCGAGAACTGCAGGTACGTCAGATCACGGGTCAGGCCCTGCTCGGGTGCGCCCAGAAACGTCGCAGCGCTGGCCTCGGTGGCCACCATCGACAGCAGCGCCGCCCACCAGGGAATCCCACGTCCACCGAGATAGTAGTCCTCGAGATCGTCTTGCTTGCGACTGAGCCACATCCCCATGCCGATCGTGGCCAGCAGATAGACACAGATCACGATCCAATCGACGGAGGTCATGATGGGGTCTCACCAGGGGCATGAGCGGCGACCACGTCGGTGTCGAGTTCGAAACCGAGCCCCGGGCCATCGGGCACCTCGATGAATCCGTCCTCGACGATCTCGGCCGGTTGAAGTAGTTCAGCGCGCCACGGCACTTCGCCGAAGGCCCATTCGAGAACCAGGAAATTGGAGATCGTCGCAGCCACCTGAACACCCGCCATCGTCGACACCGGGCCTGCAGGGCTGTGAGGCGCTACGGAAACCTGGTGGATCTGTGCCTGATGGGCGATGCGCCGGCACTCGGTGATGCCGCCGGCATGTTTGACGTCCGGCATCAGGATATGGACGGCACCCGTCGTCACATATCGCTCGAATTCGGCACGGCCGAAGAACGACTCGCCCCCTGCCGTGGTCTGACCGGAGTGGGCGGTGATGTGCGCATTGGCATCGATCTGGTCGCGTGGAACGGCTTCCTCAAACCAGAACAGGTCGAGAGGTCTGACGGCTTCGGCTACCCGCATGGCAAGAGGCAGATCGAAACGACAGTGGCAGTCGACGAGCAGATCGATCTCACCGCCGATCGCCTCGCGCGTAGCCCTTAATCGGGCGAGGCCCCTCTCTACGTCCTGCCAAAGGCCATCGCGATCTTGGTGAGAAGCTCTGACCTCATCGAAGGGGGTCGCCTTCACGGCTCGAAATCCTGCCTCTACGGCAGCCACTGCAGCCTGTGCGAAACCCTCAGGACTGCGATCGGTGGTTCCACGATTCAGATTTGCGTAGCAGCGGACTCGATCACGACGACGGCCGCCAAGCAATCGCCATGCTGGAAGGCCGGCCGCTTTGCCCGCGATATCCCACAACGCCTGATCGATGGCACTGACCGCTGTTGCGCCGACTCTCCCGGATTTGCCGGAGAAGATGGCACTGGCTCCCACCATCTGCTCCCAGATCACCTCGGGCTGGGTTGGATCGTTCCCTTCGATCCGCTCCCCCAACTGCCGTAGGCAGGCCATGACCAGTTCGTCGTTGCCACTCTGGCTGGCCTCACCGACTCCTTGAATCCCGACGTCGGTGTCGATCACGACAAAGAACCAGTTGCCTCGGTGGCTCGCATCGACCTCGTGGATCCGCAGATCAGTGATCTTCACGACATGCCCTCATCTTGTGTCGGCCTAAAACTCACCTGTACGGGAATCGTATTTCGTCGGTTTGCCGTGACTCATCCCACCGATCTGGACCCAATGGGCCATCCATTCGATGACGTCGTCGACGGAGGTCTCCGGTGGCCCGAGTTTTTCCACGAGTGCAGAGGTGTCTCCCAGCAGGGCCGTCGAACGCTCCTGGCCCACGAACTGAGGATCGCGCTGGAGCAGGTCGCCGAATCGAATCGCCAACTGGCGGATGGACAAGGTATCGATGCCGGTCATGTTGTAGACTCCCGGCGGGCTGCTGCACAGTGGGAATGAACGCGCGAGATAGGCGTTGGCGTCTCCTTGCCAGATCTGGTTCACATGTCCCATGGACAGATCGATCGGTTCTTCCTGCAAGACCCTCCACGCGACATCGTGGAGGATTCCATAGCGCAGTTCGGTGGCGTAAAAGAGTCTGGAGATGTAGAGCCGGGCGTCATGCTTGAGAGCGGCGTATTCAGCCAGGCGTTCACCGCCCAGCCGTGACTGGGCATATTCACCGACCGGTTCGAGGGCCCCCGCTTCATCGGCACCTGGACCGTTGATGTCGGAGTACGCATACACATTCCCCGAACTCACGTAGATCACCTGCGACTGACGGTATCGCTCGACCACTTTCGCGGGAAGAAGTGAATTCATCGCCCACGTCATGGATGGATTCCCCGTGGAGCCAAACTTGAACCCTGCCAGGAAAAAGACGTGGGGCGCGTCGGGCAGATTGGCCAGTGCCTGGTCATCAAGTAGATCTGCCTTGACCGGTTCGACGCCGATCTCTCGCAGATGGTCGGCCACCGAGGGGTCCGAAAATCGGGCGACACCCATCACACGTCGCGAATTCGCCGTCGCCCCGCCACGCACCAGCAGTTCGGCGAGAGTTGGCCCCATCTTCCCGCCAACCCCGAGAATGAGCACATCCCCTTCGAGCGCCTCCATCGCTTCACGCACAAGGTCGGATGGCCGTGTCATCCGCTCGATCAGCACGGTCTCGTCGTCGAGAAGATCAGGGTCAGCCATGGAGATTCTTGCGTCTTGCTTGGGTGAGGGATACCGAAGGCGATCACCGGCGATCTGCCCTGGGATCTGGTCGATAGAGAGGTAGCCGGTTATGTTACGCGCCTCGATCTTTCCCGTCGAGTGTCACCACGTGCGAGCCACGACGGCTTTGCCTCCTCCCCAAGGCGCGGTCGACGAACCTCCCCATGTCGGAACTGAATCCCAAGAGCGTCGCCGGTTCTCTCGACCTGTTCGAGTCAGGCCGTCGAGCGGCCAACGAGCGCGACCAGCCCCTGGCGGCGCGCCTGCGCCCGCGCACATTGGACGAGTTCGTCGGCCAGGATCACATCCTGGGACACGGTCGGTTGCTGCGACGAGCGATCCAGGCCGACCAGATCTCATCTCTGTTGTTCTATGGCCCACCGGGAACGGGAAAAACAACCCTCGCCCTCGTCATCGCCAACACGACACGATCGCACTTCATCACCATCAATGCCGTGCTCGCCGGTGTCGCCGACATCCGCAAGGCGATTACCGAGGCCAAGGAACGGCGCGATCTTCACGGCCACCGGACGATCCTGTTCATCGATGAGGTGCATCGATTCAACAAGGCCCAGCAGGATGCCCTGCTCCCTTGGGTGGAGAATGGCACCGTCATCCTGATCGGCGCGACGACGGAGAATCCGTACTTCGCCGTCAACCGCCCGCTCGTGTCTCGAAGCCGCATTTTCCAGCTTCGATCGCTGGTGGAGGATGACCTGCGACGCATCATCGATCAAGCCCTCACCGACCCTCGGGGCTACGCTGAGCAACGTGTCCAGATCGACGACGATGCGCGCGAGCATCTGGTCAATGTTGCCAATGGAGATGCGCGTGGTGTCCTCAATGCCCTCGAACTTGCCGCGGAGACCACCCCTGCCGACGAACGAGGGGTCGTGCGCATCGACCTCACCGTCGCCGAGGAGTCGATCCAACGGCGGGCCGTCCTCTACGACAAGGAGGGCGACTATCACTTCGACACGATCTCCGCCTTCATCAAGTCCATGCGGGGCTCTGACCCCGATGCCACGGCCTATTGGCTCGCGCGGATGGTCTACGCCGGTGAGGATCCCCGATTCCTCTTTCGTCGCATGCTGATCTTTGCCAGTGAAGATGTGGGGCTGGCCGATCCCCACGCCCTCGATGTGGTCAACACGGCGGCGGAGGCCTTCGACCGTGTCGGGCTTCCGGAGGGACGGTTCCACCTGGCTCAGGCGGCGTTGTATCTGGCCACAGCCCCCAAGAGCAACTCCGTGTTCGCCTTCTTCGACGCTCTGGCGGCGATTGAACAAGAGCACGACCACCAGGTGCCGGATCACCTGAAGGATGCCAGTCGCGATAGTGAAGGACTGGGGCATGGTGCCAACTACCTGTATCCACACGCCTTTCGCGATCACTGGGTCGCCCAGCAGTATCTGCCTTCGGCCATGCATGGTCGGGTCTTTTACGAACCGTCTGATCAGGGCCGTGAACGGGCTCTCGGAGACGAGGTGCGTCGACGTCGCGAACTGCAGCTGGCGGCGGTGGTGGATGGAGACGATGGGCAGATTCTGACGACGTCTCCCGACAACGACGCTCGTGATCAGTGGCTGATCCGAGCCGCTGGAGAGGTCAGTGCGCTGCTGGCAGATGTCCGGCAGCGTCTCTTTGCAGACTTGATTGTGGCTCGCCACTATCGAATCCTCGATCTGGACGCAGGATCGGGGCTTTTGACGTGGGAAGCGCTTCGACGTGTGCCGGAAGGCGGCGTGTGGTCACGTTGCCGTGACAAGACGAGTGCCGTCGCCATTCGTGAGATGTCAGCGCAGCGATTGTCCGAATTGGATCGACCTGTGGTGCTGGAAGGGCCCCTGCCCCAATTGGGTGACCTGCTGCGACTACGAGAGGAAGAGGACGTTCGGTTTGACGTCGTCATCGGCCGCAATGCGCTCACCGATCTGCACGAACGGGACTCAGCCGTTCGCACTGTGGTGCAGACGATGGCACCGGGAGCCCGATTGCGACAGGCAGAGACCGTACCGCACCTGTCACAGCGACTGTGTGACCTGGTCAACCTCGATCTTCTCGATCAGCCGGACCTCGCGCAGCGAGTTCTTCAGGCCGAGGAATCCATCTACTCCGATGGAGACAATCCACGAGTGACATGGACAGCGGATGATCTGCGGCGCTTGTGGGAGGAGGCGGGACTCGGCGAGGTGGAGGTCGCCGTGCACGCGTATCAGGGTCGCCGGCGACTGAGTCATGCGCACTTGGGACAGTGGTTCAATCCCGGCGGTGAGATGCACCGCACCTTCGCCAGCTACCTGCGCCGTTATCTCGATGCAGCAGAACTAAAGACGGTTCGCCACTTCTTCGAGGAGCATCTAATCCACGCCGAGGTAGATTGGACGACGAGTGTCGCATTTGTCAGCGGTGCGAATCCCGGTTGATGGGGCAAGGACTCTCTTAGGGAATCTCCGCGTCCTCGACGGTTCGTTCGAGGGCGCGCACCTCTTCCAGGGCCTGTCGCCCCTGCTCGACGAGCCCTTCGTAACGCTCCATCAGGTCGCGCCCCAGAGGGGCCAACTCGTCAGGTCCTGACCAGGACGTGGCATAGTCGCGATAGAACTCGTCGAAATGATCGGGCAACAGTGGGAGAAGCTGATCGACGGCGACATAGACCATGCCCGCAGCCTGAGTCGCTTCGAGCCACTCCACACCATCGGGCAAGAATCGGCTGATCAGAAGCACCACGACGATGATCATCATCGATGCCATCATCAGCCCAAGGGCCATTCCCAGCAATCGGTCGACGGTACCGAGAAACAACGCGTCCACAGCGGTTTTCAGCACACGCGCCAACAGATTTACGCTGATGGCAATGCCGACAAAGACGAGGGTGAAACCGGCGACGAACTGCACCACTGAATTGCCAAGATCAGGCAGCAGGGCCATGGAAACACTGTGGAGATAGAGACCTCCGAGCAGGCCGGTGACGACGGCGGCCAGGGCCGACCACTGCAGAATGAGTCCGCGACTGAAACCTCGCAAGGCAAACAGGGCCAACAGGCCCAATGCGGCGTAGTCAAACCAATGCACGTGTTTCGGCTCCTCCCTTGCTGTCGAAGTCAGATCCAGCGTCACGAGATCGAGGCACAGATCCTGCACTTTCGTCGTGATTCGCCTGCCGTTGCGCAATGATACGGAGGATCTCGGTCCTTCGCGTCGGCTCATCGGAAGGGGCGCGCCCGGATCTTCACCACCTGCCGTTGTTCGCCCCGCCGCGCGGTTGCTCGTGCCTGGCATTCGGCTATAGATTAACCCGCCGTGAAAAGAGGCCTGTAGGTCTTAATAGAATCGATGACTTACGCCGTCGTGATGAGCGTCCTCGTCACCATGGCGCCGAAACTCCCGAGGGGAACAAACAAATGGGTCGCTGTCCGCGCCCGGGGTTGAGGATCGTCCGCCTGCCGGCGCTCCTGCTGCTGACCATCCTGTTTCAGGGCTGCTCAACCACAGAGGAGCAGGTTCAGGATCAGATTGAGGTCCTGGCCGCCAATGAACTCGAGTCTCCCGAGTGGAGATCCGGCGTTGATGAGTTGACGAGGCTCGGACGACCCGGAGCTCGCCAATTGGTGGCGCTTCTCGATCCGGGCCAGTATCGAGGCGTGAAATACAGAGAGTTCCGTGCTGAGAGAGAAAAGACACGAACCGGTGCCGCCATTGTGCTGGGTCGGATCCGTCATCGCGCAGCCTCTGCCAGTATGGACGATCGAATCACGGTGGCCTACACCTTCCCCGAGCGAAGTGCCGCGTTGCGAGCCGTAGGAAAACTCGGGTTCACGCAGGTTGCCGTCACCAATGTCACGAAACAACTGGCCGACTCGCTGAATTCGACGATTCGACTGTTGGCTGCGGTGGCCTTGCTCAAACTGGGCGAGGGCACGGGGATCGACACGATTCGGGCCGCTGTAAGCGGCCCGGATGACCAGACCGCGCAGATCGCGATCGCCGAATTGGAGAACGCCAACTATTTCGGCGTGCCCCTTCTGGTGCGTATGCGCGATGGGGCACCTGAACGACGCGAGCAACTCGACAAGGCCCTCCAGGTGGTTCGCTTGCAGTTGGAGAGCCAGCTCGCCGACGACGACCCGGATCTGCGCCGCGAATCCGCCCAGGCGTTGGGCGACATTGGCGATCCGGAGGCCATCCCCCAATTGGCGCTGTTGCTGGGCGATGCGAGCAATCTCGTGCGATATGCGGCGGCCACGTCCATGGCGCGCCTGCGGGATGAGCGGGGGATCGAGTTTCTCTTTGAGTCACTGGATGATGAGGATCAGATTCAGCGCCTGAATGCCGTGCGCTCGCTCATCGACGTAGAGCGCCTTTCGGGCGGCGTCTCTGAACGACTCCTTGCCAGTCTCGGAGCACCCGACGCCCGACTCCGATCTGCAGCGGCACAGATACTCGGTCGGGCTCAGATCGAGGAGGCGGTTCCCTCACTGTTGGAAGCGACCACCGATGACGACGCCCAGGTCCGCTGGAGTGCCGTGATTTCGCTGGGACGGATCGGCACCCACCAGAGTCGGGAGGCACTGCAGAGTTTGCTCGACGACGAGGATAAAACTGTCGCCTACTACGCGCAGTGGGCCCTTGAGAAGCTTGGAGCTGGCTGATGATTTATCGACGTGTGATCGGGCACGCCTCGCTGTTCGCTGCATTGGCCATGATGTTGTTAGCTGTCGAACCTGTACCAGCGGAGACGGCCGAGACCATCTTGATCAGAGCCGCCATCGACAAGGACCTGGGTGGTCGTCGACGAGCCAATGTGGAATTGATGGTCGAGGCCTACGACGAGGACAGATTCGTCGTGTATGACGGCCATGCCAGCGCCAGCGCCAGCGGGTGGGATCCGGTCTTCGACGACCGTGATGTCTACGCTCGGCAATTGGCGTCTGAAGTAGAATCCCATCGCTACGAGATCCAGCGGACCGTGGTGGTTATCAGCGTGTGGAAGGACAAAGCCTTCGCCACGACCATAGACTCAGGGTTCGTCGTCAATCGCGCGTCCTCTGAACGCGTCGAGTATTTCGAACGCCGCCTGTGGACACTGGCCAAGCTCGATGAAGAGTGGTTGGTGACCGGAATCGTGGCCGACTACGGAGATTTGACGGCAGGGGCGAGACCGAATGGGATTCCAAACCAGGAGGCTCAGCAGGTCGTCGAGCTCCTGATGGACGAGGCCGGGGCGTGGTCCGATGGCAGCGCCAGCGGTATCACAGGTGCCGCTGACGAAGCGTTTGTCGCCGTGGAATCGAAGTTTTCATCGAACCCCGCAAATTGGCTCATCATGTTCGCCGATCGCGACGAGTATGGTGAATGGCTCGACAAACGACTCGAACGGGTCGACTACACGATCACGCGTGAGGTTATTCATGTCAGCACAGGCGCAGATGGGCGCGAGGCGGTTGCCGTGTCACGAGATCAGGTCCGTGCCGCCCCTCTCGCTGGCGACGCCGTGTATGAGCAGGAGCGACTGAACTACTGGCTGCTGCACAAGCAAGGCGGCGATTGGGTCGTATCTTGGGTGTTCTGGAAATCGAAAGAGATCCCCTTCACAAGCAACACTGCCGCTCTCCGGTAACGCCGGACTGGCGGCTCGCACGGGCTAAGGCACTCCGACTGGTTTCGGCGATGGCGGGGTATGCTGATGAGTCCATAAGGAGACACTGTGGCCGAAAAGCTCAATAACTACGAAAACACGAACCGCCTCTTCGACAAAGCGGCGGATGTCATCGAACTCGACGCGGACATCCGCAAGATCCTGAAGACTCCTTTTCGCGAGGTAAAGGTCGAGCTGCCGGTGCGTATGGATGACGGGCATATCGAGGTCTTTCTCGGCTATCGTGTGCAGCACAATGGGGCACGCGGGCCGATGAAGGGGGGCCTCCGTTTCCATCCAGAGGTCGATTTCGACGAGGTCCGTTCTCTCGCCTCGCTCATGACCTGGAAGACGGCGCTGGTGAACGTTCCCTTCGGTGGCGCCAAGGGTGGCATCACCTGTGACCCATGGCAGATGTCGCAACGTGAACTGGAAGTGCTTACGCGTCGCTTCACCTCACGCATGGGCCTGGCATGGGGTCTCCACCGTGATATTCCGGCACCAGATGTCAACACGAATGCGCAGGTGATGGCCTGGATCATGGACCAGTACAGCCAGCGTTACGGCTATACCCCCGGAATCGTCACAGGAAAACCTCTCGGCCTGGGCGGGTCACCCGGGCGCGAGGCGGCTACCGGTAAGGGTGTGAGTATTGCCACCCGCGAGGCAGCACGCGATTTCGACATCGACCTGAAGGGGGCTCGCGTGGCCATTCAGGGCTTTGGCAATGTGGGCTCGTACACAGGAAAATTCCTGCATGAGATGGGCGCTCAGATCGTAGCTGTCAGCGATGCGAGCGGGGGCTTGTTCGCCGGCGATGGCCTCCCGGTGACCGAGTTGTTTGACCACACCTACGAGCATCGGACGATCGAGGGATTTGGTCAGGGTGAAGCGTTGTCCAATGAGGAACTGATCACCCTGGATTGCGACATCCTCATTCCCGCCGCACTCGGCGGTGTCATCACCCAGGAGAACGCCAACGATGTCCGGGCAAAGATGGTCGTGGAAGCGGCCAACTCGCCGATCACGACCATCGGCGATGCGATTCTGAACGATCGCGGGGTCATCGTAGTTCCCGACATCTTTGCCAATGCCGGTGGTGTGACTGTTTCCTATTTCGAGTGGGTACAGAATATCCAGGCCATGACATGGGAAGAAGACGACGTCAATCAGCAACTTGAGCGTATCATGGTGAAAGCGTATCGAGACGTGACGGATGTGATGAAACAACAGAGTGTCCCGATGCGCACGGCAGCCTTCACCATCGCGATTCAGCGGGTCGCTGACACCGAGAAAATGCGCGGCGGCTTCTAAGCCCCTCGCGCTCACCATCCACGAGGGAGTATCGCTTCATGGAGAAGCTGATCTGGCTGGTCGTGTTCACGATCGGCTACTGGTCCTACTGCATTTTCTGGGGCGTAAAAGGCGCCAGGCAGGCACGGACGGCCAGTGACTACTTCCTCGCCGGTCGCAGCATCGGCATCTGGGTCTTCGTCCTGGCGGCGACGGCGACCTCCTTCTCGGGCTGGACCTTCGTCGGCCATCCGGGGTCGATCTACAATGTGGGCCTTCCCTACGCATTCGCCTCCTTCTATGCGATCACGATTCCCTTCACGGGCGTCATGTTTCTGAAGCGACAGTGGCTACTCGGCAAGCGCTACGGCTATATCACGCCTGGCGAAATGTTTGCCGACTATTACCGCACCGATGCCATGCGCATCCTGACGGTGGTGGTGGCGATGATCTTTTCTGTCCCCTATCTAGGCATTCAGTTGCGTGCGTCCGGCATCCTGTTCAGCCGGCTCGTGGAAGGCACCATCCTACAGCAGAGCTTCCTGGGCTCGATCGAAGGCGGGGCGATCCTGCTGTCGGTCGTCGTCTTCATCTATGTCGCCTCGGGCGGCCTGCGATCGGTCGCCTACGTCGACTGCGCCCAGTGTATTCTACTCGCCCTCGGCATCATCGCCCTCGGTATTGTGGCTCTCGACCTGGTCGGCGGCTGGTCACCGTTTAAGACGGGTCTGGCGGGCCTGGCACAGCAGGCGCCTGATATGGTGGCCATCCCGACACGCCCCGAGTCCGCCTCCTTCCTTGAGCGCCACGGCACGATGTTCCTCGATGCCGCCGGTGGTCCGTGGACGGGGCTGATGATTCTCACCTACATGTTTGCTCTGATGGGGATTCAATCGGCCCCCGCCTTCAGCATGTGGGCCTTTGCCAACAAGGATCCACGTCCCTTTCCGCTGCAACAGGTCGTGGCCTCGTCCCTCATTATCGGTGGCATCCTGTTCACCTTCACCGCCGTTCAGGGCCTGGGTGGAACGATGCTCGATCGGGGCCTCATTCCGGGCGGCGAGGCACTGGGTGTTCCCTCCTCCGACTATCTGGTGCCCTATCTGATCAGCACCCTGGCAGACAAGGCCCCCTGGCTTGTGGGCCTGTTGTGTGTCTGCGCCCTGGCTGCGATGCAGTCCACAGGCGCTGCCTACATGTCCACTGCCTCTGGGATCGTAACGCGCGACTTGTATCGCCACTTCTTCAACAGGGAAGCCTCCCACGGAGCCCAGGTATTGGTGGGCCGCGTCACCGTCTTCGTGGTGGTATCGATGGCTCTGCTCGTCGGCTTGGCCTCAGGCGATCTACTGGTGTTGCTGGGCGGAGCTGCCGTGTCCTATGGATTCCAGATGTGGCCCGCCCTGCTGGGCATCTGCTACATCCGGTGGTTCACGCCGCGAGGTGTTGTGGCCGGTCTGATCGCCGGTGTCCTGGCCGTGACCTTCACCTACGTCACCGAGTTGGGTGCTTTGATCGGAATCGGCCGATACCCCCTCACGATTCACTCCGCCGGATGGGGAATTCTCTTCAACCTTGGAACGTGTGTTCTGGTCAGTGCCTTCACTCAGCCGACGCAGGCAGATCAGCAACAACACCGGGACGGTTTCCACAATTTCCTGAAAGAGCACACCGCGCTGCCACCGGAACGTCGTACCTGGAAGATCCCCATCTGGATCTTCACCATCATCTGGTTCCTGGGTGCCATTGGTCCTTTCGCCGTATTGGGCAATGAAACCGACCCGGCTCAGTGGTCGATGGGGATTCCAACCCTGTGGATATGGCAATTCTGTTGGTGGCTCGCAGGGGTATTGATGATGTATCTGTTGGCTTTCAAACTGGAGATGTCGACGGCCCCTCGGGACGAAATCAAGGCCCTCGCCGACACCGAGTGACGTGGAGCGAATCGTGCGGGGTCTGACGCTGCGTTATGCTGCCGCCATCGCCGGTGCTCTCGTAGTGGGCTGGCTGTTGCCCGCTGAAGGCACCCCACACGGGGGGCTGAGCCTCCTACCCCCTCTGGTCGCCATCGCCGTCGCCATCGTCACAGGATGGCTCGTGCTGGGGCTCTGCACGGCCCTCGTCGGTGCGGCCATCCTGGTTCTGCCCCCCGACATGGGCCCGCTCTCTGCCGTGGCCTGGGTGCTGCGAACCTCGGCGGTCGATTTCGTCTGGCAGCCGCTGAGCGATTCCTTCCAACTCTACATCCTCGCCTTCACGGCAGGTCTCATCGGCATGGTACGGGTCGTGTCTCTTGCGGGTGGGACACGAGGCATTGCCGAGGCTCTCGCACGACGCGCTGACGGGACCGCCACGGCACGGCGAGCGACGTTCTTGTTGGGACTGGCCGTGTTCTTCGACGACTACTCGAATACGATCGTCGTCGGCACGACGATGCGCCCCGTCGCCGATCGATTCCGCGTGCCTCGCGAGAAGCTGGCCTACATCGTCGACTCCACAGCGGCTCCTGTCGCCGGTGTCGCCCTGATCTCTACCTGGATCGGTTATGAAGTCGGGCTCTTTCAGGATGCCATGGACAACTTGTCCACGGGCGTCTCCGGATACGAGTTGTTCTTTCGCGCCCTCAGCGTCCGCTTCTATTGCTGGTTTGCCCTTGTCTTTGTGGCTGCCAATGTCTGGTGGCGTCGCGATTTCGGCCCCATGCTGCACGCCGAGAATCGCGCTCTGGTTCACGGGCAGGTCCTTCGTCCGGGGGCCAAAGCCATGGACGGACACGAAACCGACGGACTTGAGATGCCCGCCGGGCTCACCCCAAACTGGGTGTGGGCAGCGATTCCAGTAGGTCTGGTCATCGTGGGTGTCGTCGTCGGCATGCAGGCCGATGCCTGGTCGGTGCCTGCCGTCGTCGAAGCTCGACAGCAGGTATCTGCGCTGAGTCAGTTGTACTGGAGCACCGTCTTCTCGAACGCCGACGGGGCCAAAGTCATGTTCCTGTCGGCCGTTCTCGGTACCGTGGTGGCCATGCTCATCGCCGTCACCCGCCGTACCGAACAGGGCCATCGGCCGATCTCGCCACGCCTGGCTGCCTCGACCTGGCTCGGCGGCGTGACCGGATTCCATCGCGCCCTCGTGATCCTCGTGCTCGCCTGGGCAATCAAGGAGGCCTGCAGTGCCGTGGGGACCTCCGACTATCTCGTGGCCTTGCTGGGAACGTCACTTCCGCCTGCGACGGTGCCTCTTCTCGTGTTCCTGCTGGCGGCGGTGGTGGCCTTCTCGATCGGCACATCGTGGACGACGATGGCGATCCTGTTGCCCACGACTGTCCCCCTCGCCCACGAACTGGGTGGCCTGCCGCTGACGGTGATGACGGCCGCCGCCGTTCTCGACGGCAGCATCTTCGGTGACCACTGCTCCCCCATCAGTGACACCACTGTCCTGTCGTCGGTGGCTGCCGGCTGTGACCATCTCGACCATGTGAAGACACAGATGCCCTACGCGGTCATGACGATGATCGTAGCGGCCACCGTCGGCTACCTTGGGACGGCGGCCCTGTATCCGGGTGGGGTCGGGTTGATCCTGGGAGCCATCTGTATCATCCTCATCGTGCGTTTTGGTGGACGACGATCCGAAGACGTCGCCGAAGATGTATCGGCTTGACGGGAACCGCTCCCTGACGTGAGCGATGATACAGCTCGAACCAGAAAGAAACCCCGATGAGTGACAGTTCGGTCCGTGCCCTGTTGGTGGGATGCGGTGGGATGAGTGGCGCCTGGTTGGGCGCGGCGGCCACGTTGGATGATGTCGAGATCGTAGGCCTCGTCGATCTCGATGCCGATCGAGCCCTCGCCCGGCGCGATGAATACGAACTCAGCCAGGCCCAGACCGGCACGGACATGGTTCGCCTCCTCGAAGAGTTGAGGCCGGATGTCGTGTTTGACTGTACCGTGCCCGAGGCGCACACCCACGTGACGACGACCGCCTTGGAGCACGGGTGTCACGTATTGGGGGAAAAGCCATTGGCCGACTCCATGGCCAACGCCAGAGCCTCGCTGGAGGCAGCCCGCAAGGCGAACCGGATCTACGCAGTCATTCAGAATCGCAGGTATGATCCCAACATTCGGCGACTGCGGCGATTGCTCGACAGTGACGCCATCGGCCCTTTGACCAGCGTCGATGCCGACTTCTATCTGGGGGCTCACTTTGGTGGATTTCGCGCCCAGATGGATCACGTACTGCTGCTCGACATGGCCATTCATACCTTCGACGCAGCGCGGCTGATCAGTGGTGCCGATCCGGTTCGCGTGTATTGCCGGGAGTGGAATTCGTCCGGGTCATGGTTCGCCCATGGAGCCAACGCCGTGGCTGTCTTTGAAATGACCGACGGCATTGTCTTCACCTATCGAGGAAGTTGGTGTGCAGAAGGGATGAATACCACCTGGGAAAGCGACTGGCGGATCGTGGGCGAACGCGGCTCGGTCCTGTGGGATGGGGGTGAGGGGATCCACGGAGAAAGCGTGAGCCAGTCCGGCGATTTTCGATCCGAAATGTCTCCCCTCACCATTCCCGACAGCGCCCCGGACGATCGTATCGGTCATCACACAGGGCTGATGCGAGAATTCATCGATCGTGTCCGTCATGGTGGTGAACCCGAGACGGTCGCCCATGACAACATCAAGAGTCTGGCCATGGTCTTCGGCTCCATCGATTCGGCCTCCGAAGGTCGCGAGATCGCTATCGACCTTTGAGACACCCGTGTTGAGACATCAACTGCAGAGGAAGTCGTAAGCCATGTCGAAGATCACCTTCATGGGCGCGGGCTCTTCGGTGTTTGCCAAGAATATCCTCGGCGACACCATGCTCAGCCCCGCTCTTCACGATGCCCACATCGCGCTGTATGACATCGAGGGGAAACGCCTCCGCCAATCCAAGAAGATGCTTCAGACGCTGAATCGGAATACGAACAAGGGCCGGGCGAAAATCACGGCCCATCTTGGAAAACCCCAGCGCAAGGCGGCGCTGAAAGACGCCACCTACGTGGTCAATGCGATCCAGGTCGGTGGTTATGAGCCGTCGACGGTCATCGATTTCGAGATCCCGAAGAAATACGGCCTGCGCCAGACCATTGCCGATACGATCGGCATCGGTGGTCTATTCCGCACGCTGCGAACGGCACCCGCGTGATGGCCTTCGGTCAGGATATGGAGCAGGTCTGTCCGGATGCGTGGTTCCTCAACTGTACCAATCCCATGTGCGCCGTCACCGGTGCGCTCCTGCGTGGAACCGGCATCCTGGGCGTCGGGTTGTGTCATTCGGTTCAGGTCTGCGCACCTCGCTTGCTCGAATACGTCGGCATGCCCCCCGCCAGGGACCTGCAGTGGAAGATCGCCGGCATCAATCATCAGGCATGGCTGCTGGAGATCACCGATGGCGAAAAGGACCTCTATCCGGAGATCAGGCGTCGTGCCGCTCGGATCGTGCGCGAGGCCCGCAAGAAGGGGGCTGACAAGCCCCGCGACATGGTGCGCCTGGAGTTGATGCGCCACTTCGGTTACTACATCACCGAGTCCTCCGAACACAGTTCCGAATACATGCCCTATTGGATCAAATCCAACTATCCTGAACTGATCGAGGAGTTCAATATTCCGCTGGATGAATACCCACGGCGCTGTATTCGGCAGATCGAACGCTGGAAGACGCAGAGCAAGGAACTGACACGGAATGCGAAACTGAGCCATACCCGTACTCACGAGTATGGTTCCTACATCATGGAGGCCATGGAGACCGACATCCCCTATCGGATCGGCGGAAACATCCTCAACGATGGCAATTACATTACCAACCTGCCCCACAACTGCGTCGTCGAGATCGCCTACCTCGTCGATCGAAATGGTGTTCAGGGCACCTTCGTCGGTGACCTTCCAGAGCAGTGTGCGGGTCTGAATCGAACCAACATCAGTACGCAGTTGGTCACGCTGGATGCTGTATTCCAACGCAACAGAGATGCCGTGTATCAGGCAGCCATGCTCGACCCGCACACCTCCGCGGAACTGTCGATCGATGATATCCGCAAGATGTGTGACGAAATGATCGCCGCCCACGAGATGGGCAGTTTCTTCAAGAATGGCAAGGCCTTCCGCATGCCACGCATGTGGGACGCGTAACACGACGGTGGTCCATCAAAAAATGACGCATAGTCCCAGTTTTGATCTCAAGACCCGCGGTGGTGTCACCGCCGGCCCGGAATGGATCCATGATGGTGACCAGCCCATCGCCGAACTACAACATGTGGAGGTAGAGCAACCGGAACAGAATCTGCGGTACTTCAACAAGAACCCCCGCCCAATTCTACTGCGATCCCTCTCGCTGGCCCCACACCAGAAACCACTCGTGGATGGTGTTCATCTGTACTGGGTTCTGGGACGGGACATCATCACCTCCGATGTGGTCGATGTAAGTGTCGAGGGCCGAGGCTCAGGTCACCTGAGACTCACCGTCATCACCGCCGACCCCGGGGGGGTCGCCACATCACGCCGGATCATCGACATCACGTATGATGAGGAAGATGGCAGCTATGTGTACGAATTTGCCTGCCACTTGGAGCTCCATGCGCCGGAGACATTTGATCTTCCCGGAGTAGAGAGCCATTCCTTCGAGTACAGTGACCCCTGGTTCACCGATATCCCCGCACCGACGATTGAGTTCGATGGCGCGTGGAGTGGACGGGGGTATGATCGCCTCCTGGCCCAATCGACTGACGGGTCGGCGTGGCAGATGCCCCTCAATCACCTGGCCACCGGGATCACCAGGCCCGAGCAGTTCGCCGCCGATTCGTATTTCGTGCTGGCCGATGCCACCGACACGGTGCCGAGTCCCGCTTTTCAGTTTGTCGGCGCTTCGGCGGCGCGCACGCGGGTGGGCGTGTGCAACTGGGGCTACGACATCCATCTGGCCGGTCAGTACTCGCGTGATGAGCTCTACAGCGACATCAGCGAGCGCTTTCGGGTGCGCCTCTGCCCGCCACCCGTCGTGCAGAAGATGCGACAGACAGCGCCCCGTCCCCCGGCGGTCGAGTTTGGTGGATTCGAGGAACTGCCCGCCTACGAGAGACTGTCGAGTTTCTCTCGGGGGCAGAAACTAAACGAATCCGCGGGAGATCCTGGCCCCTGGCCATGGCTCCCCCAGGGAGAAGGGGCAGACTGGTGCCATGATACGGGTCGTAGTGACGACCACAGCCTGAAGATCGAACGAGAACGACCGGGTGTCAGTCTGTGGTCGATGGACAGGGAGGGCGAGGGAGCCTTCACCCAGCGATGGCGTCAATCGACGGGACTGCGCGTCAGTGTCTGGGTCAAGACCAGAGATCTCGTCGGCCGCGGCGCGTGCCTGGGGCTTCGCTGGATTATCTTCAATGTACCCGAGCGGTATCCCATCCGTGTGACGGACTATGTCCGCGGCGATGCGGATTGGACTCAACTGCGACTGGAGATCACCGGTCCCCCACCCCCAGAGGCAAGTGCTGTCGAGATCTCTCTGCGACAGGATGGTGTGGGAAGCAGTTGGTTTGATGATATCGAGGTGGAGGTTCTGTGATGGAGAAACAGACGAATGACATCCAAATCGACGATCGGGACTGGGCGGCGCTGAGCCTGGGAGATCGAATCCGGCAGATCGAGTTGGAAGGGTATCTGATCGTCCCGGATCTGCTGGATGAAGACCATCTGGCACGCCTGAAGACACAGGCCGCGACATGGGAGACGGTCCCGCGCGACTACAGCCCTCACCAACGTGGTCGCAGAGATGTTCAGTGGGAAGGGGGTCCTGCGACGGACCTGATCGCTCACGAGCCTACCCTCGAACTGCTGCGCGCCGTCTTTGGAGATCAGATCCTGTTTCTGAGTTACGGCTACGACCGTTCTGAACCTGGTACGCCCGGGATCAGCCTGCACACGGATGGCCAGCCCTATGGATCGAAGATCTTCGGCCTGAATGGTTCGTGTCCTGCGACGATCCGCGTCCTCTACTATCTCGACGATCTCACTCTCGACGTTTCGCCCTTCCGTGTGGTGCCCCGGTCCCATCTGAGTCTGCACGCTCAGGCGAATCCGTACAGCCGCTACGAGTCACATCCGGAGGAGGTCGTTGTGCCGTGTCGGGCGGGGTCAGCGTTGTTTCTCAATCACCGTGTCTTCCACGGTACGCTGCCCAACACAGGCGCCAAGGAGCGCTCCATGCTGGCCATCGCCTATCGGCCTGCCTGGGCGGGGCCTATCGCAGAGGTGGAGGCTTGGGATGAACAGCGTGTGGCTGCCCTGCCCGAGCGCGTGCGGCCCTTGTTCGGTGACCCGAATACACGCGAGTGGGACTTCGATGCGACGAACAAAACCGACGACATGGGACGTGGCGAACGCGGCATGGCACCCAGTCGCTGGGAGCAGGTCTGACGGGGGTTGGGGCCTGATGACGAAGCGGGCCTGACCACGGGTCAGGTGAACCGCAGTTCGACGATGGTCTGGCCGTCGACGGTCAGATCCGCATCCGCATAGACCGATTCACCCACCACGGTTCGAGCACACTCCACACGCTGACCGCCGATTTCCATCCCCACCAGGTCTTTGCCCGCAGGCAGCAGCGCACAGTCGCGCCATCGGCATAGAGGCAGCACCGACACCCGTCCGTGCCCTGCTCATAGACGTAGCCCACGCCGGCCCCACTGGCGGCGTAAGCCATGTGGACCCTTGCCGTTTCGATCTCGGCCGCCGCCCAGCGAGGTGAAATCTCGATTCGCCGAAAACAGGCATCCACATCGGTCACACCCGCCAGACCTTCGACCAACCCGAAGAGTATGGCCGAGGATCCCCAGCCATCGGTGGCCGTCGCTTCAGGGCTTGTACTGGCTTCCACCGAGGAGGGACGGCCGTCCGGAAAATACCACAGATAGGTCTCCCCGGTTGCAGCGATCAGATCGGCGTATCGCCGTAGAGTCTCCACGCCCAATCGCTCACGCCCGTTGGCGAAAGCAGCACGCGCGAGTTCGCCACCCACCAGTGGAAAGATGCCACCATTGATGTAGGCTCCCCCCACCAGGAGTGGGTCTCCGAAGCACCCATCCGGAAAGGGTGGATCGATGGAGTACCACGGCGCAAAACTTGACCCCACCTGTGCCCGTTGGATGTACTCATCCAGCATCGCCTGGGCCTGTTCGCACGACGCCAATCCTCGATTGATCGCCATAGGATTCGATAGACTCAACTGTGTCGATTCGTCCACGCCATCAATGCGAAACTCGTCCAGGGGCACACGGTGCGCATAGAAGGATCCATTCCAGCACAGGTCGTTGGTTGCCTGCCGCAGTTGAGCCGCCTCCTTCTCCCACCGATTGGCCGCGGCCTCATCTGAGAGGTGCCGATAGAGTCGTGCCAGACATCGATACGCTTCGTAGTAACCGGAGTTGTCACCGTGGAAGATGCCCCAATGCGTCTCATCGGTGATCTGGAAATTGAGCCACGGCTGATCGGCCCGCACGTAGTCGAAATCCCATGTGTCCATCGTCAGCGCGCGCTTGACCAGACCATGTTCCTGGCTCCAGCGCCAGGGATGAGACTGGATATAGGCCATCGCCCGTTCCGCATGGGGCAACATGGACGCCATCCACTCATCGTCTCCCGTCGCCTGCCATGCGAGAAATAGGGCTTTCACCCAACGATACTCGACATCTGCCTCTACGGGCACTCGCACATATTTGGTCCAGTTCTCCCGATCCATGTTGCAGCTGACGAAGTCGTGAAACGAACCATTGCCGAGTTGAGTCTCGGCGAAGTGAGTCACGGCACTGGTCATGTCCGGATCGAAATAGCGTGCCCCGCGCAGCATGTCAGAGTGATCGCGAATCCAGAGCGCGGGACAGTCTGAACTACGGTACCCGTGCACAACCTGCCCATCAATGCAGTAGTCGACGGTGTCTTGCGAAAGAAATGACCGGACTGCCGGCAGCAGGGCATCGACCTGAAAATCTCCGGTGATGATGCTGGGTTGTTCCATCGTCAGTCGGCATCTTGATGAACGGGCATGTCGAGGGTCCGGTGTTGCCGCTGCCAATTCCAGCGATCACTTCCTGACAGAAGAGCGCGGTGCCGAGGTTCGGCCGCTTCAACGAAGGCGGCACTTGGCTCCTGCCCATTCCATGCCTGGAACATGGTGGGCGTATAGCCTCCAATCACGATGACCCGCTCACGGTCTGAGCGAATGTGACCAGTTGCATGGATCAGGGATTCTCCGAACAGGAGCGTCGAACCCGCCGGTGCAATGACCTGATGCACGAGAGAACGATCTTCCTCGGCGCATGCGATGATCTGCTCACGCGGCGCCTTGATCTTGTGACTACCTGCGATGCAGACCGTCCCCCCATCATCAGGCCCCAGGTCGGTGAGGTTCGTCAGCGTCTTGACGAACGTGCAGTGGAACAACCCGTTCTCGGTGTAGGTTCCCTGATCGGGCATCGTGCCCGTGTGGAAACCGTAAGGAGCGTCAAGGGCGGGTGCCGGATCTGGCCGATGATTGATGACAGCCTCTGACTCTTCCAGTCGAACCGACCCCCCAACCAGTTCTTCTGCCAGGCCGACGAGTCGTGGGTGGGTGAGGTAGTCGTAGATCGCCGGATCGGCTTCCAGGATATGGGCGAAGTGGCAATGGTGCTCATGTCTCGCACTCAGGCGGCAGCCTCGCACGACCCCACCCTCTCCGGCGGCAATCAAATCGGCCTTGAGTTGTTGCATCGCGTCCAGCAGGCGCTCTACTTCGATCGTGGTCAGGGTGTTCTCAATGACGACGTACCCGAAGACATCGAGATGATATCTCTGCGCCGGCGTGAGCGCCGGAAAGGGGCGAACGAAGGTGTCAGACATGGCCAGGCGTCTCCGTCGTAGACGAAAAGGAGGGTCGTGGTGAGTCGTGGACTATTGCTTAGAATGTGAGTGAGCAACAAGATAAGCGAGCAAAAGGCAAGCGGGTCGTTTGTGTGGGAAACCTGCCTCGACGCGCTATATGGGAAAGACAGATAGGAAAGACAATGACGTATAGAGCCGCCATCATCGGCCACACGGGCAACGGGAACTATGGTCATGGCCTGGATGTGGTGTATCGAGACATATCCAACGTGGAGGTCGTGGCCGTTGCCGACGCGGACGAGGAGGGACTCGGCGATGCGGGAACACGAACAGGTGCGTCGAATCTCTACACAGACTATCGAGAGATGCTTGAGAAAGAGAGCGTCGATCTCGTCAATGTGTGTCCGAGGGTGGTCACGCACCATGCCCGCATGGTCATCGCCGCCGCCGAGGCAGGTGTTCGCGGCATCTTCTGCGAGAAGCCGTTGGCGGCAACGCTGGCAGAAGCGGATGCCATGCTCGAAGCGTGCGAAACCCACAATGTGAAGGTTGCAGTGGCTCATCGTCGAGCGAATCCCTATGAGCAATACGGGAAGAGGCTGGTGGAGGCCGGCGAAATCGGCGACCTGCAGGTGCTCAAGGCACGGGGCAAGTGGGATCGGCGCTCGGGCGCCGAAGACCTAGCCGTACTGGGACCGCACATGATGGACAGCATGCGCTACTTCGCTGGCGCCGAGGTCTCCTGGGCACAGTCCCACGTCTCTCAAGGTGACCGCGATGTCACCCTCGACGACGCATACGACGGTGCGGAGGGAATCGGATCCATCGCAGGAGACCGGCTCGCCGCCTATTACGTGTTCACCAACGGCGTCACCGCCCATTTTGAGTCGCGCCCCGCCGACCCAGAGGCGGGAGTCAACAGCCGCTCTTTCGGTTTTGAGGCCCATGGCACGAAAGGGATCCTTTCGCTGCGCAACTCACCCAATGGAGAGATGTACATCCACCGGCATGGCATGTTCATCCCCGATGGGACAGTAGCCTGGGAGCGAGTGTTGATCGACGACTGGGAGGCGATTCCACCCGGTGATCGAACGCACCACAGCAATCTGATGATCGTGCGTGAACTGCTGACTGCCATCGAGCAAGACCGCAATGTCATCGAGGCATCCAGCGGTGCCGATGCGTTGGCCGCCCTCGAGATGGTCATGGCCGTGCACGAGTCGCAGCGCGTGAAGGGACGCGTGAGTTTCCCCATGTCCAACAGAGAGAATCCATACGACGTCTGGCGTCGCGAAACCTCTTAAGAACAGGTAGGTATGAAAACGTATCGTGTTGCGATCCTGGGCTGCCGTTCGCGCGGCACGTGTGCCGGGCGCGTGTATCATGCCCATCCAAGGACCGAGGTCGTGGGGTTGTGTGACCTGCTGGAAGACCGACTCCATGCCCTCAGCGACGAATTGCAGGTGGAGGCCCGATTCACCGATCTCGACAAGATGATCCGACAGACCCACCCCGACATCGTTGCGATTCCGACGGCGCCCTCCCTGCATGCACCCCTGGCCCTTCGCGTACTGGAGCACGGCGTTCATATCGATGTGGAGAAACCCATGGCGATGGATCTGGTCGAGGCGGATGCCGTGGCGGCTAAAGCAGACGAGAAAGGTGTTCAGATTGCCGTCCACCACCAGTGGCGGGTGCATCCCTGGGCTCAAGCGATCACTCGTGCCTTCGACGCGGGCAAGATCGGTGACTTGCGATACATCTACGCCAGTGGCAAAGGATACTACGGTGGATTTGGTCTGATGGAGATCGGCACGCATCTGCTGACGCAGATGATCAAGTTTGGCGGCCCCTGTCAGAGTGTAACGGCCCACGCCACCACACGCGGGCGACCGATCACCCCGCGAGACGTTCTACCTGCCCCGCGCGGCAATGGCACCATCGCCGGCGACCGGGTCAGCGCCTCTCTTCAGTTTGGCAATGGTGTCACGGGCACTCTGCTTCAGCATGGTTTCGACAAACTCAATCTCGACGCCCATGTGGTGGAACTCTATGGCACGGAGGGACGCCTGCTGTGGCATCCCCATGCCGCCTGGTGGTTGCCGACGCCTCACGTGTTGCCCGTGGACGGCAAAGATCAGTGGCAGAAGCTGGAGCCCCTGTATCCAGACAGCTTTGAGACGGCTATGAACGGCATGGATGGCGGGCAGATGATGGAGGGGGACTACTGGTTCGTGGAGGAGTATGTTCGCGCCCTCGACGAAGCACGCCCCCATGAATGCAGCGGTGCCGAAGGCCGCCATGTGATCGAGATTATCAGCGGCATTTTCGAGTCGGCCGCCTATGGTCGACGAATCGATCTGCCGCAGGTCGACCGAGAACACCCCCTACTCCGCTGGCGCCGGGAAGCCGGACTAGGTGACCCCGAGTCCATGCCCACGGTCGATGCCGAATGGCATGAGGAGGAACAGCGGCGACTTGGGGAGTAGCGTGTCCTGGGCGAACGGTTCCTGCTGCAGCGACTCCGTATTACCTGGCCCTGACTACCTGGCCTCGACGTACTCGATCCACAAGGGCGCGTCTCCCACCTCGTGCGTCGTCGTCCGTATCAGTGCACCGGAGGCCTCCACCGCATAGGCGGACATGCGGCCCGAATTCTGTCCCACCGACAACAGCCACTTTCCCGTCGGGTCCAGATCGAAGAATCGGGGCGTTTTCTCTGTCGCAAAGTGGTCTCGAAGGGTGAGTGTGCCATCATCACCGACATCGAAGAGGGCAAGCGAATCGTGGCCACGATTCGAGGCATACAGGAAGCGGCCGCTCTGGTCGATCTTGATCTCGGCCGTCGTGTTGTCTGATGCGTCAAATCCATCGGGCAACGTCGAGATCACCTGGAAAGAGGTCAGCGTACCGTTGTCCGCATCGAAGTGATGGGCTGATACGGTGCTGCCATTTTCATTGACGGAGTACAGAAGATTCTTGGTCGGATGGAAGACGAAGTGTCGGGGTCCCTCGGGCGTGGCCGGTTGAATCGTGGCTGGATCGTTTGGAGATAGTGTGCCCGTAGACTCGTCGAAGCGAAACTGGTAGATCACATTCGCCGGATTCGTATGCGGCACGAAGGCGAACCGATTGGACCGATCCGTCTGAATGCTGTGAGCATGACCGTCGGTCTCGATCCACTGCAGCGGCTCGTCAGACAACGTGCCGTCGTCGCCAATCGCGTGCACGGACACGTGCCCTGCCCCGTAGTAACTAGCCAGCAGGAATCGATCGGTGTTGTCCGTGTAGACATAGGGCGCACCATCTGGGACATGAGTGGCGTCGATCTTCGACAGCCCCCCACTTGCCGGATCGATGTTGAAGCTGGCAAACTGCTTCTCTGACCGCAGACATACATACATGCGTCGCCCTACGGCATCGGTGGCAAGCGCACCGGGTGCAGCGCCCAGATCGATGTCGGGCTGCACGGTAAGCTCTCCAGAGGAAGAGTCGAGAAGAAAGTGGGAGAGAAAGGTGCTACCGCTATTTGAAACGTACACGTGATAGTTCATCGGTCGCTCAACTCTGTCGCTTTGAGGGTCGGCTGCTACGGGGCTGATGAATGCCACCACAATCACGATGAGGATGGTGAGATTCAGCATGGGAAACTCCCGGTGATGGCGGCTGGCATTCGTGTCCAACGTTACATAGGCTTCGACCTGCGCGACACCCACAATCACCTTCAAACAGGATGTGCCTGATGCCTCAACCTCGAAGCACCGGCTGGCAGGCGACGAGCCGCCACGGCGTTGTTGCCGCAGGTGGAGCTGCTGCAGTGGATGCGGGACTCTCCATTCTCGAGGCTGACGGCAATGCCGCGGATGCGGCAGTGGCGACGATCTTCGCTCTGAATGTGACCGACCATATCGCCTGCAGCATCGGAGGCGAGGTTCCCGTCTTGATCTACGCCGCCGAGGAGGGTCGCGTACGGGCCCTTTCGGGCCAGGGACGAGCGCCGTGGTCACAGGAAGCGATCGATTGGTACATGCAGAATGGCATCCCTGCGGCGCCCGACATCAAGATGGCGCCTGTGCCCTCCGTCGTGGACCTGTGCATCACTCTTCTGCAGAGATACGGGACCATGACCCTTGCCCAGGTCACAGCCCCCGTCCTGTCGCTGCTTGATGAAGCACAGGAAGACTGGCACCCCCGCCTGGCCCATACCCTGCGCAGGATGGTGGAAGAGGAATCGTTGACGACGGGGTCCAGGCAGGTCCGCTTGCAGGCGGCATGTGATCGATTCTACGGTCGCCACGCTACGCGTAATGACATTGCTGAAGAGCTCGAAGCCTACTACATCGAAAAGGGTGGCTTTCTTCGACGCCAGGATCTCGCCCGCCACATCACGACCATTGAAGAACCCGTCGCCGCCGACTATCGTGGCTATACGGTCTGCAAGTGTGGCCCATGGACACAAGGCCCGTCGCTGTGTCAGGCGCTGCGCCTATTGGAGGGGTTCGACCTCACGGCCATGGGGCATCTCTCGGCAGATTCGATCCATCACGCCGTGGAAGCGTTGAAGCTCGCCTTCGCCGATCGCGATGCCTACTACGGCGATCCACAGTTCACCGGTGTGCCCATGTCATCTCTGCTGAGCGATCGCTACACCGAGGTGCGACGAACCCTGATCGATGCTCAGTTGGCCTCTGACACAGCGCGACCGGGAGATCCCTACCGGCTACAGGCGCTGGCCGAGGCTGACGAGACGGCGCCGGCACCAGGCGGAACCACAACGTGCGTGATCACCGATCGCTGGGGAAATGTGGTTTCGGCCACGCCCAGTGCCAACATCCCCAGGGACCATGATGGCGGCGGGGCCACCGGCGTGACATATGGGAATCGCCTGCGAAGCCTCAACACGACACCGGGGCACCCCAACTGTATCCAACCCGGCAAACGACCTCGGATTACGCTGACCCCTACCCTCGTGCTTAAGCAGGGACGACCGGCCATGGCAGTCAGCGTCGCCGGTGGCGACCTGCAGGACCAGACAGCCCTCAATCTGCTAATGAATGCCATCGACTATTGCATGGATCCAGCCGAGGCTGTGACGACGCCTCGTTTTTCCACCGATCACCACGAGGACTCCTTCGATCCGAATCCTCAGCGGTCAGACACGTTCAAGGGTGTTCGGTCCCTGACAGTCAATGACGACGTGGACGAAAAGGTGCAGCAGCAGTTGGCCGACCGAGGACATCAGGTGACGACCAAGAGCGGCGCCATCGGCACGCCGGTGATGCTGGCCATCCATGACGATGGCAGTGCCTCTGCAGCAGGAGATCCCGCCGCCCGCCGCCATGCCGCCGGAGTAGATGCATGAGTACCGACCCGTCCCCGGGCGACCTGTCACCCTCGCAGACCCGCCTCCTCGATGCCGTGGATGGAGACTGGATCGACGAGCAAGCCTGGCAGCTGCTGCAGATCCCCAGTGTCACCATGGATGAAGGCGAGGTATGCGGGCTGTTCGAACGCCAGTTGCGAGACCTGGGCCTTCAGGTCGATGTGCGAGCCGTGGACGACGACGGTCGAAACAATCTGTATGCACGTATCCAAGGTCAGGGCCACGGCCCTACGTTGATGCTCAATGGTCACCTGGACACGATTCCTCTTGGCGATGCCTGGCCGCCACGGCAAACGGAGACTCAGCTCCACGGTCGCGGGGCCACCGACATGAAGGGCGGCATGGCTTCCATGCTCGGTGCGGCCAAAGCGATCCTCGACAGCGACACAGGTTTGCAGGGGGATCTCATCCTGACCGCCGTTGTAGGGCACGAAGAGACCATCGCCCGTAAGGACGGCCCCATGGCCCTGATCGAGGATATCAGGAAAGGTCGTGTGGGTGCAGATCGGATTCTGATCGTAGAGGGGCGTGACGCGTTGTGGGTGATGAGTATGGGATCGATGGTGTTCACTCTGCACCTGGATTCCGCTCGTGGCGGCATGCACACGCAGTACGTCCCCTTCACCGACAACCCCCTGCGGCATGTGGGCGACTTGATCGGGGCCATCCATGAACTGCAGTTGCGTCTCGATGACACGACCCAACATCCCCTTGCCGGTGCCGAGCGTATCGATCTGGGCGCGGTACATGGGGGAGACTATTTCAATCGAACCCCAACGCGATGCACGCTCACGGGTACGCGACGTTGGTGTCCGGGTCGCGACGCACATCAGGTTCTGGCAGAGCTTCAAGCGTTGGCTCAGTCTTTTGCCGACGCCGGGGATCTACGCCTGACCGTCGAGATGGAACACGAGCGCGAACCCTTTGAGACCCCAGAAGGTGATGCAGCCGTGCGGGCCGTATCCGCGGCGCATGCCCGGATCTGTGGCGACAGTCCCGAGGTGGTGGGCATGCGCATCGTGGGAGATGCCAATCTCTATGTTCACGGATGTGGCGTTCCCACTTTCTACTACGGCCCGTCCAATGAAACGGCCCACGCCGATCAGGAGTGGGTCGACCGGAGGCGACTTCGCGATGCGGCCGCCGTGTATGCACTGACTGCGCTCGACTACTGCGGTCAGCGGGAGTAGAAGATGATCCAGGAACACGTTCTCTGGCGAGATTTCAACGACGACACACTGCGCTTCTATGCCTCCCTGGGCGTGGACCAAATCAACCTGGACCTTCGCAGTATGGAGGAGGGCACACCCGGACCGCGCTTCCGCGCCGGCCAGGACATGTCATCGTTTCTGGCAGAGGCCTGCGAGCGAGTCGCCACGTATGACATGGTGTTATGGAGTGTCTTTATGTCCGCGTGGGATGACATCACCTATGGGACAGACCAACGTGAGGCGGCCCTGGATGCGTGGTGCACGATGCTGACCGCCGTCGGTGGGTCAGGCATTGAAGCATTGGGCTACAACTTCAAGCCGAAGGGGAACTTTCGCACACCCTCCGATTCCGGTCGTGGTGACGTGGCCTACTCGACCTTTGACTATGATCACTTTCTCACCACGCGTAAAGAGCCAACGGCAGGAGAATCGTGGCATGAGGATCGGATGTGGGACAATATGTCCACCTTCCTGAAAAGGGTGATCCCCGTTGCCCGTGATGCCGGCGTCCGCATGGCTCTGCACCCTGATGACCCTCCTATCGCCGAACCTCTGGGCGGGGTCGCACAGATCTGTTCGACGGTATCCCAGTTTGACCGGATTCTTGACGAAGTCGACGATCCCGCCAATGGCCTTCTGTTCTGTCAGGGGTGCTTTACGGAGCTGCTCGGCCAGGGTGTCTACGGAGAGATCGCACGGTTGGCCGAACGCGGGCGCATCGTGTATGTCCACTTCCGCAATGTCCGTGGCCAGCTACCACGTTTCACCGAGGTCTTCCTCGACGAGGGTGACATCGACATGGGTCGCGCCATGCAGACATACTTCGATCACGGATTCGAGGGCCCCTTCATGATGGATCACACACCGCGCATCCAAGGTGACGAAGGCTCGAGAGCCGGCACGGCCTATGCCATCGGCTATATCCGTTCTCTTCTGCAGCAGACCCAACGCAGGGGTTGAGACAGGTGCCCCTGACCCACGCGCAGCAAGTCGAGTACGACCGATCAGGCTGCGTCATCTTGGAAGGGGTCTTCCCCCCCAAGAGCTCAAGCGAATCGATGCAGAAATCGACAGACTGCGGCAGGACCGCGCCCAGCAGCACGGCCAACGGAAGAACATCATCCTCCAATTGGGTCTGCGATCAGCGATCACACGTGCCCTGTGCGCAGATGAGCGCCTCTTGACGCTGATCGAAGGCGTCGTCCATCCGGGATCGCCATCTACTCGGCGAAGATGGTCGAAAAACCTGCCCTCGATGAGACCGTCTGCCATTGGCATCAGGACGATGCCTACTCTCAACAACAGTCGATCAGCGCCTGCAGAATGTCGGTTTGGATTCCCCTGTCAGACTGCGACGAAGGCAATGGCTGTCTGTGGGTGGTCCCCGGCAGTCATCTCCAAGGCTTGCAGCCCTGGTCCCGTCGCGAAGACGGGTTCTGCAACCTCGCCTTTTAACATGGAGAGGAGTCCATCGATGGGGCCGTGCCGGTACCGATCGAAGCGGGATCGGTCCTGCTCTTTCACGCCCTGACGTGACATCGGTCGTTGGCCAACCGAACCGATCAGCGGCGACGCAGTTTCATCATCAGTTATCAGGGATGCGCTGGCACACGCCGGCAATGGGGATCAACACAAGATTCTGCGGGCAGCCTGAACAACCCCAGAGACACCGATCTACCAGGAAGCGGTGGTTCGATCGACGATCTCTTCGATAACCATGTCCATGGCTGCGTCGATCGCCGGTTCGCGACCTTGATCATCCTCATCGGGCAATGCTGCATCGTAAGTTCCGAAACCGGTCAACTGCCCCATCTCGAGTAAAACATCGCCGCCGGTTCGCTGAAGCGTCACCTCTACAAACAGTCGATACCGGTACTGCTCAGTCACTTCACCGGCGGTGTAGGTAAAGGGCTCATCCTCGAGCTGATTCACCTGCAGCAGCAGCAGGGCGTCCGCCGATTCCTCGTCGACGACACGGAGTCGGCTGTCGGCGAGAAAGGCATCCACGGCTCGTTCCGTCAATCGCTGCGCCACGTCGACTTCGGGTGTCTGATTGTCTGCCGTAGGAATAGCGACGGTGCGAATGCCGCCAACCAGCCCCGCTGTGGTAGAGTAGTGGGCACAACCGAAGGCCCCCAGCAGGAACATGAAACACACAACGAGACGTTTCATGCGTCCTCTGGTTCGCATGCGTCTTCTGGTTCGTCTTCGTGAGATGGTCCTTGTTCTGCTTCGGATCCTTGGGAATCTCTCAGGCCTCCGTAGGCCTGGGACGGCAGATCTCCCGCTTGTTGTTCCACCGTATGGGCAGGGGCGACAGGCTGCGGGGCAACGAATCGCACAGCATCGCCGAGGGCGATGGGCTCCATGCGCGGTTTGCCACTGACCGTTCCCTGAACGACCTCCAGAGCGATGCGAGCAGACGCGGCGGATCGATCGCCATACTCGCCAAAGGAATGGCGAACCATCATCTCGCTCAGCGTGCCCGATGCGGTTCCTTCGGCCAGGGGCGGCCTGGCCGTGCACATGCGTTCCTGCACGTAAGTGACCACGACCCGTGCCTTGACATCCTCCCAGTGGCCGAGCGATTCGCCACTGTCCGGATCGGTGATCTGCTGGTGTGCTGCAACAACAGCGAAGATCATCCCCTCCCGGACGCCCTGATCCTGACCCACGTTGAGAACGAGTGTCGTCGCGTCGACGACGGCGGCGATTTTCCCGGTGATGGACGATGTGTCACTCACGTCTGACTCCTGGTAAGCGGAGAGAATGCAAAAAGCCGGACCGCCCTTGGGCAGACCGGCCTGAAACCGACATCGATGCCAAATGAATCTGGCAGTAACTCTGGCGGACGTCTGCTATTCCTCGCCAGCCGATGCGAGGTAGCCGGAGATATTGTCATCATCCAGCCAGTTGAGGAGGAAATCGGCCGGGTTGATGTAGCCCTTGGTCCGGGGTGCTCGACGACGATCCTGATAACGTACGGCATAGTGAAGATGGGGGGCCGTCGATCGTCCCGAGGTTCCCATCAGCCCGATAACGTCCCCGCGTTCGACCCACTGTCCCTTGCGCACCAGGATCTTGTCGAGGTGACCATATTCGGTCCGATACATGCCCGCTCGAGAAGTCTGCTCGCCGTTCTCGTCCACCACGACGGGGTTGTGGCTGATGACGACCGCATTCCCCAGCCGACGATCTTGGTAGGCGTAGGACACGACCCCATTTGCCGTTGCTACGATTTCGATCCCCGTACGCCCGGCAAAGTCGATGCCCATGTGCCGTGCCGGTTTGCCGGTAAAGGGATCCGTGCGCGGACCGAAGAGCGAGGATTTCCACGTCTTGTCTCTCGGTACCGGCGAGATCGCAGGAATGTACAGCAGGTTCTCGTTGTTCTGATAGAAATGGCTCATCAAGCTGTCGAAACTGACAGCCTGTAGCTGAGCTTCACGTTCCAGGCGCCCAATCTTCAGTGTGAGATCTTCGAGGAGCGCCCGCTTGCGGACAGGGAGGCTGGTGTAATCCTCGGGCAGATCGATCGGCTCTTCCGGGCCGCCGACACCTGCCGACGGCAACGGGTCCATCTCGTGATGAGCGCGCAGTCTCGCATCGAGTTCGACGAGTTTTGCCATGGTCAACTCGAGGTAAGAAATGTCTTCGTGCGCCAGGTCCAACCCCCGCACCATTCGCTCATTCTCATCCATCAACTCTGCAATTCGACCTGCCTGGTCGGTGCGAGTGTGGAAATCGAAGGCGTAGTAGCTGAGTGAGCTGAGGGTAAGTAAGAGGATACCGATTCCCAACCAGAGCAGCTTTGAGGAGAATTTGTACTCCTGCATCTGCCCGTCATTGGGGGGGATGACAATAAATGTGATCCGCTTTCTCGGCATATCGCGTCGGTCTCCACGCCGCAACCTCTATGGTCGACAGCGCTCATTGTGCGCCCACAAGCAGGTCCCTGTGGAACCTGAACGGGTGCGGGGGCGTCATTCCTGCCACCTCATAGTGAAGGGCTCGTGCCANCTGACCGCCATGGCAACCGTTCCCACACACTACAGNCGGGGCAATTTAGACCGGCCTCNACTAAATGTCAATAATCACTGTAAGATATGACGAATCGGCGAGTCCCGCGATCTGAGTTCTTCTCTCTACTTGATCGGCGCGCCAGGTCGATCGCTGCAGTTCCATGACACATTGCCCGGATCCGGCAGGCGCAGTATCTTCGAAAATCTTCGTATTCTGCAGTGAAATCAGGACTTACGACGAGATTCATCNCCCCCCCTCCCGCCACCGCGGAGCGACCTCCATGCGACAGCACCTACGTGCCGCCGGTTTNCGCGGCGCTGTTGCACTGCTCTTCGCCCTCACCNGCCTCGCGGCTGCACAGGACNAAGAGGACCGACCGACCCTTCCAGATGAACTGAAGGAGCGCTTCTTCCCCGTCGTCAACTACATCTCCAGGTACTACATGTACGAGATCCCCGCCGATTCGCTGATGCGCGCAGGCCTGCGGGGCATCTTCCGGTCTCTCGATCCAGCCTCTGATTACGAGCTCCATATCGACACGCCCGACTGGCGTGAGAACTTCATCACCTTCGAGCAGATCGCACGCACCGTCGACGCCAAGGCGTACTACAGTGTCGCCCCCGACACACTCGTTCGCTACGGAATCGCAGGGATGATGTCGATCCTCGATCCGGATACGGTGTTCATGGAGAATGTGAATCTCGACAACTTCCGCATCGATGTGGACGGTGAGTATGGGGGGTTGGGATTCCGTATTCAGGTGGTCTATCCAGACAGCGCCATCGGTGTATGGTCGCTCGTGCATCCCGACGCTCCCGCTGCTCGAGCGGGCGTGCAATCCGGTGATCTGATTCTCTCCATCGATGGTGAATCGACCAAGGAGATGGATGCCAGCGATGCGGCCGACCGCATGCGAGGCAAAGCCGGCACCGATGTGACACTAACCCTGTCACGCGCCGGCACCGACGCCCCTTTCGACCTGACTGTGACGCGTGAGGAGATTCATCTCAACAGTGTCCCCTATGCGGGAATGCTTTCGGAGGAAACGGGGTATATCCGGCTCAGCGGCTTCCAGCACAAGTGCTCTGCCGAGGTGCGCGAAGCCCTCAGGTCGCTGCTCGACGAGGGCATGGAGCGACTCGTGTTTGACCTGCGTGGCAACAGCGGAGGTTATCTGCACGAAGCCGTTGCAGTGGCCGACCTATTCCTGCCCAAGGATCGTCTCGTCGTGTATACAGCAGGACGAGCCTTCCAAGACACGACGAAACTATACACCGAGAATGAGGCGCTTTTTGGTGAGGGCCCACTGATCATTCTGGTGGATGGCCGGTCAGCCAGCGCCTCGGAAATCGTAGCTGGGGCCATTCAGGACTGGGATCGTGGACTGGTCCTGGGCACCCAGACTGTCGGCAAGGGTTCGGTTCAGCAACCGGTCAAGATCGGTGAACGAGCGGAACTGAAGCTGACTATCTCCGCTTACTTCATTCCCAGTGGCCGATCGATCGATCGACGCATGCGGAAAGACTCCACCCTGGTGGCGATGGCCGAACAGGAGTACACNACGCTCGGTCTGAAGAGACGTGTACGCGGCGCGGGAGGTATCACCCCCGACATTCAGATGGAACGACGCCAGACGACGGCCCTCTATCGTCAACTCGAAGGATGGCGGACCCTCAACAGTCGATTCTTCCGATTCTCACGTGACTATGTGGCTCACCATGAGATCGGCGAAGACTTCGTGGCCGATGACAAGGTGCTCGAGGCCTTCCGTGACTACACGGACGNCGCAGGATTTGAATACATCAGCTCTCTTGAGCATCAACTGCAGCAGCTGCGTCAGAATCTGGCTGAAGAGGACGATGCAGGTAGGGCGGATCGGCACCTATCCGACGTGGCTGAAGAGATCGAGCAGATCGAAGAACGTCACTGGAATGAGAACGACCAGCTGTTGAGGTGGAAACTCACTTTCGACATCCGGGANAAAGCACACGGGATCGGCAATGCCTACATCTACGACACCCGGGTCAATCCACAGGTCATGCGTGCCGAGGGAATTCTCAGCGACGATGTGGAGTATTCCTCGTGGTTCGAACGACCTGAAATTGGGGCAACGACGACAGCCAGCCTCGACTCGACGGACGCGGAGGGGCCGACACACCTCGACGATTGATCTTCGCAAGAGCGTATGTGATCTTCTGGAAAAGCATCAGAAACCAGACAAATGACACAGTTTTTTTGGCAAAACTGAACAGGGAGGAGGGTCCGAAGGGCTCTCCTCCCTTTTTCTTGCTCCNACGATCGATCGCCTAACCGNCAGCCTTGACAGGTACTTATGTTGAATTGTCAGATCTGTTTGAAAACGCCTGCATGAATACCTTATATTGTATGGTTGGCCAATTCCGCGGCGAGAAATCGTAAACACCTGTAATGTCAGTGACTTATGACTGAAACAACCACTGTGAAGCGTCGCCTTCCCCGCTGGCTCAAAGCCACAGCACCCGGCAGTGAAGGCTACCTGCGGTTGAAGCGACTCATCAAGGGTCAGCGACTCCACACGGTCTGTGAGAGCGCCCACTGTCCAAATATCGGTGAGTGCTGGGGTCATGGAACGGCGACGTTCATGATCCTGGGTGACGTCTGCACTCGCAGTTGCGGATTCTGCGCCATTGCCACCGGCCGCCCCGAGCATGTGGATGAAGATGAACCCGAGCGTGTTGCTGAGGCGATCTCTCAACTTGGCCTCAAACACGCCGTCATCACGTCGGTGAATCGTGATGAACTCACCGACGGTGGCGCACGAATCTTCGCCGCCACCATCCGCCACACACGACAACGATGTCCCGAAACCTCCATCGAGGTGTTGGTCCCTGATTTTCAGGGCGATTGGCAGGCTCTGAAGACGGTGATGGAGGCCGGACCTGATATCCTCAATCACAACATCGAAACCGTACCCCGACTCTACCCAATCATGCGGCCTCAGGCCAAACACGAGCGTTCGTTAGATCTGCTGAGGCGAGCCGCTCAACTCAGCCCAGCACCCACCAAGTCGGGCATGATGCTCGGTGCCGGCGAACAGCGTCAGGAAGTCGAACTTACTCTACGACAGCTGGCCGATGTTGGCTGTGCCATCCTCACACTGGGACAGTATCTGTCCCCTTCCTCCGAACACGTNCCCATTGATCGCTTCCTGCACCCGGACGAGTTCCGTGAGTTGGGTGACTNCGCGCGAGATCTCGGATTCAAGCATGTGGAGTCAGGGCCGATGGTGCGCAGTTCTTACCATGCTGAACAGCAGGTAACAGACCTCGAGCGCCGAGCGGTGCGGGCAGCGGCAGCGCCCGCGTTGGAACGGGTGACTCTCGAAAACACCGCAGTGGATGGGAATCCTACATGAATCTGAACAAGAACAATCTTACCGGCTACCTGCGTAAGAAGAAGTGTATCGGCTCAAGCGAACCGATCCTCGACATGCGTCAGATCGGCGATGGGCTGAAAAACCAGGTCTACGAGGTCACGACACCTGAACAGCGATTGATCGTAAAACAGGCGCACTCACGTGTCATGATCAAGGAACGCTGGTGGACGGATCGCAAACGCATCTTTGCCGAGAAGAATTGTATTGAGATCCTTGCCAATATCCTGCCCCCGGACATCTTCCCCGATGCGCTGAGTGAAGACCGCACGAATTTTGTCCTCGTCACCACGGGGCCATCCAAAGATGCCGTTCTGTGGGATAGCGAGCTCGTTGGTGGGCGCGTCGATCTGCAGATCGCCGCCCAGGCGGGTGAATTGCTCGCCTCCGTTCACAACCTGACGGCGGGTGTGAACGAAGTGAAGACCATGTTCAAGGATCTCAAGGCCTTTGAGCAACTGCGCATCCAACCTCTGTATGAGAGTGTAGCCAAGTCCTATCCGGACATTCAGAAGCAGGTGGAGGGCCGCGCCAAGGACCTGATAAAACCCGGCCGTTGCCTGGTGTTGGCTGACTTGCGGCCTTGCAATGTCTATGTGAACAACGGCCAACTGTATCTGGTCGACTTCGCCACCGCCCACTACGGCCAGCCTTCTTTCGACCTGGGTTTCTATGCGGCCGATCTGTGCCTCAAGGCGATGCTCAATCATCAACAGAAGGCAGCCTTCCTGGAAGCCATCAATGTGTTCTGGATGTCCTATTTCCGCATCGCCGAATATCCGAAGGCCGCCGATGTAGAGCGCGATGCGTTGAGTGATTTCGGGATCCTCTTGCTGGCATTGGTGGCGGGACGTGCACCTGTGGTGGAGGCGGACGACGATTTCCGTGACATCACCTATCGGATCTGCCAAAGCCTGATGTTCACGGAACTCGCGAAGATCGAGGACATCACCGAGTTCATTAACCGGACACTCATCGACGGCTGATCGGTGAGACACCCGCAGCCCGGATGGGACCGACGGACAGACCTCCGCCTCACATGAACGGCAATCGCCTGCCATGGAGTGGTGCCGTCAAACGATGGTGGATGTCCTTGGCCGTCACCCTGGTGATGGGTTGCGCAGGCCAGCCGACCCTGACTACGACGCCCCCCCCCATCCCGGAGCCCATGCGCGAGTTTCGTGCGGTGTGGGTCGCCACCGTCGACAACATCGATTGGCCGTCCGAGCCGGGCGTGCCCACGGCACAGCAGAAATCCGAAGCCCTGGCCATCCTCGACAAGGCCGTCGAGATCGGGCTCAATGCCATCATCCTGCAGGTGCGCCCTCATTGTGACGCGTTGTACGCGTCCCAATGGGAACCGTGGTCCTCTTACCTGACGGGCGTGCAGGGACAGGCACCCGATCCCTACTATGACCCCTTGAGCTTCTGGGTCGCCGAAGCGCATCTTCGCGGGCTCGAGTTGCACGCGTGGTTCAACCCCTTTCGTGCCGACCATCCCGCAAATCCCTCGAAACTGGCCACCACCGCCATCGCCCGGCGATCGCCGGAGTTGGCCGTCACGCTGGGGACAAAGGGTTATCGTTGGCTGGACCCATCTCTTCAGGAAGTGCATGACCACAGCCTGCGCGTGATTCTGGATGTGGTGGAGCGCTACGACGTGGATGGGATCCATCTCGACGACTACTTCTACCCCTATCCTGCCTACAACGATCACGCCGACTTTCCAGACCAGATGAGCTGGGCCCGTTATCTCGACGGGGGCGGTCAACTCAGTCGGGCAGACTGGCGGCGCCACCACGTCGATCGTTTCGTCGAGCGTCTCTACCGAGGCGCGAAGAAGACGAAGGCCTCGGTCAAGGTCGGGATCAGTCCTTTCGGGATCTGGCGCCCCGGCGTGCCCCAACACACCGATGCAGGATTTGATCAACACGAGATGATCTACGCCGATGCCAGGCGTTGGCTCCATGAAGGTTGGGTCGACTACTATGCGCCCCAACTCTATTGGCCCATCTCACAGATTCCGCAGAGCTTTCCCGTTCTGTTGTCCTGGTGGACAAGACAGAATCCACACGGTCGCCACCTGTGGCCCGGGCTCTACACCGGCCGGGTCCGGCCGGGCGGCTGGTCGGTGGGTGAAGTGGTCAATCAGGTGATGGTCGCGCGGGGTCTCTTGCCGAAGAACCCGGGGCATATCCATTTTTCCGCCCGCGCTCTGGATGGGCAACGCACAGGGGCGCACGATGATTCACTGACGACGGCGCTGGCTACGGGTCCCTATTCTGCCCCTGCTCTTATCCCGCCGACCGATTGGTTGGACGCCGAGCCGCCACCGGCACCTGAGATCAGCCTGAGTCTGCGTGGTGAAGCCGCCCTTGTGTCGTGGCGACGATCCGGTGGCGAACGACCCTTCCTCTATGTTGTGTATGCGCAACGCCAGCATCGGGGCTGGGAACACCACATTCTTCCCGCGGCACGCACCGGATTCCGGTTGCCCCTGCTGCCAGAGGGTGCTGAGGATGAGCAGGATGGACGATTGTTGCAGGTCGCTGTCAGTACCGTTGATCGGCTCGGAAATATGAGCTCCCCCCAACCGAGAGGGATCCAATGAGTCGTCTCCTTGACCTGGGGCGTCGTGTCGAACTCCATTCGATGGATCCGCACCATCAGGATATCAGTATTGCCCTGTATCGCACCGAGCAGAATCCACCCGAGTATCGCGCTCATTCCTACTCTGAACTGCCCGGTGCCCAGCAGCGAGTCATGGACGTGGTCGACGGAATCTGCCGATTGGGTGGCCTGCAACCCGGTCAAGGCGGCCCAACGTGTCTGTGTTTCGACTGCGGACAGGATCATCTGTTGGCGATGAAGCGCGCCTTTCTCGAAAGTTGCAAATTGCCAGAGCCCGGGTCGGCGACCCCCTGCGATCTGAACATTGTCGATCGGAAATCAGGACTGACCATCCAGGCGCGTGGTCTCGGTGATGGCCAGTATCGCATCGAGGCAACCGATGAAGCGGGCAACCCACCCGAAGACGCCGACAATGGTGCGCGACGCGTGGGGGTCATCGTGAATGGCCTGCGGAAACTCGGCGATATGCTTGCTGTAGAGGATGCTGACGGTCAACTGCTCAACGATTGCGTCAGCTTTGCCTGCGGCCACGATCACGACGCTCTGGTCGGCCTCCTCCTGCAACGTGCCCCCAACGTACGGGCCCTGGTCCGTGAACAAGAGGCCGCCGCCGCCCGAGGCGTGTTGGCTGCCCCCAGTGCGCAGCGATGAAAGGACCACGATGACAAGCGCTCCGGCATCCATGAATGGCCGCCAACGTGTATTGGCCGCCCTGCGTGGCGAAGCGACGGATCGCACGCCGATCTGCAATCCGACATCCGTGGCGACTGTGGAACTGATGGATCTTGTAGATGCACCCTTTCCACAGGCCAATCGTGAACCTGAACGCATGGCACGATTGGCGGCCACGGGCTACACCGAACTCGGATTCGACTCGGTCATGCCCGTCTTCAGCATCATCCAGGAGTCTTCTGCCCTGGGCTGCAACATCCAGTGGGAGCAGAAGGACAACTGGCCCACCGTACGCATGAGTCAGCCGATCTGGAAAACGGCGCAGGACATCGAGATCCCCAAGGATCTGCTGACTCACCCCGACACGAGTTGTGTGCTGGAAGCGATTCGCTTGCTGCGCCGCGACTACGGGGACGAGGTCGCCATCATTGGCAAGACCATGGGCCCCTGGTCGCTTGCCTACCACTGCTTCGGTGTCGAAGCCTTCTTGCTGATGTCCCTCGACGACCCTGACCAGACACGCAGAATTCTTGATCACCTGAAGCAGGTAACCGTCGATTTCGGTATCGCTCAGATCGAAGCCGGAGCCGACGCACTCACCCTGCCCGATCACGCCACGGGTGACCTTGTCAGTGGCGAATACTACGAGCGTTATCTACGCGATCTGCATATCGAGTTTGCCCAGAGTCTGTCCTGTCCCATCATCCTTCATATCTGCGGCCGGACAGTAGATCGGATGCAGTATATCGCCGAGACGGGGATGGCGGCCTTCCACTTTGATTCGAAGAACACGCCGGCCGAATCGATGTCGATTGTCGAGGATCGCATCGCGCTGGTGGGCAACATCAACAATCCTGAAACCTTGTTCGCTCGAGAACCTCAAGACGTGGAGACTGAAGTGTTCGCAAACCTTGATGCGGGGGTTCCTCTGATCGGCCCTGAGTGTGCGATTCCGCTGCAGACATCACTGGAAAACCTGCAGGCCATCCCAGCCGCCGTGAAAACCTGGCACGCCGAGCACCCGAATGGCTGAACTGAGTGACATCGGCAACGAGGATATTCGCTTCGAAATCAAGGAGTACGTCGAGCATCCGGAGGAGATTCAGCGGCTGATCGACCTGTTCAGCGCCGCCCGTCCGATTCACCAGGACATGGCTGCGGCGTTGATCGCGGGAGAACATCATCTTGTCGATGAATTGGCGCAGAAGGCTCTGGCCGACGGGATCGAGGCCCTCGAGGTCATGGATGACGGCCTGATCGCGGGGATGGGGATTGTGGGGATCAAGTTCCGGGAGAATTTCATCTTCGTTCCGGAGGTCCTCGCCTGCGCCCGAGCCATGAAAGCGGGCATGGCCCACATCGAACCCATTCTTTCTGCATCGGGAATCGAAAAGGCCGGCACGATTGTGATGGGCACCGTGAAGGGAGACCTCCACGACATCGGCAAGAATCTGTGCAATATGATGTTGAGAGGCTCAGGATTCGACGTGGTCGATCTCGGTGTAGATACATCGGCTGATGAATTTATCGACGCCGTTGAGGAATCAGGGGCGCAGGTGATGGGAATGTCCGCCCTGCTGACGACGACGATGCCGAACATGGGCAAGACGATTGAGGCCTTCATCGATGCCGATCTGCGAGAGGATGTACAGATTATGGTAGGTGGTGCCCCCGTCACACAGGAATTCGCCGAGGACATGGGTGCCGATGGGTATGGCAAGGATGCCCTGGCCTGTGTGGCACTGGCCAAGCAGTTGCTCGGCATCAACGCATGAGATAGGCCAATGGCCCGGATCGATCCGGTTGAGGTGCAGAAACGATTTGATCGTCTGTCGTCGATCCTTGGTGACATGGCCACCCATGCCGATGCCCAGGCCGCCGAGCGCTGCCCCTATCGCGACCGGCACGATCTGTGCACAGCCAAGTTCAAATGCCGGAATCAAAAGCCCGTCGCCAAGACCGAGGATCTGCTGTGTAGCCACGATGGACAATTCGACTACCGAAGCGCGTGGGAGACGGATCCGAACGCCGTAGAACGGGCTCGGGCGAAGCTGAAGAAGACGCGCGACGCGCGATCGACTTCTGAGGAACAGGACGATGGCTGATGTGGGGTGTGGGGATCAGAGACTGCCACTGATCAAGGGACGAACGCTTTTCGACTACGCCGATGACCTGCAGGTGCAGGTACCGACCTCCTGCTTGCGAAATGGCTATTGCCACGAGTGCGTCGTGGCTGTCGAGCAGGGCGCAGAGCAACTCTCCCCCCTCACCCAGGCAGAGTCCTTCCTCTCCCCGCCCTACCGACTTGCGTGTCAGGCGCGGATCGAGGAGGAGGGAACTGACGTACGGTTCACCCCCCTGCGTCGCACCCCGCAGATCCTGTCTGCCAGCCAGTCACGGGAGGTCGACCTCAACCCCATGGTGACCCTCGACGGCACAAACGTGTACTACGACGGCGAACGGGTAGACACCTTTCGTGGGCATGTCCTGGGCCTTGCCGTTGACCTGGGTACGACGACGATCGTCATGGAGTTGATCGATCTGCTGACCGGAGACAGTCTGTCGGTGGTGGCTTTTGAGAACCCTCAGCGCTTCGGTGGCTCCGATGTGATGAATCGGATCTCCTACGACGGGGGCCCGCACCACGGCGAGTTGCAGAAGGCGGTCACAACTGCGATCAATCGCCACATTGCCAATATGGGCGAAAAGTTCGGCTTCCGGCGCCAGGAGATCTACGAAATCACCATCGCCGGCAACTCGACCATGCGCGACCTCCTTTTTCGGCTGGATGTGCAGCCCATCGGAACGCGACCGTACAAGTCCACGGTGGAGGAAGCCTTCCGCAACGGCGAGCGTGGTACGACAGCGGTGGTTGAACGCTCTCGACGACTCGGTCTGCGGGCCAACATTCATACGCGTGTCTACGGCTTGCCCCTGATCGCAAGCCATGTAGGCGCCGATACGGCCGCCGACCTGGTCGCCATCGATCTGCTCGAGCCACCGGACGACCAGATCGTCATGCTGGTAGATGTGGGCACCAACACAGAGGTCATCATCGCGGGAAAGGGCCGCATGTTGGCGGCCTCCTCGCCTGCGGGCCCGGCTTTCGAGGGAGGGCTCGTACAGTATGGCATGCCCGGATATGAAGGCGCGATCGAGAGTGTCACCATCGATGGAGATGGCAACTTTGGCTGTCGAGTGATCGGTGACGCAGCACCGGTCGGAATCTGCGGATCCGGTCTCGTCGACCTGCTGGCGGAGTTGCGCAGATCAGAGATGATGTCCGAACGGGGTGTCATCGGTGATGGGCGCGAGAGAAATCAGTCGGTCCTGCTCGACGAAGCACGCGGTATTACCTTCTCATCTGAAGATGCCTCACACCTTGCTCAGGCGAAGGCGGCCAACTACTGCGGTCAGTTGCTGCTGATGCGTCAGTTTGGCGTCGATGCGAGTGGCATCGACCGATTGTACCTGGCCGGTGGATTTGCCAACTACATCGACGTCGACAATGCCATGGCCATCGGCTTCATCGTACCTGTCGCCGCCGAACGCGTCGAGAAAATCGGCAACGCTGCCCTGCAAGGAGCCCGTGAGGTCTTGATCGATCGACAGCGACGCACGCGCCTGGAACAGATCGTGCCCCAGATTGATCACGTCGAATTGGAGACGGACCCCACCTTCTTCGACGCCTTCGTCGACGGCTGTATGTTCCAGCCCATGCTTCCCTAACTGCAACGAGGTCGCTTTGTCCCGATTCGCAGCTCGCCTCCAAGATGACCGCCCCCTGCTGTTCGATGGGGGTTTTGGTACGCAGTTGTTCGCCCGAGGCGTGGAGTTGCCGAATTCGGCACTGGCCAACCGATCACATCCAGAGGCCGTCGTCGACGTACATCGAGCGTATGTGACGGCAGGATCGGAGGTGATCGAGACGAACACCTTCGTCGCCTCCCCGCTGCATCTGGAGATGGCCGACGCGGGAGACGCGAGCCCTGAACAGCTTGCCGTCCTGGCCACCGAACATGCTCGTCGTGCCGCCGAGGCGGCAGATCGCGAGATCTATATCGCCGGCGCCCTCGGCCCGTCTCCGGGGGCGATCGAGGCCGACGCGGGAGACACCGACTTCGGCATTGCCGATGCCAAGGTGCGTGATGCACACGAGCGCATCGCCACGTCTCTTGCAGACGCGGGCGTTGATTTCTTCCTCGTGGAGACCATGTTCTCGGCGCGCGAAGCGGCCATCGCCGTCGATGTGGCTCGTCATTTTGGTCTGCCCATCTGTGTCAGTCTGACGTACAAGTTCACGCAGGACCGCAAGACGAAGCAGATTCAATACAAGACCGACTGGGGCCACGGCCCACCGGATGCCATTGACATTCTGGCATCCGGTGCACACTCCGATGGCGTCGACCTGCTCCCGTCCATCCACATGCTTGGTCTCAACTGTGGCGCGGAAGCAAGCAGAGAGGATCACTCGGGGATGGCCTACGCCATCGAGGGTACTCGGCAGACCTCCGAAGCCCTGGCACAGCGGGGTCTCGACGGCTTGCGCCTGGCGGCCTATCCCAACGCGGGACTGCCAAAGATGGATCGGCAGACGAAGGAGACCTATTACCTGCAGGACCCCGATCAGATGAGCGCCGAGTTGCCTGCTCTGCTGGCGACGGGGGCGTGGATGGTCGGCGGCTGCTGTGGCACCACGCCAGAGCACATCGGTGCCTTCCGCGCCGTCCTCGACGCCTAAGGCAGGGCGCCTCACGTGCCACAGATACAGATTCTCTATTGGCGCCAGATCCCAGCGCAGGTCCGCGTCTTCGATGGCCGCCGTCCCCTGACCGAGCAGCTTCCCGATCGATTCCAGCAGCACATCGATCGTATCGCCATGCGCGAGGGACTGGCCGGCACCGACGAATACCTTGCCCAGTGGAACTGGTCCTCGAAGCAGGAATGTGAAGGAGATGCCCAGCAGCTTCTGCGTCAGACCGTCGACCAGTTGATCGCCGACCACGCCCCTGAAACCCAAGAACCAGAGGCCCAAGAACCAGATGCCCGTGACACACCGACGCTCACCACGGAGCCCGAGGATGTCTGAGTCGGCCGATCATCCGGCCTACGATGTCATCGTCGTGGGTGGAGGACACGCGGGGACTGAAGCGGCGCTCGCCGCCGCCCGCATGGGGGCAACGACCCTTCTACTCACGATCAACCTCGATACGATCGGGCAAATGTCCTGCAATCCGGCCATCGGTGGGATCGGCAAGGGACACATGGTCAAAGAGATCGATGCTCTCGGTGGGCAGATGGCCATCAACACTGATCTGGCGGGGATTCAGTTTCGGCGCCTCAACACGCGACGGGGCCCCGCCGTGCGCGCATCCCGTGCCCAGTGTGACAAGAAGGTCTATCAATTCGAGCTGAAATACGCCTGCGAGGGCGAACAGCACCTCCACGTTCGTCAGGGCTTGATGGAGGAGCTGCTCGTCGAGAAAGGGCATGTTCGCGGTGTCGGAGTGCGGGGTGGCATCCGTTACTTCAGCAAAACCGTCGTGCTCACGACGGGAACCTTCCTGCGGGGCAAGATCCATGTCGGTGATGTGAACTATGCCGCTGGACGAGCCGGTGAGACAGCCGCTGTCGCCGCCGCGGAGGGTCTCGTGAGCCTGGGATTCGAAACGGGACGGATGAAGACTGGAACTCCGCCACGCGTCAATGGTCGCACGATCGATTTTGATGCGATGGAGATTCAGCCCGGGGACGATCCTCCCAGGACCTTCTCCTATGCCATCGATACACCGCAGCTTCCACAGTTGCCCTGCTGGATCACCTACACCGGTGAGGCCACTCACGAGTTGATCCGCAGCAATCTCGAACACTCCGCCATGTACAGTGGGCGAATCGAGGGCGTGGGGCCGCGCTACTGTCCATCCATTGAAGACAAGATTGTGCGCTTCGCCGACAAGGATCGCCATCAGATTTTTGTCGAACCCGAGGGCATTCGCACGCACGAGTATTACATCAACGGTCTGTCCATGAGCCTGCCCGAGCACGTGCAGGGATCGATTCTCCGTTCGTTACCCGGTCTGGAGAATGCGCAGATGATGCGCCCTGCCTACGCGGTAGAGTATGACTACGCCCCCCCCACCCAGTTGCATCCCTGGCTCGAGACCAAACGCGTATCGGGTCTGTTCTTCGCAGGACAGATCAATGGCACCACGGGATATGAAGAGGCCGGCGCCCAAGGGCTGATGGCGGGGGTCAATGCCGTCTTGCAGCGACGTGGCGAAGACCCCTTTGTCCTCGATCGAGCCGATGCCTACATCGGCGTACTCATCGACGATCTGGTGACCAAGGGGACCGATGAACCCTATCGCATCTTCACCTCGCGCGCTGAATACCGACTGCAACTGCGCGAAGACAATGCCGACATGCGCTTGATGGCCTTTGGCCGGGACCATGGCCTGGTCTCCGACGAATCCTGGCAGCGGTTTCTCGACAAACAGCTGCAGACGGAGGCGGAACTGAAGAGACTCGAATCACAGCGACTAGCGCCGGGCACGGCCGTCGATGACATGCTGCGGCAGCGGGGATCGACACCACTGAGAGAGTCGGCCTCCCTTGTCGAGCTCCTTCGTCGTCCTGAACTGCGATACGAAGACGTCGTCGAACTCGCCCCACCACCGACGAGGCTGACGGCAGATGCGGGCGAACATATCGAGGCGACGGTGAAATACGCCGGTTACGTGGAGCGCCAGGCCGACGACATCGCACGCCTGAAGCGACTGGAGGCACATCGCATCCCCGTCGACTTCGACTACGATGCCGAGGCCCAGCCCCTGTCGACGGAGGCGCGACAGAAACTCGCCAGCCTGCAACCGGCGACGGTGGGTCAGGCGGCCCGGGTCAGTGGCGTCTCACCGGCGGACATCTCTGCTCTGATGGTCTTGCTCCACGCCCGAGGCCAGCGCCAAACGCCAGCCAATTGATCCATCAGCCAGAAGACCGCCCTAGGGACGCCGACTGCTCACCTTTCGAGTGCGGGAGTCCTTCTCCAGAAGCCATCGACTGATCTGACCATCTTCGTGAAGGTCGACGACCTCCTCGACCCAGGCTTCGTAGCCGTAGTCTGTGACCTGCAGCGTCGGTGGCCAGAGGAAATTCTCGAGGATTCGGTGCTTCAGACCCAGACTGCCCAGGTCGCCACTGTAGGTCCCGTGTTCCGCGTGATGCTCACGCTGTAGATAGTAGATCTCACGCAGGAGGTGTTTGCCCTCTTCCTCGGGTGGTTTGGCAAAGGCTTCGGGTGTCTGCCCCACGGTGGTTGGCGAGAACTGGACAAACCCCCATTGCTCCGGAACATGCATGTTGATGAGCCCCTGGGGTGTCCAGACCCAGTTGTCCTCCCTTGGCCCCTTCACCTTCACATACCCTTCTCCATCCTCGGCCGGATCGATCTCCCACTCTACGCGGGAGAAATTCACACGCCACACATCCCCTTCCCTCGGGGGCACAGGCCGCCCCGCCCCCTGCCGCAGTCCCTCCCAGGGGAAGGCAACCTCCAGCCCCCACCCTTCGTCGATATCGGCGGGCTGGTTCAGTGTTCCATAGATCGTCACGCCACTTCGCAGACCGGGGATATCCCAGCCGTGATAAGGCGGGCCACCGTCTCGATAGGGCTTGGCCAACAGTAGATCCCACTCGGTAGCCAGAGCATTGACTTCGTACTCGAAGTAATTGTGCGTGTCCCCATCCGGATCGATGAAGACCTCGAAGTCGTTCTCGTGAAAGATGATGGCATCCCGGTAGTCATATGTCGCCCACACGTGGGGTTCTTCCATGATGGCTGCCACATAGAAATACTCGTCGTCCCACAGCATCTTCGCCCGCGTCTTGAACCGTGGATCCGGCTTGCGGGTCCCCTCGATGTCGACGAACACCTCCGTCCACACAGCGTGTTGCCAGGACGGCTCATCGAGTCGACCGTCAACGTCGATCGGACCGGCTGCTCGTTGCGCTACGTAATGGTGCGGTTCGATAGACAGCAGATACTCCTCGTCCAGTTCGTCGGCCCTTGCCATCGGGGGCAAGGCGATCAGGGGCAGGACGATCAGGGGAAGCGCCAACCGGGCGGCAGTGATCGCTCCCTTGAGATGGATGGGCGTTCGGTGAACCATGGGAGTCTCCTCAGACCTGGGGGCAGACCCTCGACTTGCCGGGTCGACGCCGATGGGTAACATTATAAGGCTCTGTGCTTCCCACCGGCACCATGCCGCTGGTTCGACCCATTCGGGTCTCGCACTCGCCAGACAACCGTTTCAAGACAAAGGTACTGCTGATTTGCATCTGATTCTCATCGGTGCGCCCGGATCGGGCAAAGGTACGCAGGCCAAGCGGCTCGTGTCTGCATTCGGCATCGTTCACATTTCCACAGGTGACATGCTGCGTGAAGCAGTCTCTTCAGGTTCCGACCTCGGTGAATTGATCAGCACCTATCTGCGGGCCGGCCATCTGGTGCCCGACAACCACGTGACGGCCCTGGTTGAGGAACGCGTTGATCGTGGAGATGTACCCGATGGTTTCGTCATCGACGGGTACCCTCGAACGATCAATCAGATCCAGGCCNTCGCCGATCTGATGNAGGTTCGTGACCGCCGCCTTGACGCCGTGATTCGTATCGACGTGCCGGACGTAGCCGTCATCAGTCGCATGGCCAACCGACGCATCGACCCCGACACGGGCCGGATCTACAATCTGAATCTCAAGGCCGACTGGCCGTCCCTCGACATCATGGAGCGACTGGTTCAGCGTGACGACGACCGGCCCAGCGTGATCCAGCAGCGACTCAATACCTATCGTGCCGAAACCGAACCGGTGATCGACCAGTATCGTCGCATGGGTAATCTGGTCGAGGTCGATGGGTCCGGAGCACCCGATGAGGTCTTCGAGCGCGTCCAACGAGAGTTGTCGAGTGTCACCGAGGGTACATGAGCAACGTCGCAGACAAATTCGCCCTGTATCGCGGCGGCATGACCAAGTATGCGCAGCAGGATTTCGAAGGCGCTCGGGCAGACTTTGAGCAGGCCCTGACCATCGATCCCAAATTTGGAGACGTTCACCACTCCCTGGCCCATGTGTTCGACAAACTCGATGAGGTCGACGCAGCCTTGGCCAGTGCGCGGCGGGCAGTTGAATTGAGTCCTGATGAAATCCTCGCCTACACCACACTGTCGGTCATGTGCATGCGCAAGGGTCTGATCACCGAAGCAGAGGACGCCAAGGCGAAGGCCACCCAACTGCAACACGAGCAAGACGGCGCCATCTGAACGCCGCTGACGCTGTCGTGCCAGCCGAGATCCACTCTGGTTCCGCCCAGGACAGTCTCTCTCCGTCCGAGCCTGCCTTCCACATTGGCCATTTGCCCATTGCACCTCTGGCCCCCAACATGCCCGTCATGGCCCTGGCACCGATGGCAGGTGTCGGCAATTGGGCGTTCCGGCTGATCTGCGCCAGTCTCGGAGCCCGAATCGTGGGTGTCGAGTTCATCAACTGTCGCGTCGTCCATCACAAGGGCCACCGCATCGAGCGACTGCTCGACTTCACCGATGCGCAGGTCTATGAGGATGGTGGGCACAGCCTGCTGGCGGCTCAGATCTACGGCAATGATATTGGCCTGCTCGCAGCCGGTGCACAGGAACTGGAGCGCCGCGGAAGCCAGGTGGTGGACATCAACTTCGGCTGCTCCGTACCGCAGATCACCCGCAAGGGCAGTTGTGCCGCCTACCTGCTGGACCTCGACCGTTTCTATGATGCCGTGCAAGCCACCGTCGAAGCGTGCACGGTGCCGGTGACCATCAAGACACGCATCGGCTGGGATGAGGATTCGATCAATATCGTCGAAGTCGTCGAACGAGCGCAGAAGGCGGGCGCAAAGGCGATCGCCGTGCATGCTCGCACGGTCATGCAGAAGTATGGGGGCAAGGCACGCTGGGAGTGGATCCGTCGAGCCGCTGAGGCGTCGACGGTGCCCTTGATCGGCAATGGCGACATCCGGCGATTCGAAGACGCCGTGGCCATGGTTGAGCAGACCGGATGTGACGCTGTGCAGATCGGGCGAGCGGCCATCGCCAATCCCTGGATCTTTGCCGGGCGCAACGGCGCTCCCCTGCAGGAGCGCCTGCGTCTGGCCATCGAGCAGCTACGCCTGATGGTTCAGTACAAGGGCGAACGTGTGGGCGTGCCTGAAACGCGTAAACACCTCGTCCATTACTTCCGTGACCTTGAGCGGGGCTCTGACGAGCGCACACGTTTGCTGACGACGCCGAATCTCGGCGAACTCGTCGAATTCCTTGACGAATGGCGATCCCGTCTGCCTCCCGAAGACGCTGACCAGGACCTGACACTCGACGCCCAACAGGCGGGTCGACTCGCATGGAGTGGCGGAGACTGAAAACCGGCGAGCGAAATCGTGAGGCCTGTGCGTATCTTCGAACTTGAACCTTAGCTCGAGGATTACATCACATGATCAGGTCTCTTCGCATCGTCCCGTTCGTCGCCCTCCTCGTCGTGGTGGGAGGCGGTTGTGCCCCGCAGGACGAAGGCATCGAACTTCAGTTCTTCACCGCCACCTACGACACGGCCCCTGAGGCGCCGCCACCAGAGGGTTGGCAGAGGGTCAGCTTCGAAGGCAATCTTCGTTCACGACCGGTCGCGGTTCTGGTGAGTGACGAACCTCTGCTGACAGGTTGGAACATCGTCGCCCTCCGCGTCGCCGAGGAGACCGATGGCAGTCGAGCCATCAGCATCCGCCTCAATGCCTACGGGCAACAGAAGATGAAGGCCTACGGTGCCGATGAAGCTCGGCTGAAGGCGCCCCTAGCATTGCGCATCGATGAACGTTGGGCAGATGTGAGTCCCCTCCTCTCCACGGTGACCGATCGAATGACCCTCTACGGGCTGACGGCGAAAGAAGCGGAGCGGCTCGAGCAATGGATCGAGGTCCGATAGGGCACGTTGTGGTGGAACCATCCGGCGGTGGATCGCGAAGGTCCATGTCGCTCAGGACGACCAGTTCGCCAGATGACGGGCGATGAAGTCGACAACTTGTTGATGCTCAGCCTGGCCCCGCCCTTCGACATCGATGGGCGCACCGAAGGCGATGCGCACGGGGCATGATGGGTCGATACCGCCAAAATCCTTCAGCCACCTGCCATTGGCCCACGCCTGTGTGCTGAGCGCCAGTGGAATGATGGGGACCTTGGCCCGCTGCGCCAGCTTGACCCCGATCGAGCTGAACTGTTCCGGATCAAAGTCCAGCGCTCGTGTCGTCTGTGGAAAGACGACGATGGACGTCCCCTTGCCCAATCGGTCGCCCCCTTCCTGCAGCACGGTTTTCAGATCCTGCCTCGGTTGGGTTCGCGTAACACCGATCGCATCGATCGTCTCGACGATGTCGCGGAATATGGGCGTGCGGAACAGGCTGTCCTTGATGATGAACGTGACCGGTCGGATCGTACCGATCAGAGCCGGCAGAATGACCGTCTCCATGGTGCTCATGTGGTTGCCGATGATCACGGCGCCACCGTCCAGCTCCTGCAGGTGTTCGGCCCCACTCACCTCGACGTCGATACCGACCCTCTCCAGTGCGCGCAGGACTCTCATGCTGCTATCGATCCAATCTTCGAATCCGTAACACCCCTTTCGGGCCAGCGCGCTGGATTGCCACACATTTCTGATGAAGGATGGATAGACGCAGGCCGTGGGCGAAACCGTGCCCAGCAGTCCGACCTTTGTGGAGGGCGTTCGATACACGCCGCCTTCGTAGAGGACCCGATCGACCCCGGGTGACCCGAGGACTGGGCCGTCGCCTTCAGGTCGATCTGATCCACTCACGAGGCGAGCTCCGGATCTATGGGGGTCTTTGTCAGTTCAACCGGTCCACTGTCGCCGACATAGATCATATTCTCCACACGGGCACCCCCCAGTCCCGGGATGTAACACCCGGGCTCGCAGGAGAGCGCGTCGCCCACGTGCAGGATCTCGGCATGATCTGCCGCCACACGCGGCACGTCGCCCCCCAGACCCAGCCCATGGCTCAGATGGTGAACGAAGTAGGGTGCCCATCCCTTCGGCGCATACAAATCGACCACGGTCTGATAGATCTCCTCCCCACGGGCTCCGGGCACCATCAGCGAGCTTGACCGTTGATAGGCCTCCTGAACCGTGGCAAGAAGGTCCTGTTGTTCCGCCGACCCGGTACCGACAATGGCCGCTCGCGTCATGTCGCCGAGATAGCCATGAACCCAGATCCCCATATCGATGAAGACCATGTCTCCTTCCTCGATCCGCCGCCGAGGGTCTTCACCGCTGTCGAGGTATCCCGTACCAATGCCTGAGGCTGGTGCCATGGCGACACTCTCGGCGCCAGCGGCGAGCATGGCTGCCGTGCCCACGGCAATCGCGTCGGCACATGACACACCGGGGCGCACGTTCGCAAAAGCCGTCTGCATACCCAGATCGGCCACCTGAGCCGCCCGCTTCAAGCCAACCAGATCGGCCTCGTCCTTGCAGCGTCGTAGCAGAGTCGTGACAAAGTCGTCGACCACCAGTTCGATCGACGGTGCCACCTTGGCGATGCTTTGTCCCAGAGAATCAGACAGTTGATCAAACAACACACGCCGCGGGGCCATCGAGGCCAATCGATGCGCCAGTTGCTCCTCGGCTGTCGGATCGGAGAGGCCGTTCTCCACGACCTCACAGTCGTGCAACAGGTCGCGGCACGCATTGCTGATCCAGATCCCGGGGAACACCACCGTCTCGGCCACTTCACCCCCACGGTGGTGGAAGAGGATGGCCGCGCAGGTGCCTCGGCTGATCACACAACTCGGATCCTCATGCTGAGCTCCAGCCAGCAGATACAGCTGGTTTGGCCGCTGCGTGGCGACAAAGATCTCGGCACCTCGCATGGCGGCAGCTGCGGCCAGTCGTTGCCGCCGTGATGGGAAGGATGGTGGCATCAGACGTTTCTTGTCGTGGGTCCGGAGTGTCGATCTCGTTGACGAAACTTCGCAGGTCCCGTTGCTTTGCGCGACCTGATAAACACCTGCTGCATGGCGGAGACGCGCGTGACCGAAGCCGAAATCTACGAATTCGATCTCAATGGATACATCGTCTATCGGAACCTCATAGGTAGCGACGATCTGACAGCAATGAATACACTCATCGACGACCACCTCGCCGGAGAGAATCCGAGTCGTTTCAGCTTTGTCGAACTCGACCCCGTCTTCATGCGACTCATGGCCCATCCGCGAACCCTGGCGGCCATGCGCACGATCATCGGCGACTGGTTACGTCACGACCATGCCTATGGAATTCAGATGACGACGGACCAGCAGACACGGGAGAATCTGCATGGTGGTCTGCGCGCCGACCAGGGCGAACATCAGTATCAGTGGGCAAATGGGAAGATGTGGAATGGTCTGATCGTCGTGATGTATGCCCTGGAGGATGTGAATCCCGGCGATGGTGGTTTTGTGCTGGTTCCAGGGTCGCACAAAGCGTCGTTCGACACCTACAAACCCGACGTACACTCCCATCTGGTGGTCAATCCGACGCTGCAGGCCGGTGACATGCTGATCTTCACAGAGGCCCTCGTTCACGGCACGCGCTGTTGGACGTCGCAACAGCGACGGCGCTCCCTGCTCTACAAATACTCGCCAGGGTATTCCAGCTGGTCGTCGCCGTCGAACAACGACAAGTATCTCGAGTCGGCCACCGACGACACCCAACGAGACCTTTTGCGGCCCCCATTCGTCGGCAATCGATCTCCCCTGGCATTCCCAGCCATTGACGGCGACACGAAATTCTAGTGGTGGAGAGACAGATACGATGACGACGAAGATTGCTCATGGAATCTGGCCCGCTCTCTGCACGGCTTTCGACGACAGCGCCGAAGGGGTAGATGTCGAACGTGTCCGTGTTCTGGTACGCTCTCTACTCGATGCGGGGGCACAGGGATTCTTCGTCTGTGGTGGCACAGGTGAAGGCCGTGTCATGAGTGTTCCGGAACGGATGAACATGGCTGAATTGCTGGCCGATGAAGTGGCGGGCGCCGTCCCCCTCATTCTGCAGGTGGGAGGCACGACGACGGAAGATGCCATCGAACTGGCGCAGCATGCGGCCCACGTACAGGGGATCGATGCCGTGGCCTCGGTGGCGCCTGCAGATCGCCCCAATGACCTGGACGCTGCCATCGAGCATTACGCAGCCATCGGCGGCGCCAGCAACCTGCCTTTTTACGTCTACTGGCTGATGGGAGAAGCGGACCGCCGCGTCACGGCTGACGGCTTTCTCGAGGCGATGCAGCAGGTACCGAATTTCACAGGTATCAAGTTCACCGATCACAATCTCTACCTGTTCGGCCAGCTCATCGATCGCTCGAAGGGTTCGATCAATGCGATCAGTGGTCCCGACGAGATGGCTCTGCCCGCGATGGTCATGGGTGCCGAGGCCGCGATCGGTACCACGTACAACATCATGCCCAAGCTCTATCTGCAGATGCGGGCCGCATTTGACGCGGGACAGTTAGACGAAGCCAGGCAGTGCCAGCGGCAGGCCAATCAGGTGATTCGGATTCTGATCGAGCACGGCGTGCTGGCCAGCGTCAAAGCCATACTCGGCTGGCGTGGGACACCGGTGGGCCCACCTCGACTGGTGGAGCCCTTGAGTTCAGCCGCTGACAAGCAACTGCGGGCCGACATAGAGGCCCTGGAATTCGAGGTCGCGTGAGTGAAGTGCCCCCGGTTCATGTTCTGTTCTGGTTCGATGTCGAAGACTACCTGACCCCGGAGAGCGACGACGCGCTGCTTGGCCTGCTCGACTGCTTCGAGCGCCAGGGCGTGCAAGGAACGTGGAAGGTCGTCGCCGAAAAAGCGCGCGTACTGGAAGAACGCGGACGAGAGGATGTCATCCGCGCTCTACAGCGCCAGGACATCGGTTATCACACCGATACTCACTCGCAGCATCCCGTCCTGGCAGAGTATCTGCGCTCGGCCGGGTGGGAGGACGGCGTCGAGGAGATCATCCGGCGCGAGCGACCGGGGTACGAAGACACGGTACGAATCCTGGGCCCTTCCTCCACCTTCGGCCAGGCGGGTGGCTCCTGGGCCCCTCAGATCTACCCGTTCATGCGAGATGCGGGGATTCCCCTCTTCATGGACGAGGCCTCCCACATCGGCCTCGATGGGGCCCCTTTCTGGTACTGCAACGTCCCCCATATCAATCGCTTGGAGACGCGGGTCACGCGTATGGACTTTGAAGCAGGCGAAAAGGGACTCCGACAGGGCATCGGCCGATTCGACGAGATCCATCGCGATGTTGTGGATGACGGCGGCGGATTAATCAGCATCTACTATCACCCATGCGAGTTTGCCACTCTCGCTTTCTGGGATGGGGTCAACTTCGCCCGCGGCCAACAACCCCCTCGACCACAATGGAAACCGGCACCGCTTCGCGGCGCCCAGCAGATGGCAGCAGGACTCGAACTGTTCGACCGCTACCTGGGGCATATCGTCGCCCAACCCGGTGTGGAAGTGCTCACAGGCCGCCAGCTCCTCAACCTTCTGCCGGACAACGCCGCCGACCGCGTGTTCAGCATCGCCGAACTAGCCGACATGCTCACGTTCTCGTCGGGTGCCATCGAACACCGGTTTGTCGATGCGGATACGGTGCTGGCCCCCTCTGAAATCTTCGCCCTCGTCGTCGAGGCGCTGCTGCAGATCATGCTCACCATCACCGATGAGGAGACGGAGAATAGCGCTGACACGGCACTGGACCTGACTCAGATACGCGTCGTTGTCGGCCAGGACACGCCGCTGGGACCGGTGCACCGTCAGGCAACGACACTCCAGCCTGATGCGCCCCTGGCGAGCGACCAGCTGCTGGAGGCCGCGATCGATGTGGATCGATACCTCCAGCATCATGGACGAATGCCCGACGCAATCTGGTTGGGCTCCGAGGCCATCGCACCAGCGGACTTTCTCATCACCGCTGCAGATCTGTTGCGCAAGATGGCAGCCGCCCAACGCAGTCGACAGGTCACGCTGCCCAGCACGATTCCACTTCGGACAGGACATCTCGATAGCGAACGACATGTGCACGATGATGTATGGAACTGGGTCGTCTTTGCCAAAGACTTCGATGCACCGGGTCTGATCGAGTTGGCTCGGCTTCAGGCATGGACCCTGAAGCCGGCTCTGCTGCATTACGGGTAAGAGCAATGGGTTTCCTGCGCCAGTTCTGGCATCTTCTGGGCGATTGTCGCCGGCTCCTGGGCCTGTCTGTGATGTGCGGTCTCGTGTTTGCCGGAGCCAATCTTCTTCCACCGTTGTTGATCCGTGAGCTGATCCTCTGGATCACCGAAGGTGGAGGATCGTCCATCGAACTGCTACAGCTGACAGCGGCCCTGTTGGGCGTGTATCTGTTCCGCGGACTCACCCGATATGGATACGGTCGTTTTTCCCATGCCGCCGCTTATCGAGTGATGGACGATCTGATGGTGAGAGTCTACCGCCACGTGCAGGGGCTGCCGCATCGGTTCTTCGCCCGCGAACGGACGGGAAGTCTGATCTCCAGGTCTGTCAACGACATCGAAGCGGTGGAAGACTTCATCGCCCACGGTGTCCCCGAGACGATCCTCGCTTTCGTGATTCCCACGGCGATGATCGGTGTTCTGCTCAGCATCGATCCTCAGCTGACATTGATCACACTGCTTCCGATTCCGATTGCGGGTTTTCTCGTATACCGTTTCGTCCGACGAGTTCGCCAGATGTGGCGGGACGTTCGCTCGCGACTGTCAGAGTTGGTTGCCGTCGTACATGACCAGTTCGCCGGCATTCGTGTGATCAAGTCTTTTGTGCAGGAGGACGCCGCCACACGGCGTGTCACCTCGCGATCGGCCGCATTTCGAGACGCCTCCATCGAGGCCAACTCCGTCTCCCTCATGCCAGCAGGTCTGGTGGAAGCAGCGGGCGGAATCGGCATCGTGTTGGTGATCTGGGCCGGTGGCAGTGCCGCTATGGCCGAACGTATCGGTGTGGCAGACTTGTTCGTCTTCATCGTCTACATGGCCCACATCTATCAACCCTTCCTCACACTGGCGTCGATCAACGATGTGCTGCAGAAGGCTTCGGTCAGTACGGATCGGGTCTTTCAGTTGCTGGCCATCGAGTCAGATATCGTCGATGCGCCTGATGCGCAGGTCCCAACGGCACCCCGCTACAGTATTCAATTCGATTCGGTCACCTTTGGATACGATGTCGACAAGCCCGTCCTCCACGAGATCAGCTTTGAGGTGCCAGAGGGGCAGATCGTCGCACTCGTCGGTCATACCGGAGCAGGCAAAACGACGATCTCTCACCTGCTGCCCCGCTATGACGACCCCCAACACGGGTCGATTCACCTCGGCGCCGAGGATGTGCGCCAGGTCCCTGTGTCCTGGTTGCGCAGTCAGATGGCGGCCGTCGAGCAGGATGTCTTTCTCTTCCACGGGACCATTGCCGACAACATCCGCTTCGGACGGCCTGATGCCGATGACACTCAGATACGTGCCGCTGCCGAAGCGGCCAATGCCAGTGAGTTCATCGACGGACTGGACGAAGGCTACGACACCCTCATCGGCGAGCGAGGGGTTCGCCTGTCCGGCGGCCAGAAGCAGCGACTGGCCATCGCCCGAGCCTTGTTGAAGGATGCGCCCGTCCTGATTCTCGACGAGGCGACCTCTGCGGTGGATACACACACCGAACTGCTGATCCAGGAAGCCTTGCGGCGTCTGATGCGTCAGCGAACAACCCTCGTCATCGCCCACCGTCTGTCTACGGTCCGCCATGCGGACTGCATTATCGTCCTCGATCAGGGCCGTATCGTCGAACGGGGCCGGCACGAAGATCTCCTGGCCGCTGGCGGAGCCTACCACAAGATGATCGAGGCCCAGCAGCTTCTCGCTGACGTATGGGTCGCACCCGGCGATGCAGAGGCCAACGCCGCCGGCTGACGAGCTTGCGCCGGCACAAGGGGCATCCCACCTTCATCGCGCCATGAGCCATCTATCACCAGATACCGACAATCGGACCCGCTCGCTGCCGCAGGGCCTGACCCTGACCGTCGGTCGCGGTGGCGATCTGGAGGGATGTGATGACCGGGCCTTGCAGGCGGGAATCGATTACCTGGCCCGTCTGGGTGGTCCGGGAACGTTGCAGATCCTGCCCGGCGACTACGAGATGGCCAACGCACTGTATCTGCGAACGGGGATCACGGTTCGCGGCGCCGGCAGTGATACGGTTCTGCACAAGTTGCCGAGTCACACCTCGACGATCACCCGCGAGTCCGATTGGTATGAGAATCGGGTGACCGTTGAAGACTCTTCCGGTTTTGCGCCCGGTTGTGGAATCATGCTGCGTTCCTACACCGACTCCGGTAGTCTGCGGGAGGTCGTACGCGACACCGTCGTGGGCGTGGAGGGAAAGGAGGTCTACCTCAGCCGCCGGCCGGAGAAAAACTTCTGGTGTGAAGACCAAGCGACCGCATCTACCCTCTTTCCCGTTCTCACTGCCGAGGAAGGGGTCTGTGATGTCACGGTAGAACACCTGGTCCTGGACGGTCACCGCGACGCCAATGAAGAGATCAACGGCAACTACTCTGGCGGCGTTTTCCTCCAGCAATGCCATCGATACCTCTTCCGCAAGGTCACTTCACGCAGTTATCACGGCGATGGCTTCAGCTTTCAGATCTGTGATGATGTCCGCTTTGAGTCGTGTCAGGCACTGGACAACTCGAATCTCGGATTCCACCCGGGCTCGGGATCTCAGCGACCCGTCTTCAGCGAGTGTATCGGAGACGGGAATGGCCAGGGCATCTTCTTCTGCTGGGGTGTCACCGATGGCCTTGTAGAAGGCGGGCAATTCTGTGACAACACGGACTATGGGATCTCCATCGGTCATCGGGACACTGACAATCGGATACAAGGCGCCCGATTCTCCGGCAACCACAAGACGGGTCTGCGGTTTCGCGAACCGTCCCACGTCTACCGCGGTGGTCACCGCAATGTGATCGAGGGCTGCTCCTTTTCGGACAATGGCTTCGCCGAAGACGGCGTTGGCATCGACATCCGCGGTTCGACCCACGACACGACGATCCACGATTGCCATTTTGATGGCGCCAGTGGCCAGGCACGGCAGCAGATCGGCGTCCGCATCAGCGAACAGTCCCGTGGTACCCAGCTGGCGGGGAATCGTTTCTCCGATCTGGAACAGGACGTCGTCGACCTGACCGCGTCGTGAGCAGCCATTTTCTCGCCATTGACTTTGGCACGACCAGTACCAAGTCTGCCCTCATCGACCTCGAGTGCGGCACCTTCGTCGGTGTCGACCGCCGTACACCCCAATCCGCGCCTGCCCCGACGAAGACCCAAACTGTCACAGCTGCACACGACGTTTCGGGACGTCATGAGTTGTCGCTGGATGAGCTTCTCAGACGATTCGACGCCATCTGTCACGCTGCATGGCAGACCCACGAATTCGACGGCATCGTACTGTGCAGCGAGATGCACGGCTTTGTGCTGGTCGGCCCCGACGGTACACCGCAGACCAACTATGTCTCGTGGTTGGATGCGCGCTCCTTGGAGCGGATCGACGGAGATTCCACCCACGATCTGGTCATCGAGCGACTGGGAGATCTCTTTCGATCCCTGACAGGCATGCGGCCACGGCCGGGCTTCCCCCTGCTGAACATCGCCCACACATGCCGTACAGGAGAGGTCTCGGTCGAGGAGGCGTGGGCCCTTTCTCTCCCCCTGGCACTGGCACGACTGAGCCACGACGGATTCGCAGGCGCTGATCTGGTCGAACATCCCACGATGCTGGCAGCCATGGCCATGGCCGATGTGGAGTCTGGCTCGATCCCGTCCGATCCCCTGCTCGAGTGCATCCGGGTGATCGGCGGGTGCCAGATTCAGCTCGGGACGCCCTGTACGGAAGCGACCATTTCCGGGCACTGGCCGGGTCCACAGGGTCTGGTGCCGATCTATGCGGGTGTAGGCGATCACCAGTGTTCGGTCCTGGGCGCGGGGCCGTTTCCCATACTCGATGCCAATCTGAATCTCGGAACCGGATCCCAGGTCAGCATCATCGACGGCCCGGTAAGCCAAGCTTTTGAGCGCCGCCCTTATTTCGAGGGTCGGATGCTCACAGCGGTGACCCACATCCCCGCCGGCCGGGCGCTGAACGAGTTCATCGGATTCCTCGAAGACATCGCCCATTTTGCCGGCACCACAGGTGACTTCTGGCAGGCTCTTGGTTCGGTGACACCCCAGCAGATCAGCCAGGCACACCTGCAGATGGATCTGTCGGTTTTCGAAGGCGCCCGTGGCTGGAGAAACGGTGGCAGCATCGCAGGCATCACCGAGGGCAGCCTCACTGTGCAGTCGTATCTGGCTGGGGTTCTTGGGGCCTTTGTGCAGCAATACGTGGATGTGCTGGCCGAACTCGATCCCCAGACACAGTTGCGCCGCCTCATTCTGTCCGGAGGAATCGCACGTCAACTGCCACAACTGCAGCAGATACTCGCTGAGCTGACGTCTTATTCGACGACGCCGGCGGCAGATCTCGACGAGTCACTGCTGGGATTGCGAGCGCTCGCCCTGCGTGCGGCGGGCCGAGCGGATACCGTTGCCGATGCATGGGACCTGTTCGGCAGGCAGTGCCACCAGGACCCGCCCGCCGAGTCCTAGTCCGTCTCAGCCACGGCTCAAGCTTCCACGTACTTCTCGAAGAGCACGGCGCCCACACCGACCCCGAGGGCGGCAAACAACACCGAGTACATCAGCAGCAGGTGCACATCCGACGCCGTCGCGGTACCGTGATGGATGGGCAGATCGAGCTCCCATTTGCCGAAGATTTTCTCCAGGGCGTGGACGATGGGGATCTGGAGCTTTCCGTAGAGATACGCGCCGGCGACAAAGACGCCGAGCGTGGACAATCCCTTGAACCGCTGCGCCATCACGCGCACACCAGAGGCAGCGCAGGCGATGCCCAGCAGCGGCAGCAGCAGCACGCCGTATACGATGCCCGACACAGCCCATACGGTGGAACCGTCCATGTGAGGCTCAATGCGAAAACTGTCCCCCGAACCATCCTGAGCCAGCATCATCGCCGTCATTCGGTCTGCGATGACCTGTAGAAAGACGGTGCTGCACAGGTAGATGACGACACCGAGACTCAACACGACCGCCACCTTCGACAGCAGTACGAGCCATCGAGGCACGGGCAAAGCCAGAATCTGGTAGTGCGTCTGCGCCGACCACTCACTCGAAATCGCGTGGATGAGCAGAAAAGGCAGCCCAAGCGCGCTGGCGTATGGGAGGATGATGAGGGCAAGGCGTGGCTGGGGTACATCACCGAGACCGGTGAGCGCGTAGATGGACAGACCGAGCGTCCCTAACAGCAGTACACCGATGACCATTCGCTGAGCGCGAAGCTCTTTCATGTAGAGGGTGATGAAATCGTTCACGACAGCACCTCCTCGAACATCTGTGAAAGGGATGCCCCACGATCATTTCGCAGGGCGTCGGCGTTGCCTTGCAGGGCGATCTCTCCATCGTGCAGAAACACGACATCATCGACGAACTCCTCGATCTCGTTGACCAGATGGGTGGAGATGAGAATCGTCTGCTCTTCGGCTCGGAACTCCTGCATCATCGCTCGTAGGATTCGTGTTCGCGAGGGCGGATCGATCCCGCCGAGGGGTTCGTCCATCAATACCAGGCGACTGGGCCAGGAAAAGGCTACGATGAACTTCAGTCGCGCCCTCTGGCCCTTCGACAGTTCCCCGATCCGGGCCGAGGAATCCAACCCCATGAAGTGGGTCAGTTCGCGTGCCTTGGCCGCGTTCCAGCCGGGATGGAAACTGCCGATGAATTTCAGTTGCTCCTCGATCGACATCCAGGTGTAGAATGAATCGATCTCCGGCAGGTAGGCGCTCATACGCCGCGTCTCCACGCCCACATTCTCTCCGTCGATCAGGACCGATCCCCGCGTGGGTCGTGTCACACCCGCCAGAATACGAAAGAGCGTGCTTTTGCCGCTCCCATTCTCCCCAAGGACACCGCTGACACGCCCGGGTTCGAATCTCAGATCGATCCCCCGCAGGGCCTGGGTGCTGCGGTAGCGTTTCACCAGATCGATGATCTCAACGGTCGCCATCTTCGTTCACCTCCTCCTCGACTTGTCTCAAGAGACGGCTTGTCCTAGCTGCATCGAACGCCAGATCGCGCAGTTGTGCGATAAACGCGGTGCATGCCGCCTGTGCCAACGCCGTACGCTCCTGCTCGACCCGCTCGGTTTCGTGCGTGAGGAAGGAACCCTCACCTCTGCGGGTATGTAGAAACCCTTCACGCTCAAGTTCCTGGTAGGCGCGGGACATCGTATTGGGATTCACGCCCATCTGCGAGGCCATGTCGCGTACGGAAGGCAATTGCTCACCCACGCTGTAGTCGCCTCGAACGGCTCGTTTCTTGACCTCCTCCATGATCTGCAGGTAGATCGGTCGGGTCGGGTCGAATTCCACGTGGCTTCTCTCCTGTCCCCTGAATCTTCTCTCGGACACGCTCGGAGCATCACGTGCCCTATTTACATACTGTACGAGTTACCTACTACACCGATGCGGACCTTGTCAACCCTTCTGTCAAGGCCTATCTCTGTGGCCTTACGGAACACTCGAGGCAGAAAGACCACCACCAAGATGCATTCCAGCCAACTACGCGGTGATGATTTCAGTGTTCGCCAGGGCGATGAAGAGATCTCCCATCCCGTGTTTTTCCACGGTACATCCGAAACGGATCGTCTGGGAGTGGTGACGAGAGCTCCCCTCGATGGGCTCGGTGCGACAGCCTTGATCCTCGCCTCGGTGACCGCCTTCTACGACGCCGTACGTGCCAGTACCGACGCCAACGACACGACGTGGCGGACCTATCCCGACTTCTACAGTCTGCAACTCGAAGCGCCACGAGCTGCCTATGGTATGCTGGATATCTGGCCGGATCACAAGGATGTTGAAATCCAGGCTCCCCACCCCTGCCTTGGGCAGGCCGTCATCGACCGTTCGCCACACACACTCCTGCTGCCCACCGCGCCCCTATCTGTCCAGGCTGCGGAGGCCACGTCCTACGATGCCGTGCATCTGGCCAGCCTCCGTCGGGCGGTACGACGAGCCTTCTTGTACGATCCGACCGGGGTCGTGGAGGATGCGGATCTTCACGTCACNTGCCCCNGTNCCCCCCTCGACGAATGGGTCGCCAAGGTCGCTTCCACCGTCGACGNCGCCCCGTCGATGAGGTGGNCCGATCCTGCTCAGTCACCGACGGTCACGCAGTCGTTTCGCAGGATCACGNTGGAGGAAGCGATCCTGCACCTCAACGCACTTGAGCATCCTGCCTGATCATGCCGGCAAAANGCTCTGGGGCGTGGTNGAATCCGTGTTCGGTCCTTCGCNTTTCGGNAACTGACCCCCAACCGGCGGGAATATAGACGTGTCCACCTATCGGCATCTTGTGCGCCCTTTCCTGTTCCGGCAGGACCCTGAACAGATCCATGAATCAACCCTGAAATGGGCCCACCGCGCAGGGAGATCACGCGTTGCCCGCTTCATGATCCGACGTGCCTATCGCGTTCGGTCGAACCCACGGCTGGCTGTGCACATTGCCGGACTCGACTTCCCCCACCCCCTGGGACTGGCCGCCGGTTTTGACAAGAACGGACGGGTCGTGGAAGCGATGGCCGCCATCGGATTCGGTCACGTCGAAGTCGGGTCCGTCTCGGCCGAGGCTTCGGAGGGAAATCCTCGGCCGCGTCTGTTCCGATTGCCCGCGGACGAAGCGATCGTCGTCAACTACGGTGTCCCGAACGATGGCGCTCACGCCGTGGCAGACCGTCTTGCCCAAACGCCTATCGATGTTCCGCTGGGCGTAAACATCGTCGAGACCAACACGGGACGTCCCACGGTAGAAGAGGACGTGGTCGACGAGTTTGTCCGTGCCGCCAGACCTCTGTGTGGGGTCGCGGACTATCTGACGTTGAATCTCAATTGTCCGAATACGACGGCAGGGGTCAGCCCCTTCGACGACATGGAGCGCTTGACGCATCTGCTGCACGAATACTCGCAACTCGAGAATCTGCCACCGGTGTGGCTGAAGTTCACGGCTCATCGAGACGCGAGCCGTGCCGAGTCGCTCATGTCTTGTGTCGCCCCCTTTCCATTCGTCGCCGGATTCATCTTCAATCTGCCTCCTGGAAAAGATTACCCCCTGCGAACGGCAACGTCGGTCGTCGCGCCCATGCCCGGCACCCTGTGTGGTGCCCCAACGCGATCGATGATGGACGAAACGCTTCGTTTCTGGTATGGTCGTCTCGATCGATCACGATTCAAGCTTGTCGGATCAGGCGGCATCGCAGACCCGGAAGACGCCTATCGAAAGATCCGATTGGGCGCCTCGATGCTGCAGTTGTATACAGGGCTTGTCTATGAGGGTCCAGGACTGGTGGGGCGCATCATCGATGGCCTCGACCAGCTTCTGAGGCGGGATGGATTCGTTCACATCTCTGAAGCGGTCGGTGTTGACGTACCGGCCTGAGATCACTCTTCCCCCGACGACTGAAGATTCAGACAGATCATGCGCACTCGCCCTCTTGGCAACACCGGCATCGAAGTCACCGAATTGTGTTTCGGCACGTGGGAAATCGGCGGCCTTTTCTGGGGGCCCGTCGACCAGCATGAGGCCCTGCGATTCCTGCGGCAGGCGAAGGACCTCGGCATCTCGACCTTCGACACGGCCGACGTCTATGGAAATGGACGCAGCGAGTGCCTTCTAGGTCGCGCTTTCCACGACTGCCGAGATGAAGTCGTGCTGATCACGAAAGCCGGGTACATGACCGGGATCGATGGTGCTCAGTTCATCTACGACGGTGCACGGCAGTATTTCGATGCTCGATCTCTGACGTGGAGTTGCGAGATGAGTCTGCGTCGACTCGAAACAGACGTCATCGATGTATTCCTTCTCCATGACCCTCCGCTTGAAATTCTGCGGCGCAAGAGTGTGTGGTCGACCCTTCGACGTCTGCAGAAGCAGGGAAAGATCAAGCACTTCGGCGCCTCGACGGATGCCAAAGGGGCCGTTACTGCCATCGAGCAGGGCGCCGACGTGGTGGAACTGGCTTTCAATCTGATCTGGCCGGATGCGTTGGACGAGTTGCTGCCGCTGGCCGAAAGAGAGGGCGTGGGCGTTCTGGCGCGATCACCCTTCGGATCGGGTCTGCTGCTGCGCAAAGGACCTGACTCGAGAGGCCGTCCTTTTCGTTTTCTCGCACAGAAGGGCCGCCCCCTCACGTCGGCGGCGATCAAGTATGTGCTGGGCCATTCACCGGTCTCAAGCGTCGTGTCCGGCGTCCTTACGCCGACCGAGTTGAAGAAGAACATGGCCGCCTGCCAACGTCCCCTGCTCTCTGCAGCCGAGCGTCGTCGCATCGCCCAGGTCCACAGATCGGTGGCGATATGACGACGGATGCCCAGGGCTCAGTCTCTTCGGATCAGACCTTGGCCCACGATTGGTCGCAGCACGGTTATGTGGTGGTGCCCAAGTTACTGCCCGCCTCAACCACGCAGCGACTGCGGGACATCGCGGAGGATACGCTTGGACAGTGGCGGCACTGCCGTGCCGAAACGGGAGAGCCAGGAGGCGGTGACGAGGCGACATCGATGCGGCATCTCAACCATCCAGGGTACCATCGATCGGATCCTGCAACCCTGGCCGCGGTGCTGTCAGGCTGTGCCCACCCTCGCATCCTGCAGGTCGCAGGCGCTTTACTTGAAGATGAGCCCCTCTTCCGATGCACGAGCCTCTTCTTTAATCCCGTGAGCAACTCCCGGGATGGCAATTGGCATCGTGATTCCCAGTTCCACTGCCCCGACGAGGATGACGAGAGGAAGATAATCGCCGATGGTGGAGGTGTGGGCAGATCCATCCAGCTTCAGATCGCGCTGGTACCATCTGATGATGTAGAGGTGGTACCGGGGTCCCATGTGCGTTGGGACACCGATGCGGAGTACGCCATCCGGCGCGCCGACGAAGGACGCAACAACACAAGTCCCGACATGCCAGGAGCGAAGCGTGTCGATCTCGAGCCCGGCGATGCTGTCGCCTTCAATCCCATGGGATTGCACCGGGGTCGGTATCACACCGATCGACTCCGCCGCACACTTATGCTCACCTACACCAGCGCCAGCCATCCGCGCTTCGACTACTTCTCCAATCAGCCCTGGTTCGACGACATCGACTACCTCGCAGGCGTGTCCGACGCGACGCGGGGATTCTTCAGTCGGTTCGTCGAACAGTATGGACCGCAATGGCGAACCCCGGAGTCAGACTGATGAGAATCATCTCTTACAACATCTATGGAATGCAGGGGTATCCGGCTGAATCGGCTCAGAGTGATCTGGGACCTCACGGCTCGCCTGCGCATGTGGAGCACTTCGCTCAGGTCCTGCAGAGCTTTGGCGCCGACGTGATTGCCCTTCAGGAAGGGGTGACGCAATCGTTGGCCCGCGATCTTGCCAGGCAACTGTCCATGCATCTGGCCACATTCCCCTCGCCGACGGCGTTTCCGGGACACGTGCTGAGTCGCTGGCCCGTCGTCGAGTCACGCACCTTCAGCCACGTGAGTGCCGACGAGGACGTTCCCCCTTTCAGCCGCACGGCAGGGGCCGCCCTGCTCGAAGGACCCGATCTGCGCCTGTGGATCGTCAACATCCATCTTCATCCGGGTGATCTGGACCTGCGTGCTCGCGAGGGAGACCTGTTGCACGATCGTCTGAGTGCCCTCGTCGCTGAAACCAAACACGCCATCGTGGTCGGCGACTTCAACAGTGCCGTCGACGAGCCTGGGATTCACGTGCATCTGCGCGACATGGGCTTCCTCAATACCATGGAAAACGCCGACGGTGGATTGCGGCTGACGATGGATACGGCGGGCATCCGCGAGTGGATCGTCGATCACATTTACCTCTCACCCTCTCTGAGCCCGGGGCTCACACACGCCAGGATCATCCGCGACGAAGGGTTCCGCACCGATTCACCGCGACCGGATGGTCGATGGGATCACTCGGATCATCTGCCTGTATGCGCCGAATTGGACCTGCCGTAACTCTCCACCCGTGACTTCTGGCTGCGTCCTCGGCTTCTAGACCCGGCCCGGACCCCCGACAAGGTGATGCCCTTCCATGTTCCATCCTGATCAACTCATCGATCGGCTGCGCTCAGACGACGCTGTGCGACGGCGAGCTATCGACCGTGCCGCGCCGTGGTCGGCGTATTCCGAGGACGATCTCTGGCGAGCGATCTTTGGGCCCTCGATCACCCGATCGTGGATGGTCCTGTCCGATGGGTACTGCCCGGGCTGCCAGGCGAATGTGAACATGTACGACTGGCAGATGGATCCCTTTGCCCATCCTTTCAAGACACAGTGTCCCTCCTGCAACGATCTGTTTCCCCGGAACGATTTCGAAGCCTTCTATCGAAGCGGTCTCGGTGAGGGCGGTCTCTTCGCCGCCGAGCGGGCAGACCGGGCACTGTTGGTTGACGAACGCGGTAGTGAGCAGGGCATGGGCATCGATGATGGTGAAGGATACCGCGCCGACGACCGGGTCTGGCGCTTCATCGGCGCCTATCTCATCTACGGACACTGGAAGAAGCTGATCGTCGACGGCGTGGACCGACTTGCGGCTGCGTGGATAGCCACAGGAGATCCCGCCTATGCCCGCCGGTCAGGCATTCTGCTGGATCGAATCAGCGACGTCTATCCCGATTTCGACTTTGGCCCTCAAGCGGTTCTCTACGAGAGGCCGGCAGATCGCGGCTATGTCTCGACGTGGCACGATGCCTGTCATGAGATCCAGCGACTGACGCTCGCCTACGATCAGATTCGACCGGCGCTGCTGGCAGACGCAGATCTTGTCGAGTTTCTGAAGGCCAAGGCGGATCAGTACGAGCTGCCCACGTCGAAGGACTCCCCGGAGCAGATCTGCGACAACATCGAACAGCGGATCCTGCAGGATACGCTGGACAACAACGAGAAGATCGAGTCGAATTTCCCGACGACGGAAGTCGCGCGCATTCTCATTCACGCCACCCTGGCTGACGGGCGAACCTCCGCCATCCCCGGTCAGATTGACGAACTCTTTGACGACATCCTCACGCGTGGCACCGCCGTCGACGGCGTCTCAGGCGAGAAGGGGTTGTCGGGATATGCAGCGATTGCCCCACGCTCCATCGCGTCGAGTCTGAGTCTGTTTTCACGCGCCGATGCCGAGTTTCTCCCACGAGTGCTGGCCCGTCATCCGCAGCTGCACGAGCACTTCCGTTTCCACATCGATACGTGGGTCGGACGCCGCTATTATCCGAACGTCGGTGATGCCGGTGCGCCAGGCGCTCCATCGGAAACTCTGGTGGGCCCCGTCTTCGATCGGGACCGACAGGATCCACTGGCCCCTTCGATGTACAGCTTCTATTGGCAACTCTATCTGGCCACCCGCGACAGGGCCTTCGTGGATATGCTCGTCCAGGCCAATGACGGCGACACTCACGGGCTTCCTCACGATCCAGCGTGTACGGATGCCGAACAATTCCGTACACGCGTGGACGACGTTCTGTCCGCCACGGCACAAGCCTCGACACAGCAGCCACGGCTTGTGCGGTCGGTCAACAAGACGCAATACCATCTGGCCATCCTGCGCAGCGAGGATGAGCGCCGGGGCCCGGTGGCGTGGTTGGACTACGACTCGGGTGCTCTCAACAGTGTCTATGCCTATCGACTCGATCCCAGTGTTCGTGGTCGCGGTGCCCACAGTCACGCCGATGGCATGAATCTGGGCCTCTACTACCGTGGCCTCGACATGATGCATGACTTCGGTTATCCGCCCGTCAACTACGGGGGGTGGGATTGCCCCCGGGCGGAGTGGGCGAAGCGGACGATCTCCCACAACACCGTCGTGATCGACGGACTGGATCAGGCCAATGGCGAAGGAGAGACCTGCTGGTGGGTGGATGGCCCCCATGCCACAGGCCTGTGTGTCAGTGCACCAGGACTGATCGACCGAGACCATCCGGAGGGACTGCGCTTCGAGCGGTCGGTCCTTCTTCTGCCTCTGGACGACGATGAGGGATATCTCGTGGACATGATCCACCTCGTCGGTGGACAGGTGCATCAGCGGTTCGTCCACGCAGGATTCGGCCCTCTCTCCACGCAGGGCCTGGATCTACGTGACGGGTCACCGGATGACACGGCGATTTCCTCCCAATGCAGGCGCACTCAGGCAACCTCTCTGAAGGGCGCCCTGAGCTCGGAAGATCTGCTGCGCGCCTGGCGTGTAGACGCCGATCCGGCGCGCGGTTGGACGGCCGACTGGAGTATGCGAGATCACTACGGGATGGCCATCGAATCCGACATCCACCTGCGCTATTCGGATCTGAGCGACGACGCGCTGGTGGCGACATGCGAGAGTTGGAGTCTGTTTGGCTACTATGGGGATCGGAACGAAGAATGGATCGAGCGTGTCCTGCAGCAGCGTAGAGGGCCGGCCCCTCTTCAGTCCAGTTTTGTCGGCACCCTGGAGCCCTATGTCCGTACGCCGCAGACGACGGCCCGACGTCTGGATTTGGGTGACCAGATCGGTGCGGCCGTAGAAACCGCCATCACCGATGGTCGACGAGATGTGGTGGTGATCGGCGATCCTCTGCCTGAATCAAAGCAGGACGACTCATCCCTTGTGGTAACCGACGATCTTCAACTGCATGGACCGATGGGTGTCGTTCGCTTCGACGCGGCCGGCGATCCCGCCTCGGCGATACTTGTGGGCAAACGCCTGCAAGTGGGTGANCTGATCATAGAGAGTGACGGGGACGGTNCTGTGGAATTGTGGTGGTCACAGACTCAGGTTCACGGCCATTTCCATTCGANCAAGGANGCNGTGAAGGTCATCTACCGGGGTCAGCTCTGTCCGATTCAATGGGAACAACATTGAGGGAATCTCGTGCCCTGCTGGCCGAGAGTGCCCTGCTGCTCACGGCCGCCATCTGGGGGTTGGCCTTCGTCGCCCAGCGTCGCGGCATGGACCACATGGGGCCCTTTCTGTTCAACGGCCTTCGATTTGCCCTCGGATGCCTGCCGCTGATTCCCTTCCTGCTGCTCCGCGAGAACGGCGTCAACCCTCCCACCGAACCGATGGGTCTCCGGGGGATCTTTCTCGGCCTCGTTCTCTTTGTCGCCGCGTCGTTGCAACAGGTTGGGATTCTCTACACGACGGTGGGCAAGGCCGGGTTCATCACCGGCCTCTATGTCGTGCTCGTCCCGCTGCTTGGCCTGTTTGTCGGATCTCGTGTCGATCGAAGGGCGATGACCGGTGTGTTGTTGGCTGCCGCGGGTCTCTATCTGCTGACCTTGCACGGCAAGACGACCGCCACGATCGATGATCCGCGCTCGTTGGCCAACATGGGGGATGTGCTCATGCTGATCTGCGCCGTATTCTGGGCCGTTCACATTCTTGCTGTGGGTCGTTGGGCGCCGCGAATCCCGTGGGCACCTCTGGCGGCGACCCAGTTCGCCACCTGTTCGGTGGCCAGTCTCGCTGTGGCCGCTGCGGTGGAACCGATCGACCTTGCCGCGATCCTGGCGGGCGCTCTTCCCGTGCTCTATGCTGGCATCCTCTCTGTTGGTTTGGGCTACACGATTCAGGTCGTGGCACAACGGCAGGCGCCGCCTACACCGGCGGCCATCATCATGAGTCTGGAGACGGTCTTTGCCGTCGTCGGTGGCTGGTGGCTCTTGAGCGAAACCCTGGGGGGAGCCGAGTTGGCAGGCTGTGCACTCATGCTGGTGGCGATGGTGTTGGCCTCTTTGCGCAAAACCGAACCGGGAGCACCTACACCATGACTTGCACGAGTTGGCCACGCTTCGTCCATTTCTGCACATCAACCTTCTCAGGTAGAAGACAATGACCGAACAGTTGACCGTCGATGATCTGCGCCGCCTCGATCGCGATCACTGCTGGCATCCCCTGTTTCAGCATCAGCAATTGGCGGAGGGGGCTGCCGAGCTGACGGTATTTGAGCGCGGCGAAGGATCCACGCTCTACGATGCAGAAGGTCGTGCCTACCTGGACGGGTATGCGGGTCTGTGGAATGTCAACGTGGGGTACGGTCGGCAGCAGATCGCTGAAGCGGCCTTCGAGCAACTCAAGCGGCTGCCCTACTACCCCCATTCGCAGATTAACGAACCAGCGACCCGGCTGGCGACACGCCTGGCCGAGCTTACACCCGGTGGGCTTCGGCACACGTTCTTTTCGAATTCAGGATCAGAGGCGAACGAGACAGCGTTCAAGATCGCTCGCCAGTATGGACAGCAGAGATTCCCCACCCAGAGACGTCACAAGATCATCTCTCGCTACCGCGGGTATCACGGGTTCACCTTCGGAGCCATGTCGGCCACGGGCCAGATGGCTCGGCGAACAAAGTTCGAACCCCTCGTTCCGGGCTTCCTCCACGTAGATCCACCCTACTGCTACCGATGCCCCCTGCATCTGTCCTACCCCTCCTGCGCAACGGCGTGCGTAGAGGAATTCGACGAAGTCATTCGCCGTGAAGGACCTGACACGGTCGCCGCCATCGTCGTGGAACCGATCATCGGCGGCGGTGGTGTCATTCCACCCCCGGATGGGTATCTGCAGCGCCTTCGCGAGATCTGCGACGAACACCAGGTGCTCTTGATCTTCGACGAAGTGATCACAGGCTGGGGACGCACGGGGCGGCTCTTTGGCTGTGAACACGAAGGCGTCGCGCCAGACATCATGGTCATGGCCAAGGGCATCACCTCCGGCTATCAACCGCTGGGGGCGACGATTGTAACGGACGAGGTCTTCGACGCCTTCGCCGGGGAAACGGCCGAACGGCGTGAATTCGCCCAGGTCTGTACCTATGGGGGCCATCCAGTTGCCTGTGCGGCGGCACTGGCCAACATCGACATCCTGACGGGTGAGCGACTCTGGGAAAACGCGGAGCGTGTTGGCGACAAACTCCTGTCCGGATTGACGGCCCTGTCGTAGCCGAATCTGGGTCAAGTACGCGGTCGCGGGCTCATGATCGGTGTAGAATTGATCGCCCAGGATGGCGAGTTGCTCGGCGTCGCCGAGACGAATGCGATCAAGGCCTCCTTGAAGGAACAGGGCGTGTTGGTGGGACAGATGAGTCATGTTCTGCAGGCGCCGGAGAGTATCCTCTTTCTGTCCCCGCCCCTGGTGCTGACCGAAGCCGAAGCGCAGCGGATCGTCGATGCCTTCGCCGTCGCCCTTGCCGCTTAAGGTGGCCTACCCGTAACCGAGGGCCTCGATCTGATCCTCGTCGAGACCCATGAAATGGGCGATCTCATGAACAAGGGTGACGGTGATCTCCTGGCGAAGTTCCGTCGCATCGGGAAAGTCCGACTCGAGGGCTGCTTGATAGATATGAATGACACTCGGCAGGTCCCCAGAATCGTCGACATGTCTCTCGGTCAAGGGAATGCCATCGAACAAGCCGTACACGCAGGTGTCGGGATCGCCATACATCTGCGCCATCAGTTCGCGCTCGGGCCAGGGCTCGATCACGATAGCCAGGTTGTTCATCGCCTCGCGCAGAGCGGCAGGAATCTGCTGCAAACTCTCTTCGATCAACTGCTCGAACTGATGTCGGTCCATAAGAAGAGTCTGGAAGAAGGGTCTGGCCCTCGGTCGTTGGAGACGTCCACACGCTGCGGTAAACTCGACGATCCTCGTCATCGACTCAATCGAGCCCCCTGCCGCGGCAAAGGTTGATCTGATGCCGGAACTGCCCGATGTCCTGGCCTACCTGACAGCCCTGAAAAGAACCGTCGGCGATCAACCCCTCGAAGGGGCTCAACTTCGCAGTGCCTTTCTCGTGCGCTCGCCGACGCCTCCCTTGGAGAGTGCCGTGGGACGTCGCGTCGTCGAATTCCGTCGACTCGGCAAACGGATCGTCTGGTGCATGGAAGATGATCTGTTTCTCGTGTTCCATCTGATGATCGCCGGACGTTTCCATCTGAAAAAGCCAGGTCAGCGCCCGACACGGAAGATCGACCTGCTCGCCCTGCACTTCGGCGACGTGACCGTGATGGTCACAGAAGCAGGATCGAAGAAGCGGGCATCCCTCCATCTGGTTGAACAAGAGGCGGAGTTGGCGGCGCATGACCCAGGGGGCCTTGAAGTCCTTGAGGCGAACCTGGCGACATTTGCCCAGGTCCTGCGCGAACACAATCACACGCTGAAGCGGGCACTGACCGATCCCAGATTGTTCTCCGGCATCGGCAACGCCTACTCCGACGAAATCCTGCATGCGGCAGGATTGTCGCCAGTGAAATGGACCTCACGGCTCAGCGATGAGGAGGTGGCCCGTCTCTACGAATCGACTCAGGAGACGCTGCGATCCTGGTGCGAACGCCTGCAGACGGAGGCCGGGACCGCCTTCACCGAGAAGGTGACCGCCTTTCGCCCGGACATGGCCGTGCACGGGCGTTTTGGCAAGCCCTGCCCCGTGTGCCAGACCGCGGTGCAGGAGATTGCCTATGCAAGCAATGAGACCAACTACTGTCCCCGTTGTCAGACAGGCGGGAAGGTGCTCGCAGATCGTCAGCTCTCACGCCTGCTGCGCGATGATTGGCCGAAGACGATCGAAGAATTGGAGTCGCGCATGCCAACGGCCGGGGACGTGTGAAACCAGCAGACGCCGTGGGTCTGGGCCTGGTCACGGTCGATGAACTCTATCTCGTCGACGCCCTGCCGATCTTTGGCGAGTCTCAGCGGGCCCGGGCAAGGTCACGACAGTGCGGGGGCCCGGCGGCCACCGCCATGGCCACCCTCGCCCGCTTGGGGGTGTCGACGCGGATGGTCTCCCGCGTCGGCGAGGACGCGGATGGTGATTTCCTGTGCAACCAGCTTGCTCAGTTCGGCGTCGACGTTTCGGGAATCCAACGTGGAAAAGGGGCATCGCGCGTGGCGGGTGTCTTCGTCGATGCCGCATCGGGAGATCGTGGTTTTCTGTCGACGCCGGAAGACGTCGCCCCCCTGGACGCTGCCGATATTCACGCCGACCAGTTCGCCGGTGCCCAGATCCTCCATCTGGACGATGCCGATGCGGCGGGACTTGCGGCGGCCCGATTGGCGCGCGAGGCGGGTCAGCGTGTCGTTTTTGATGGCACCTGGCAGAGTGATCTGCTCGGCGAATTTCTTCCCTTGGTTGAGGCGGCGATCGTGTCCGATTTCTTCGCCCGCCACTGGATGCCGCAGGCGCCGCCCGAGGAAATCCTGCGCGCTCTGCTGGCCGCCGGTGCTGATGTGGCTGTTTTGACCCGGGGTGCCAGCGGCGCCGTGGCCGCCACAGCATCGCAGTCCCTGATCGAGGTGCCCGCCTTCGCCGTCGATGTGGTGGATACGACCGGGGCGGGAGATGCCTTCCATGGTGGATACATCTACGGCATGCTGCAGAACTGGCCTCTGGCGCAGACCCTGCGCTTTGCCGCAGCGGCGGGTGCCCTCAATTGCCGGGCGTTAGGTGGACAGATTGGACTACCAGATCTTGCGACCGTGCAGGAGTTTCTCGAGAAAAACCCCACTCAGATGTAGCTTGTGTGGCTGGATCACGAATCCATCCCGATGGACGACCGATGACACCAAGTAGCAGTTGGTTGATCTGCCAGCCTTGGGAGGGTTCTGATGCAGCGACTCGCGTACACGCTCTTTCTGTATTCCGTCATCTTCTTCTTTCTGTTTACGACCCGCATCCTGCTCGGCTAGACCTGCCTGTCTAGATCAAGTTCAAGGGACGCTCGGCTGAGCGCGTCGAAGGTTGCACGAGATCGACGAGGGATGCTTCTTGTCCTTCATCCATCATGCTCCTCAACCTTCTGGCAGATTCATGGCACGCGGTGATGTTCTGGCCTCGGAGAAGCGCAGCTTTACCCAGCCAGAGACGGGGGCGCGAGTCCTTCAGTTGACAGATGCGCCCGGGCGAAATCAGAACGTTTACTACAACGAAGAGCAGTTCACGGCAGGATCAGAATCGCTCGTCTTTCGCTCCGATCGTTCGGGAACGCCTCAGCTGTATCAAGTGCATATCGACTCGGGCCGAATTGTCCAGTTGACCGACGCCCCCGGTGACGGGGTTGGGGGCTTTACCGTCGACCCCGCCCATGGGGTCGGCAGGGCAATATCGCACGGATCGACGTGGAGACACTCCACGAACAGGTGGTC
>PATE01000053.1 GCA_002712305.1 Gemmatimonadota bacterium | reverse complement strand
AAGCCCGTCGGGGACGTGGTCGTGCAGCAGTCCCATGGCGTGACGTCCCACGTGTTCTGACAGATCCGATTCGTAATACGAATCGCCCCATCCTACAATTCCGTTGTCCAGTTCAACACGATAGACGGTCGCTCGTTCGGTGTGGGTCGTCGCGCGACGCATGTTGGCTGCAACATCCCGGATGAACGACATCTGAAGGGGGTAGTTTCGAATCGAAGCGATCTTCATGGTGACTCTCTCAGTTGAGACAGTATCCTCGAGCCGCACTCCGAGGCTCGCCTGTGACTCTCCGGCTTCTATAGGACGCGGGGCCGGCGGGCCTTAGGGTATGGGGAACAGGACCGTGGTCAAATTACGGATGTCTCTGCGGGTCTTGAAGGGTCTACACCGACAGTGAAGCAACAGGACGACATCTGCCCGGACTGATCGTGGAACGCTACATCGCCATAGACAATGTCTGTGCCTGGCCAAACCTGACAGCAATGCCTGACGGAACACTGGCAGTCGCCATCTATAACCAACCCGTCCACGGCCACTGGCACGGTGATGTGGAGGTGTGGGCCAGTACCGACGATGGACGGCTTTGGCAGAAACGGGGCACTGCGGCAGTCGGGGAACCGCCGGGGAATCGTATGGACGTCTCCGCTGGCTGTGCCAGCAACGGTGATTTGATCGTCATCAGTTCAGGTTTTTCGCCAGCTCTGGCGCCGGGCACCTGCGACCCTGACTTCGACTTCCGTAGCAAGTTCCTGGACGCCCGGGTCTGTCGCTCGGCCGACGGTGGACGAACTTGGGAACAGGCCGACACCGTAGCCCTGCCCGGGGAGGACGACGCTTGGTGCATTCCCTTCGGCGACATTGCCGAGGGTCCCCATGGTCTGGTGTCGCCGTTCTATTCCGGAACAGCGGACGGTTCGCGCAACACGGCCTGGTTCCTACGCTCCGAGGATGATGGTCGCACGTGGGGTGATGGCAGCATCATCGCCGCTGATGATTTCAACGAAACGGAAATCCTGCATGGGCACGGGGCGTTGGCTGGCGGCGTGCCGTACGCACATGGATGCGCATATGCAGCTGTTCGCCTCCGATGACGATGGTCGCAGTTGGCACGACCGAGGCCCGCTCAGCCTGCCGGCACAGTGTCCATCCCACTTCACACGGTTGGCTGACGGTCGGATCCTGTTCACCTTCGCCATGCGCAACCTGGGACTGCGCGCAGTCGCGGTGCGCTTCAGCAATGATGAGGGCGCTAGCTGGTCCGCTCCGCAAGTATTGTTGAGTTTAGGAGGGTGCCACCGACGGTGGTTATCCGGCAAGCAACCAGCGCGACGACGGTACCATCGACACCGTTTTCTACAGCAACAGAATCCCTGGTCACCACCGCTACCATATGGGTGTGGCCCGCTGGCGGGCAGAGTGATCCTGTTGACCTGCGTCGTCGTCAAGTTCTGAGATAAGGGAGCGTACCATGGAAGTAATCTTGAACTCCAAATACTTCGAAGATCTGACGCCCGCCAAGTTCGGTGAGAGCGCGAAGTCTCTCGGTTACGACGGCGTCGATGTCTGTGTGCGACCCGGTCACCCCGTGCACCCCGGCAATGTTGCCGTGGCACTGCCACAGGCCGTGGCGGTTTGGGCCGATCAGGGCCTGAGTTGTCCACTGGCGACGCTGCCGACGGACTTCGCCGATCCCCTCGTCCCCGAGGTCGAGGCGGTCTATGCAGCTTGCGCCGAGAGCGGCGTACAGATGATCAAGCCCGGCTATTTCGGCTTTGCTGACGGTGACGACTACTGGCANACCCTCGATCGGGCGCGCAGTCATCTCGAGGGGTTCGCCGCACTTAGCGAGAGGCACGGCGTGAAGACTGCCTGCCACACTCACAGCGGTCGCTGCCTCGGCTCGAACTGCGCCGGTCTTATGCATCTGGTTCAGGGGTTCGATGCGACGCATGTCGGGGCGTATCCCGACGTGGGGCACATGGCTCTCGACGGCGAAGACGTCGGCATGGGCCTGGCGATGGTGCGGGACTNCTTGTGTGCGGTCGGTGCCAAGGACGGTGTGCATCTGCACAAACCCGGTGCCGAGCCGCCATACGAACCCAGATACGCACAACTTGGCGCCGGTGCCGTCGACTGGCGCCGGGTGGTGCACACACTCGCTGCCATGAGCTTCAGTGGACCCTGGGCAATTCACACCGAATACGGCCCCGACGCGGTGTCGCCCGCGCTGGAGAGGATCGCCGCGGAGGATGCAGCCTTTCTACGCCGAATTGCTGCCGAGTCAGCGGTCTAGTCGCCATTCGAGCGTCGGGTCATATCCTACAACGTCTACCGACGACACAAGGGCTGCCTCGACGCTCAATCCAACCAGTCTTCAAAGACNACGATCTGCTCATTGGCCGGGGTGATGGTGTGTCGTTCACCGCCGACGACGATCAGGTTCCGGGCGCTGCCAGCCCACAGGTTGGCACCGATCGGGTGGTCGGCTTGAACGGTCAGACTGTCGACCGTCCAGCTCAGTTCCAGGGATCGGAACGTCTCCTCGGCGGTCACGAGGGGCCGGCCGTACAGTTCGACGAAGCTGCCGTTCAGGAGGCAGAGTTGGTGGGGCTGACCAGCGCCGTTACAGCGCACGAGCACGGCCTGGGCGTCGCTGACGAGCGGACCACCGCGGCGCAGGGCCCGGCGCTCGTGAGCGACGAGATAATAGTCGCGCTGGTCGTCGATCTGCAGACANAGCGCCGAGGCTTCCCATGGCGGCACGTGTTCTCCCTCTTCCTCGACTGTGAGCGGCTCCACGGATAGCGACGGCGCCTGGTCTCTCGGATAGGGAAANAGCACTGTGTCGATAGCCACCGGCAGTTGCTGCTCGACGGAATAGATCGCCACGGGGGCTGGACGATGATGGCCCCAGCCGGCCGGAACCCATCCCTGCAGAGGATCCTTCTGACCGGAGACGATGCGCACCTGCAGATCCGCCGTCGAGCTCGGCATGATGGTCAATCCCGCCTGGCCGTTTGCCGTTCGAATCGTGTTGTCTCCGGGCTCGACGTCGCAGGTCGCGGATGCTTGAAAGTGGAACAGCGATTCGGCCAGGTGTCGCCCCTTCCCGAGCAGCCGGTCCGACACGATCCAGTAGTCGGGCTTGGCGAACCAGATCTTGCGTTCATGATCGACGAACAGACGCTCATGTGGTGCGACCTGTTGATCACCCGCCTGACTCTGCGTCCAGGGCTGCATCGATTCCACGCCCTCGACGCGTTTGCTCTCGTATTGGAAGCCTCGTCTCCGGCTCTGCTCCGAACCGTAGGCTCCGAAGCCGTCCTGATAACGACTGCTGGCGTAGTCGAAACCGGTGCCNCTGACCCANGTGTTGGGCAGAGGCTCGGAGGTGATCTCGTGCCACGGTGTACGGCCCCGCATCGATGGGATATCGAACAGCGGCAGCCCCGCGACCTGGCCGCGGCCATCGATCATCATCGTATTGTGACCGGCCGAGCCGACGAAATAGTCGCTGCGCCAGGCCGAAGACCAGGGTCCTGCACAGCCGCAGTCGGTGACCAATGTNTTGCCGTAGGCGTAGANCTCGAAGCTCAGCTTGTCCACATGGTTGTGACCGCCGGCGCTCTGGCCCCCGTCGAAGACCAGGTAACGAGCCTNCGTGCTCCAGTCGGAGCGCATGACATAGAAGCCGGCATAGGGAAAGGCGCACGAGGTCACGGACGGCGCCNTCCCCTGCTCACCGTAGGAGTCGATGTAGCGCAGGTCGTCGCGGCCGGTGATCTGCACGCCAAGGGAGATCAGCGGATCACGGCTTTCGGGGAACTCCTCTCCATCCTGGGCCGAGTAGTTGTCGTTGACCGAGGGGTAGATNCCATTGGGTTTCACCATGTAGGCGGGGAAGTCGAAGATGCGCTCNACCTTCTGGCGNAATCCAGGGGGCAGATCNACCTCGCCGCGNTCNCCCANCTGCAGCGTGCGAGTGAANCNTTCGTGGGCGAAATAGCTGAGNTCGATGTAGGCGCCGTCGGGNTAGAAGTAGTCGTCCAGCAGNGTGCTCAGACCNTCCANACCGNCTCGNGTCCAGNTNTNNGCCNCGGAAAACTCCGGCCATTGTCGCCCNGTCGCGATCAGGTGCTCGTGNAGATGGATNACCATGTTNGGCATGCCGGGCACNTNGTTGTCGGCCGCATACCGCAGATGATGGAGGATGACNTTCAGCAGGGNGANGAGNTCATCCACCGTNACNGCNGGACAGTGNTGCAANAGCNACANGCANNNGGTCCAGTTNGTGGCCCGGGGGNTGGTGTANTGGATGGTCCGCCAGAAGGCNCCGGTTGGGCCGGTCGGNGGGCGGGTNGGCAGCGGCCCNGNGACGTCGATCCACCTCAACATCNCTGTGACACACTCNCGGGCGTANCGGTGGTTTCCCGTTTCGCCGNACTCCNGGGCCAGGGCAAGNAANTCNCCNTGATCGTTCTGCNNCATGACCTGNNTGCTGNACAGGCGCTCCGGGGTGGCTTCCGGATCGGTAACCGAAAGCCAGTCTCTGGCGGCCAACTCTCGACACAACTGCTCGCCACGCTCCGAGAAGGCTTCGGGCTGATCGTTTGGCTCGGGTGAGACCGCCTCTGTTCCGGCGTCCTTCCGGTTGCGGAAGTAGGCGATCAGGCGCTGCTTGGCCGCACCCAGATCCCCTGCCGACATCGCTTCTCCAACCGACTCCAGACCCGGATGACCGAAGTCGAGGGCATCCAGCAGATCTTTGTCGCTCATCACCTCTGTCATGTCATCTTTCGCGTGGTTTCAGCGACGCATTGCACTGGGCACATGCGTGGCCTGCGTAGGTTTCAGCCTCATTCTCTTGACCTGGCCCAATGTTACGCACGAAACTGTCGTCGCACGCATAGGATCCTACTCAGGCCCCGTGCATGATAGTAGGCGGTCAGCACAATCGTCCAGAACGTCTCGAGTTCGTCTCTGTCCCTCGCACTGTAGATCATCACATGATCCGATGCTTCACCTGAAATGGCGTCGGTCAGTGGATGAAGGATGTCCCAGCCTTTGCTCGAGCGACAGTAGATGCTGCCATGGGGAGCAACATATGGTCAACCTGTCGGAGGTATTACATGGCCACCTATGAGAGTCTTGGCGTTCGGCGGGTCATCAACGCCGCGGGAAATGCGTCGAACCTAGGCAGCGTCTGTATGGGCCCCGAGGTGTTGCAGGCCATGTGTGACGCCGCCACGTGGTATGTCGACATGGATGAACTGCATCGGCGGGCGGGAGAGTACATCGCCCGCATTACCGGTGCCGAGGCGGGACTGGTCACCTCAGGGGCTGCAGGTGGGCTCCTGCTCGCAACCGCCGCCTGCGTCACCCGCGGCGGCCCGTCGATGATGGCCGAACTGCCGGCTTCTGCTACGGGGCATGAAGTGATCATCCAGACGCCCCACCGCACTGGCTACGATCACGCCGTTCGAACCGCGGGTGTCAGGCTCCTCGAAGTGGGTAAGCCAGATCAGGTCTCGCCAGAGCAGATCGAGGCGGCCATCAACGTCAACACGGCGGCCATTCTCTTCGTCTTCGGAGAAACCATCGACCGCGCTGGCGAAGTACCCCTCGAGCCTGTGATCGAGATCGCCAAGAGACACGGCATTCCCTCGATCCTCGACGCGTCGGTGGCGAACTATCCCTTCGAGCGGCTCCAGCGCTTCGCCGCGTTGGGGATCGACCTGATTACGACCAGCGGTGGCAAGCACATCTTCGGACCACCGGGGACGGGGTTCCTCTTTGGGCGCAGCGAGTTTGTGGATATGTGTCGATTGATGGCCAGCCCCATTCACGGAATCGGGCGGCCCCTGAAGATCGGCAAGGAGGAGATCGTCGGACTCGTCACCGCGTTGGAGATCTACGTAGACGCAGACGAAGACGCCGAACACCGCGAGTGGGAATCAAAGGTGTCTTGCATGGCCGAAGCGCTGAAGGACCTGCCCCACACGACGGTGGCGACCACGACCCTGGATGAGGTCGACCGGCCCGTACCCCGAGTCCGGCTGAGTATCGATGAGCAAGCCCTGGGAGTGACGGCCATCCAGGTCGTTGAGCGCCTCCATCAGGCAGAACCCTCCGTGCGCGTGTCGCTCTTCGCCGTGCGGGAAGGTGTTCTGATCCTGAACCCGGTCTGTCTGTTGGAGGGCGACGAGGAACGTGTCGTTCAGGCGTTTCGAGACGTGTGGCGGGAAGGGGAAGATCGTACTACAGTCGGGTGACGCGAAGCCCTCGCTGACCTCCAGACCACCCACGAAGACGCAATGAGATGTACGAACCGTGCATCCGCCATCGAGTATGAACAGAGACCGACCATACGAACGAAGGGAGTGTTGGTGGGAATCGACATTCGAAGTGAAAACGCCGGCGATGAATCTGCCATTGATATCTGCGTGACCCGCGCCTTCGGCAGCGCCGACGAGGCGAATCTATTTCGAATGCTGCGCGACTGGCACCCCACCTTCGACTCAGAACTTTCGATATGTGCGTGGGACGGTGATGAACTCGTTGGTCATCTGGCGATGACACCCGTCCCGATGCGACTGCTGGGCGAAAGAATCTCCGCTGCCGCTGTCGCACCCGTTGCCGTCAGTCCGCCCAGGCAGAAACAGGGCGTTGGCGGCAAGATGCTGGCTTTCGGACATAAACTCGCCAGCGCCAAGGGAATCGACCTTGCGTTTCTCGTCGGACACCCTGACTACTACCCTGCCCATGGATACGAGTGTCGCTTCGGTTTCAGCAAGACCAACTATGAGGTAGATGCGATTCCAGATTCGACGCTCGAGCTTGAGCCGTGGCCCGTTCAGGAGCACGACATGGGTTGGTTGTTGGAATGCGACGAGCTGGAGTGGCAGAACGTCGACTTCAGCTGGCCACGAACCGGGAGGCGGGAAGAGTGAACGACTCCAGGCGTCAACGCCGTTGTCTGGCGCACGCCAGACGGCACACGGGCAGCCTACACGATGAAGCGTTCCAGCCAGTCAGGCACCGGCTTCCGGATTGATATGATCCTTGGTGACGACGTCAAATTGGTACGCCAGGTCATCTACAAGCAGAAGCCACTCGCAAGTCCCCGTCATCCTGCCGGGTGGCTGGCACAGAACGTCCTCGATCCAGTCTGGGGTGTCAGCGGCGTGCAGTTCGAGACGCTTGCCATGGCGATCGAGCTGACGGAAGGCGTACTGGATCGCTACCAGAACGCGCTGGATCAGGACGGCCGGCAGCCAGGTGCGATCAACTGGCCGCTGCCCTTTTCCATGTGCTGATCGCACCTCGAAGCCAGCAAGTTCTTGACTTCCAATACCGGTTTGGTCTGCTACGTACCAGAGTAGAGTTGGGACGCGGGTCACCGCCTCGGGTCAGAGGCGAAGCGGCCGCAAATAGCGCGGTCGGCGGCGGATGCATCCGCCCACACTACTTGAGTTGCACCAAGACTGCGAGCCCTGCCATCGACACGATGGTGGGGCTCCTCTTTTATTCGACCCGGTCCAACTCGTCTCAGCGGGCCCACATTCAGATCTGTCGTTTTCTGCCAACGTCTATAGATCGGATTCAGCATGAGAGTCTGCGCCTACGAACTGCCTGATGCGGGGCAGGACTACCTGCGTTTCCTGAAGCAGTTTGGCATCGATGATGTGGTCCTGAGCTCAAGGTCTCACCCGGATGCGGCTCAACGATTCTCGGCGGAGAATGCGGACAGCGCCGGTGCTCACTGGGACGTCGAGGATCTCGAACTCGTGCGGGACAGATGTGTGAAGGCAGGTCTGAAGGTTGTGGCGATCGAGAATCCGGTGCCCGCGTGCTGCTATGACAAGATCATGCTCGGACAGCCGGGGCGCGATCAGCAGATCGAAAACATCATCGTCACCATCCGCAATATGGGGCGTGCTGACATTCCTGTGTACGGCTACAGCTGGATGGGCAATCCACCCGATGTGGCGAGATTCTCCTGGCGCACCTCCCTTTCAGTACCCGGCCGGGCGGGCGCGCAGGTCAGCTGTTTCGATGTGGACGTCGCCCGGAAGGAAGCCCTGTTCCGTGGCCGCGAGTATTCCCGCGAAGAGATGTGGGACAACTACGCGTATTTCATCAAGGCGATTCTTCCGGACGCGGAGGCAGCAGGCGTGCGACTGGCGCTCCATCCCGATGATCCGCCGGTGGATTCGCTCGGCGGTGTTCCACGTCTGTTCAACAGCCCAGAGGGTTTCCAGCGGGCGATGGACATCGCCGGCAACAGTCCGGCAAGTGGGTTGAATTTCTGCCTTGGCAACTGGACGGCCATGGGAACCGATATCTCTGCGGCGATCCGCCAATTCGGTCAGCGTGATCAGATCGTCTACGGCCACGTGCAAGGTGTTCAGGGCACGGTGCCGAAGTTTCAGGAGAGTTTCCTGGAAGAAGCCGACTGCGACTTTCACACGGTGCTTTGCACGCTTCGCGAAGTCGGCTTTGACGGCGTTCTGCTCCCGGGCCACAGCCCGCACACGCTCTATGAGAACGAGGTCGGTGGGCTTGGGTTTGTCTATGCCGTAGGCTACGTCAAAGGGCTCCTGAACACGGTCAACGAAGGCGTCGGTTGCACCTGATGGTGTTTGTTCATGTCTCCTGATCCCTTCCGAAGGCCTCAGGTGGCGTGCTATCGGACGGCCAATAACCCTGTGGGTCTTGTCGCCATCGATTGCCACACATCCCGGAGATCACCGTCCATTCTGAGGCGCTCAGATCAGGATCGGGTTGGAAGAGGAACCGCTGCAGACCGGCCTCTTGCGAGGCGGCAAGAATCCCGTGGAGATCCCGCGCTGTCATCGGTTCGCCCCCATGCGGATTCCGTCCCGTGGACACCCAGGCAATCACCCTCTGATCGTCGCCGACGGCTGCCAGGGCGCGTTTGCTTTCATTATGAACCACGTGGGAGAAAAACTCATCCGGGAACCCAAGATCCATGTCTGCCAGCGAGTTGATCCTGGGCAACTCAAGCCCCATCAGGGCCTTCACGACAGCAAAACAGTCGGTTTCGTTCAGATCCGCGTTCCACGCTCCGATCTGTTTTGCCCAGCGCGCAACCGTGCCATACATGCCGTCATTGCCTCGATGCCAGAAATAGTGCTTCGGCAATACGTAGTCGAAGTACGAGGCCATCTCATGCAGGTCGTTTCCAGTCAGCCCTGAAAACGCCGCTGTCCGAGGAATGCCACCCAGTTCGAGACGACGCTCCAGACGATCCACCTGTTCACGCACTGCAGCCATGAAGCCGAGGGCTGCTTGGCGGCGGGCCCTCAACCAGTAGAGGACGTCGTCGTTGACGTCGAACAGTTCCAGGGCGGCCAGCATGCCACCTGAGGCGTGGTAGCGAACCAATTCAGGCGTCAGGTTGCGGAAACGATGGTTCAGATAAGCCATGCCGGCAGCAGCCCGTTCCACATCGACGCCGGCCACCGACAGCTTCCATTTCTTGTAGTCGTCCAACTCTAGCCACTGTGTTCCGCGGTGGTAGGCCAGCTCGTAGTCCTGTTCCCCGGGCTGATCCAGGATAACGCCATGGGCCTGCGGGAAGGCTTCGAGAATGTCCTGGATCCCCGCAGCCACCTCGATGGCACCGTGTGGATCCTCTTGCTCACCCAGCCCACTGACGATGCTCTCACCGCGCTGATAGAGCAGCCGCAGCCCGTCGCGAGAGTCGAAGATCATGATGTGCCAGCCTCGAGACACAGCATCATCCAGCATCTGGTGAAGTTGCTTCTCCTTCTCGAGATTGCGCGGCGTGGAGGGTGGCGGGTTGATACCAAACTTGGCGTAGATCTTGGGATCAGCCGCAAACGCGGGAGTCAGTACCTCGCCCCAGAGGGGGATCCCGTTGCCAGGCTCCTGCTGGAACCACAACCTGCCCACCACAATGCCGCGGACACCGCCATCTTCCCACGCGTCGAAGGTTCGCCGGTAGTCTCCCAGCCAGTGCTCGAGCGGATTGTGAACAAAGATCCATGGCGTCATCCGAACCTCCTCACAGCTGATGGCGGCATTCCCCTGTTTGTCGATGATGTAAATCTACGAGAATGCTGCCCCTTGCCGCTCCCGTGGCGATTCCGTTGTCTTCCAGCATGAACTCTGTCCGCATCGCCATCGCCGGCGCAGGAAGCATGGCGCGCACCCGGGGGAAAGCCTTTCTCGACACCGGTCGAGCCCACATCTGCGCAGTCGCTTCCTTGCACGCTGACACGGCCCAGACCTGTGCTGAAGAGCTCGACTGCGAACGCAGCTTCGACGACTATCGGCGACTGGCAGAAGTCGAGGCGGATGCGATTCTCATTGAGACCCCGCACCGAGCCCAGGACGAGATCGCTCTGTGGGCTCTGGAGACGGGGTTCGATCTGCTCATCGGTGGTTGTCTGGCGTCCTGCACGACCGCCGGCGAACAGATCGTTGCGCTTGCAGCTCGTGAGGGTTGCGTCGTAGAGGCCGGCTACCAGCGGCGCTACGACCCAGCGTGGGAGGAAATTCGTCGGCTGCTGCAGCAGGGCGATCTCGGCGCACCGGTTGTGGCCATCACCATGGCTTTGTGGCGTGGCGACCCACAGAGTTGGTACTACGATCAACAGGCCAGCGGCGGCATGCCCCTCACTCACATGAGTTATTGCTACCTCAACGCCATTCGTTGGATCCTCGGGCGCCCCATCTCGGTCTCGGCCCTGGCCAGTCGGCGACCCGATGTGGATGCCAGCCACGTCACCGAAGAGTCCTGTGCCGCTCTCGTCAGCTTCGACAGCGGCGCCTTCGCGTCGGCGACGGCCAGCTTCATCGGTCCAACGGGCATGGACGACGCCGCCCCTCGCTTTGTGTGCACCGATGGCGGCGTGCTCGCCGGAGGGCCAGCGCCTGCAGGCCACGACGCACTGACGGTTTCGCGAGCTGAGCGATCGGAGGTGGTGACCTTCGCCAACCAGCCTTCCCCATTTGTCCGCCAGGCAGACGCCTTCCTCGACGCCGTCGCCGACCGACGACCGGCCCGCAACCCACCGGAGGACGCCCTGGTCGATCTGCAGGTGGCCGAGGCGATCACAGCGGCGTCACGCGAGACCAGAGTCGTTCACCTGGAATAGACACCGAATCGGAGACGCTGTGTGAACACGAACCAGCAGAGCCTGCAACTGTTGTACGTCAGTGATCCATCATCGATCGCCCTCAACCACCTGCCGGATCCGGTGACCGAATCCGACCTGCGACGTTGGATGGACACGGTCGCCGAAGCGGGCATCGATACGTTCTGCCAGGAGGTCTTTTCTCAGGGCTGGACGGCCTACTTCCGCTCCGGTTCCGCCGACTACGAGTATGACCAGCGTCGCCAGCATCAGCGCTTCTTGCCACTGCTTGAAGCGGGCACAGTCCCGCTGCAGGTGTTGGCGGATCAGTGCCACCAACGGGGCCTGCGGTTCACAGCCGGCTTTCGCATGAACGACGGCCATGCCCATCAGGCGCGTGCCCAGGGCCTAAGCATCGCGCGATTCATCGAGAGGCATCCCGAGTTACAGCTCACCGACTTTCCCGAGGGCGAATACTACAAGCTCTCCGAGCCCCTCGACTTCAGCCACGCGGCAGTACGGGACTTCACATACCGAATTATCGAGGATGTCGTAGATCGTTTCGCCGTCGACGGCATCGAGCTCTGCTTCCGCGACCACGCCTACTTCCCGCCGAATTGTGGTACAGAGCGCGGGCAACTGATGACGGAGCTCATACAGCGCCTCCGGCAACATCTTGGCGGCGTGCCGATCGGAGTACGTGTCTTCTCCACCATCGAGGAATGTGTGCACCTCGGTCTCGATGTGCCCACCTGGGTGAAGGACGATCTCATCGACTACGTAAGCCCTCAGGACACAATGTACAACGACTTTCACCTCCCCCTCCAGCAGTGGGCCGCCGTGACGGACTCGGTGGAATGCGCCCTGGTTCCGACACTGTTACCTTGGACGAGCCTTCGTAGCCGGGGTCGTCTCGACCAGATCCCCCTCTCCGAGGCCAACGCTCGCGCCCTGGCCCACACGAGTCTCGCCGTCGGAGCTGAGGGCCTGGCGATCTACAATCACTTTTGTACTTATTGGCATGCGCCCTTCTATCCTCAGCATCTGTTTGCCCTGCGCCAGTTGAGCGACGCCGCTCGTGTTGCGGCCGGTGATCGGCACTATGTCTTCGACCCCACGTGGGATCGCATGACCGGTTTCGGTCGCGAGGGCGCAACATCCACGGGGACATTGAAGGCACCTCGACTGGTGCTCGAGCGAGGCAGGCCTCCCTCCACCGGCGAATACCTGTTTTGTCTCTATGAAGACCTGCAGGCGGTGGCGGGCGCCACGTTGCTGTTCCGTGGCTTCCACCTGACCGAAGACGACCAGCTCGAGGTCCGCATCAATGGTCACCTTGTGCCGGAGGAGGACATCCGACGGACAAGAGCCTCCGACGTGCCACCTGATTGGGATCACACGATGTCTGTGGGTGATCGGCGATTCAAGGCGATCCCGGAACAGGGACGCATCGATTTCCGCGAGGAAGGAGAGCCACCCTTTTCTACCCGCTGGTTCTCGCTGGAAGAATCGTGGCTTGTACAAGGCCAGAATCGCCTTGCCTTGACCCTTGCGGTGTCGGCTCCTGGCGCTGAAGACAGCATCGAGATCGACGAGGTAGAGGTCTGGGTCTCACCTCGATAGTTTCCGGTCGCAAACTCATTCAATCTTAATGGGCTGTCTTGCTCGGGCAGCAACCCTCACCATACCTTGCCAGACATGTCGAGTCCGGAAACCGTTCGCGTCCAGCGCGAGCTCGCTGACCAGGGATACATCGCCGATGCGGCGATTTCCATGTCCCTTCATTGGCATCGCCAGCGCGGCGTTCCGGGATACGGGAGTCGAGGGTGCCCTTGCAGGGGCTTCGCTGGACGAAGAATCTGTTGGCGCTGCTGTGGCCGGGGCGGCAGACGGCAAGGAGTTGCTCGAAGATTCCTTCGCGGGCGAAGACTATCGGCGACAATTGGCTCGCGTGTATGCTCGCCGCGCCGTGCTCGCGGCGGTGGCCAACGCGTAGAAAACCAGGTCATCTGTACAGCGGGAGCAGAACAAGATCTGCCCTCCAGTCGAGACCCTACTTCAGACTCACCACCACTCGGCCCGTCTGCCCACCCTGCAGGATTCGATCGATCTCAGGCTCCAATTCCTCCAGGGTCACCTCGCGTGCCAGCATCGCTGATGGATCCAGTTTCCAATCGTCTGCCACCAGATTCCAGATGCGCTGGCGCTCTTCAGGAGCGATCTCTGCCGAATCGACACCGACCATGGTGACACCTCGCAGAATGAAGGGCAGAACCGTCGTTTTCAGGGCCGGGGATGCGGCGAGCCCACAGATCGCGACGACCGCATTCCGCTGCGTCTGCTTGAGGGCACTGGCCAACATCACGTCCCCCACACTGTCGATGACACCAGCCCACTGACTCTTCAACAGCGGCCGACTGCTGTCGTCGGTGGCTTCCTCACGTGAGATCAGCCGATCCGCACCCAGCGCCCGCAGATAGTCCTGCGCTGTTTCCGTTTTGCCCGTCGCCGCTACAACGGTGTGTCCAAGCTTCGAAAGCAACGCCACAGCAAAGCTTCCCACTCCACCTGTCGCCCCGGTGACGAGAATCTCCCCATCTTCCGGTGTCACGCCGTGGCTGACGAGCTTGTCGACACACATGGCAGCGGTGAAGCCGGCAGTGCCATAGACCATTGCTTGATGCGCTGTGAGCGCTTTGGGTAGCCTCACGACCCAGCTGGCGGGCACTCTGACATATTCGCCGAAGCCACCGGCCGTATTCATGCCCAGATCGTTGCCGATGGCTACCACCTCATCTCCCAACGCGAACTCGTCGCTGTTGGTGCGTGCCACGACACCGGCCGCATCGATACCCGGAGTGTGGGGATAGTTGCGGGTTACGCCCGGGCTACCCGTGGCGGAGAGGGCATCTTTGTAGTTGAGGGAGGAGTAGTAAACTCGAATGAGCACATCTCCCGGTGGCAGGTCTCCCGTCGACCGTGTCTCGATGCTTCGAACGAATGTCTTGGGCTCTTTCTCGGTGACGACCAGAGCACGGAATGGCTCTTGATCTGCGAGACCAAGTGATGCCATCGCTTCCTCCATCTGTTGGATGACTGCCGGTTCGTCGATGGTGGCCGGCATGCGGTATGGTTTGTTGTCTGCAATGCTCTTGATGGTACCACGCAGGATCTTGCCGGACCGAGTCTTGGGAAGTTGTGCCACCACGGCCGCCGCTTTGAAGGCGGCCACCGGACCGATCTGTTCGCGCACCATTGAGACCAATTCGCCAACAATCTCATCACGGCGTCGAGTCACACCGGCTTTGAGCACGACCAACCCTACGGGGATCTCCCCCTTCAAGTCATCATGCACACCCAGCACAGCGCACTCGGCCACGTCGCCGTGCGAGGCCAGAACCTCCTCCATGCCGCCGGTGGAAAGGCGATGGCCGGCGACATTGATGATGTCATCCGTGCGGCCCATGATCGACAGATACCCGTCTTCATCCTTGAAGCCGGCATCGGCCGTCAGATAGTAACCATCGAAGGCGCTCAAGTAAGACTGTAGGAAATGCTCGTCTTTGTTCCACAAAGTCGGCAACCAGCCCGGAGGCAGTGGAAGTTTGACCACCACCGTACCCACTTCGCCGGGGGCGGCTTCAGATCCATCATCCAGCAGTACGCGCACGTCATGCCCAGGTACAGGCACGGCCGCCGATCCAGGCTTGATGCGCAAAGGCTCGATCCCGAGAGGATTGGCTGCGATGGGCCAGCCGGACTCGGTCTGCCACCAGTGATCGATGACTGGCACGTTGAGCTTTTCCTGGGCCCAGACCAGTGTATCTGGATCGCAGCGTTCGCCTGCCAGAAATAGAGCACGGAAGTGATCCAGTTCATACCGCTTGATGAAGTCACCGTCAGCATCTTCACGCTTGATCGCTCGAAAAGCCGTGGGAGCCGTGAACAGGATGTTCACCTTGTGTTGGGAAATCACGCGCCAGAAGGCCCCGGCGTCGGGCGTCCCCACAGGTTTCCCCTCGTATAGCACCGTCGTGCAGCCGTGAAATAGCGGGGCATAGACGATGTACGAGTGACCGACGATCCAGCCCACATCGGATGCAGCCCAGTAGACGTCGCCAGGCGCTGCACCGTAGATGTTGCTCATGCTCCACTTGAGGACGACCAGATGACCACCATTATCGCGCACGACGCCCTTGGGAATCCCTGTCGTCCCTGACGTGTAGAGGATGTACAGCGGGTCCGTCGCCGCCAGGGGCACGCAGGGCGCAGGTTCAGCGGCGGCCACCGCTTCCTCCCAATCGCAGTCACGACCCGCGACCAGATCGGCCTGGGTCTGAGGCCTCTGCAGGATGAGACACGTGTCGGGCTTGAACTGGGCTGACTCGATCGCCTTGTCCAGCAGTGGTTTGTAATCGACGATGCGTTTGGGCTCGATGCCGCACGAGGCAGACAGGATCAGCTTTGGTTTGGCGTCGTCGATTCGCGTGGCCAGTTCGTCGGCGGCAAACCCGCCGAACACGACGGAGTGCACGGCACCGATTCGGGCACAGGCCAGCATGGCCATCACCGTCTGTGGCACCATGGGCATGTAGATGATGACCCGATCACCCTTCTCCACCCCCTTCTGCGTCAATGCCCCTGCCAGAAGGGCGACCTCGTCCCGCAGTTGACGATACGTGTACTGCCTGATCGTGTCCGTCACGGGGCTGTCATAGATCAGTGCCGGCTGGTCTGCTCGGCCATTCTCCACGTGGTAGTCAACGGCGTTGTAACACGTGTTGAGTTGTGCGCCCTGAAACCAGCGATAGAAGGGCGGTTGTGTGTCATCGAGGACCGTCGTCCACGGTTCGTACCACTGCACGTCGGCAGCGGCGCGCGCCCAGAACCCTTGGGGATCTGCAGACCAGGAGTCGTAGACAGCTTGGTAGTCGCCAGACATGAGATCTTGCTCTCGAAGAGGAATAGCTAAGAGAAGAGATCCCGTCGGAGCCGTCCACTCAGGCCCGCGGTTTGAGGGACCCTATACTGGTGTAGCGACCCCTGGCTGCTGACATTTATGGGGTGAGAAACACGAGCGAACAACCCGCATCAGCTCCCCAGTTGCCTGAGCGGTTAAGCCAGCATCTGAGGCCAGGCATCAGGCAGACGCAGCGTCTGATCACCGGTTTGCTGCTATTGTGTCTTACATGGCTCAGTTGCGGCTCGGACAAGGGTGGCGGCACCACGGGACCGGTCGATGAGGCAGAGCCGGCACGCGTAGGTCTGCTGGTGCCCATCTCTGGCCCATGGGTCAAAGGACCGGTCTGGCGACAGGCGGCGCAGATGGCCATTGACGAGATCAACGCGCAGGGTGGTGTCCTCGACCGTTCGTTTGAGTTGCTGGTGGCTGATGCTGAGACGGTGCCCAGAATTGCTGTAGAGGGTGCCAGAGCGCTCGTCGAGGACAGCGTGGTCGCCGTGATCGGTGCAGGCGCGTCGAGTTCAAGCATCATGGCCGCCGAGCAAGTGCTGATCCCAGCTGGCGTGTTGCTGATCTCGCCCTCTTCGACCTCTCCTGCCATCGCGTACCCCGAGCTGAGCAGCAATCAGATCGATACCTTCGACTACTCCGGTGTCGTTGAGCGCGCCTTCGCCGAGCAACCTGTACCTGATTTATCTGATCACCTACGATCAGGACGGGGCGAAGATCACAGTCGCCGCCACGAATCATGTAACAGACGACTACATACCGACCTTTCTCGGTTGCGACGGCAATACTAGCTAGGCCTTCCTCGATAATTCGGCACCTGGCATCACTGAAGGTATGGTCGGCACTATGCCCATCGCGCCAGAAGACCATGTCGACTATCTCGCGTTCGTGGCTCGCGTCGAACGCTATGGCATAGAGCCAGAGAGCTTCAGTGAGTCGACCTACGACGCGGTGTATCTATTGGCCTTGGCCGCCCTGCATGCCCAGTCTGTCGAACCCACGCGTATCGCAGCCAGCATGCAGTCATTCTCTGTGGACGGCACACCCGTGACAGCGGCACAGTTTAGCCTTGCCCGCAACCTGTTGCGCACAGGTGAAGACATCGACTACACCGGTGCTGCCGGCAGTCTCGATTTCGATGACGTGGGCGACATCCTCAGCGGTACGTATCGCATCTGGCGTGTTGAGGGCGGAAGCTTTAGCGTCATCCAGACGACGGCGTTCCCCTGACAGGAGTTTCTTGAATGGAAGCCAAGCACTTGAGCACGGACGAACTCGAGTCCGGCCTGCCACAGATCAAGCAGTCGCCCAAAGAGTCAGGCGAACTGCAATTGATTGCGCGACGCCCTGCCATCGGCGAGCGTGATCTGATCGACGAAGGCGAACTCGACACCGATGAGGGATTGGTAGGAGACAACTGGGCCACGCGTGGACAGCAGTCGGATCCACCTCGCGAGCCGAAACTGCTGGCGCAATTGACACTCATGAATGCGCGGGCGGCGCAGTTGGTATCAGGCAGCAAAGAGCGCTGGCCTCTGGCAGGCGATCAGCTCTATGTCGACTTCGATATCGGTCGCGACAACCTGCCCATTGGTTCCAAGGTACGGATCGGCGACGATGCGATCGTCGAAGTCACCGAGGAGCCCCATCCTGGCTGTAAGAAATTCGTCGAACGATTCGGGATGGACGCGATGGAGTTTGTAAACTCCGATGAAGGCAAACAGATGTGCCTTCGCGGAATCAACACCCGGATTGTCCAGTCGGGGATGATCCGCGTCGGCGACAAGGTCACCAAGGGCTGAGGTCACCGAGGCCTGCACCTCCCGCCGCGCCAGACGAAGGTGCTGTGGCCAACGTCAGCGCTTCGCGTAGCGCTGGGTTTCCTGTCCCTCCAGATGGGTCGCCAACAGATCGACAGCCTGCTGGGCCAACTCCCCCGCAGTACCCTCCACCTGCTCGGTGAGTTGCCCGCTGCCGGCACCCACACCGATCGCTACCGCCCTGCCTCGTAGGCTCAGGATGCCTTCAGCCAGTTCACAGGTGTAGTCGAGTTCTGTCCGGGCCGCCGGATTCAGGGCCTGCTCGAAGACGGGCAAGGTGACTTTGCCGATGATCGGTACGTCGCCGAAGACCTCGACGATGAGTAGATCGAAAGCCACATGGAGTGAATCCCCCGACAGCGTCCATTCTCCGATCCAGTTCAGATTCGCCCCGTCGATAAGATCTGCGTTGCCAAGGTCTTCACCCTCCAACGCTTGCTGAACCGCCTCGGTTTCGCGCAGCACTCGAAGAAACTCTCCCCCGACGCGCTGTCTGACACCACCCCCCGGCTCGAAGGTGTAGGACACATTCACGAGTGCCGCCAGGTCGCTGTCTCCCTCGGTGGATTCCAGATACCACGTCCCCACGAGCAGATCTGCCTTGCTTTGCGTGGGCGATGCATCGTCATCGCCACAGCCGCTCAGAGCAAAGACGGATGCACAGGCCAGGGCCAGTGAGGATTTTCTGCGACTCGTCAATCTTTCCAAACCTTCCTGTATTCCTTCCCATCGGGGAGCGGGTTCGCTATGATCCTTCTTGGAAGGTCAGATGTTCACCTCGCCAGCGCCAACGAGAGACGACGATGAAGATCGCTTATAGCACCTATGCCCTGCAGACCATCGATCCCCTCGAGGCGATCGAACGTGTTCGCGACATCGGCTACGACGGCCTGGAACTCAACGTCGGGGATGCGTGGCCCACAGCGGCGAGCAAGCTCGATGTAGATGCGCGCAAGCGCTTGTGCGAAGCGTTCCAACGTGCCGGATTCCCCTCTCCAGTGTTGATGTATCTGATCAACCTCTGTTCCCCGGAAGAGGACACGTCGGCCAAGTCAGCGGCCCTAGCTGCATCCTGCCAACTCGCCGTCGATCTGAGTTACGACGACAGGACCCCCGTCGTCACCACAACCCTTGGGTCCCATGGGGTCGAGTGGGCAGAATGCCGGGATGAGGTGGCGTCACGACTGAGACCGTATGCCGACATCGCCGCAGACCATGGGTGTATTATCGCCGCCGAAGCACACGTGGGGCAGGAGTTCAACGCCCCTGAGAAAGCGGTGTGGCTCGTGGAAACCCTCGACCATGATAGTGTCCGGTTGAACTATGATCAGAGCCATTTCCATGTGCTGGGGATGGATCTTCATCATTGTGCCGAGTTGTGTGCCCCATGGTCAGTGCACACCCACCTGAAGGATGGCTACAAGGATGAGGCGGGTAAGGTGCACTTTCAGCTGCCTGGAGATGGCAGTCTCGACCTGGATGACTACTTCAGGACCGTCTCGGCCGTCGGACTCGATCTGCCGATTACTGCCGAAGTGAGTGGACAGATCTGGAATCGCCCCGACTATGACCCATGGAGCACGGCACAACAGTGCTACAAGGCGATGCGAGGGGCGGTGGACCGCTTGAGTGCCTGAGTCTCGCGTGTCGGATCTTCTTCCCCACCCCACGGTTTAGTAGATTGTTCGCTTCTTCTATGGGACCCGATCAAGTAACGCTCTTTAGTCGTTGCTCCACAACTATCTACGCGGATTCGGCTAACTCATAGCATGGTTCAGTTTCTCTCGAATGGGACCCCTCGTAGGCCTTCTGCTGATCGTTGCACTGATTGCTGCCCTCGGCGCCGGCTGGCTTCACCGCCAGTGGCAGACCAGCTACGCTCGTGGGGTCACGGTTAGCCTCAACAGCAGGTGTCGGCTCGCTTCAGACGCCGTAGACCTTTACCGCCGTCTCACCGAGGATCGCTGAGCGCTCGTGATCACTCAGGTTCGTGGCCTCAGTACGCACAATTTCGACGATCTGGCGATAGGTCAGTTGACGCCCAGCCGGCGGCCAATCGCTACCGAACATCAGTCGATCTGCACCGAGCAGATCTCGTAGGGCGTACAGATACGCCAGCGCCTTGGGGCAGCGGAAGTCCCACGCCGTGTCGGCGACACTGTAGTAGGCGGAAACCTTGACGAAGACGTTGTCGAGATTGCCCGCTGCCTTCAGGCCTCCGAAGTCTGAATCTTCCGGCTTGATTCCAGCCCCCTTGGGCAGGCCGAAGTGATTCATCACGAACTTTGTCGTCGGATAACGACGGGCCAACTCCAGCAGATGTGGGTAGTTGGGTGGCGTCACCTGCAGATTGCACACCAGACCACTGGCCTGGAAGGCGATCCAGATCGCCTCATGGTCTGCCGTCGTCATCCATTCCAGATCGGGCGTGCGAGGGTAACAGCTGATCGCCACCGCTCCGAACTGAGCTCGTGCTGCTGCGATTCGCTCTGCCGCATCAGGGTCGTCGAGGGGCACATCGGTCATGGCCGCCAGGCGCTCGGGATGATCCTTTGCCCAACGACCGCAATCTGCGTTGTTATCGGGTGAAAAGTCGGCCACCACCGGCAACATCAGTGCCTTGTCGACACCCGCTTCATCCATGTGATGAAGCAGACGATCCACACGACCCATGTCTTCGAAGGGTGCCATGGGCTGATACGTCGCCAGGGTGTGTACGTGTGCATCGATGATTCGCATCGTGTAACCTTTCGGGTGAGATCTTCTGATTCCTGGGGAGCGAGTGATGTCCGCTGACGTGCAGCGTTTTTTTGAAGAACAGGGCTACCTCATCGTCGAGGACCTGCTGTCCGATGATGAGTTGGATGCCTGCCAGCATGAAATCGAGCGTCTTCATGCTCTGGCCGCTGAACTCGATGAGGCGGGCAAGCCGGAGGCACGTCAATTCCAACGAGAGCCACACGCCGGGGTTGCGCAGCGTGACGATGGGCTGCCCGTGCTGCGCAAGGTTGAAAATACGGGCAATTACTCCGATCTGTTTGGTGATCTCGCACGTCACAGCCGACTCGTCCCGGTCATCCAGGGGCTCATCGGCAATGATCTACTACTGTTCCGGTCAACGTTGATGCTCAAACCCGCCCATCATGGCTCAGCCCACGCCCTCCATCAGGACTCGGCGTACTGGCCCATGGACCCACCGACGCTGGTCACGGTGAGTATCGCCCTCAACGATGCGACGCCCGAAAATGGATGCATCCAGGTCATTCCCGGCAGCCACAAATGGGGTCTGCAGGAATGGGGACAGATTACACGCGCAGACGACGCCGTCACGTCCAGACAGGACATCGACATCAGCGCCCGCATCGACGTGCCGCTCCGAGCGGGAAGTGCAGTCTGTTTCCACAGCCTGATGGTCCATGGCTCAGGGGCGAATCAGTCGCCGAACCCGCGCAACACAGCACTCTATGCCTATTTCTCGCCCCAGGTGCGATACACACCGAAAGAGGGCCAGCCCCGAGAACGATCCTTCCCCGTCGTCGCCGGCCTCGACGGCCGTCGAGATCACACCCTCGTAGCGGACTGACACCTACCTAACCCGCCCGCAGGCCTTCCGCTTGGAGGGCACGGCGAAGACGAGCGCCCCGCAGTGGCTGCATCAGTTCGTCCCATGGCTCCACCAGGGTCAGCCGACGACCGAGGGCGTGGTAGATGTCGGGCAAGTCGAAGACCGCCAGCGCACCGCGGGCGAAATTGGCCACCGGCCAGGACACGAGAGGGGCTCGCACCATAGAGCGATAGGACAGGGGTGCTCCCTTCAATGTCACCGAGCCCAGTTTCGCGTGCATGAGGGCCACAAAGCCACCCAGCACGGCGCCCTGACCGGTTCCGCTGATCGTCACGCGACGGGCGCCCTCGGTCAGCAGCAGATCTACCGTCGCCAACACATCGTGAACCCGCTTCCCCAACCAACTCTCCCCAAAGAGCAATTCGTGGCCATGGAACATGTAATCCATACCGTAGGGGTGAAAGAAACCACCCGTCTCATCTGGTTTGGACTCGCCCAGCCCTCTTACGTCGAGCAGATAGAGCACGTGGTTTCCCGCGGTGGTGTTCACCCACCGGTCGGCACATTCCAGCTCCGATGCCTGATGAGGCAGATGGAGATGAACGGCAGATTCCACGTCGAGGGTGTGAGCACGTGCCCCGTCCGGCATGGGTTTGTGCAGAATGGCGCGGACCACACCTGGACCGGTCTCCACTGCATACCGGGCAACGGTTTGACCCTCCACACGGTTTGCTCTGAGGATGCGAAAGTGAGGCGCGTTCTTTCGTTCGGGCAAACACAGAATGTCGCCCACGGAAGACCTGAGCTTGGTGGCAGACAACCTGGGGCGCTCCGCTGACAGGTTCTGGGCGATGTCGTCCACCAGTTCGTAGATCGGCGTCGCTCCAGCATCGATCGTGTTCCCTTTCGGTGTAACCAACGCCTCTGCCTCGTCGAGCAGTACAGGATCTCTCAGCCTCTTTGCGCTCGTTCCCGCGTGCTTGGCGAAGAAACCCACCATCGCCTCCTGATTGTCTTCGTGATAGCCGTGACCATGACCGCCGAGGAAAACCTGTGAGGCTTGGGGTGGCGCGCCGAGCAGGTCGTAGAAATGGCGCACCTCTTCGAACGATTCCTGCAACCCGCGGCGATCGAAGAAGCAGTACTTCTGGCCGAGCAGCATGACCGGTTCCGGGGCCCGTGCGATATAGAAATCGGCCATCTCCAGACCCGCACCGATCACCCCCGGTGGATACTGCTCGCAATCGGCGGGCAGTTCGTTCTCGAGGTTGTTGAGGAAGGTCGTGACGAAACAACTCGGTGCGGCCATCGTGAATCTCGGTTCCGTCGCCCACAGCCACTGGGTCATCGTGCCGCCACCCGAGTTGCCCGTCAGACCTACGCGGGTGCGGTCCACATCACGTCGAGCGAGCAGCAGATCGAGGGCACGTACGCCGTCCCACGTTCGCCACATGCCGAACCACTCACCCACCAACTCCAATTGCTTGCCCATCATGTTGTGGGCGTGACAGCAGTTGCGAACTACGTCGCGTTCGCTCAACGGCCAGTACTGATCTCGTTCGCCCTGATTGAAGGGATCGTAGATAAGTACGATGTGACCATTGCGCACAAGTCGTTGGCAGAACCCCTGATACTTGGGTTCGAGCTTGCCGCTGTCGCTGTGTCCACAGGTTCCGAGAACCGCGGGTGCCTTGCCGTCGATCGAGTGGGGCACGTAGAGATGCCCCGTCACCAGACAACCAGGTCGACTTTCGAAGGTGAGTTTTTCGAGCCGATAGTCACGGGTCTCGATGATACCCGTCACCTGGCGGTTCAGCGGCGTCTTGGACGGTCGGGGACCGAAAGCTCGCCGGATTGCCTTGCGCACACGACGCTGATAGGCCTCGGCCTGCGCACGAGTACGAATGGCGGCGAGGCGCTCCCGACGCTCAGCACGCACCTGCCGCAGACGATCGACGAAGTCATCGTGTACCATGTGGCCATAACCATTACGGGTCATCTCGGTCGATCCTGTGGTCAGCTTGAGCGTTGGACTTGGGCAGAGGGCGAGCAGAATCTTAACTAAGGATCGACGTCGGGCAGGAACAACCGTCACGAGACCGCCGAAGCGAGACCATCGAAGGATCGAGTAACATGGGTAAAGGTGAGAGCGTGAGACCCACCGTCGGCTGGCGCGAGTGGGTTAGCCTGCCCGACATCGGCATCGATCGGATCAAGGGGAAGATCGATACGGGTGCACGCACATCGGCCCTTCACGCCGTCGATCTGCATCAATATTTCGACGAGGGGGTCCTGCGGATTCGCTTCCGCGTCTATCCGGTTCAACGAGACTCGACGAGCCATCTGACCTGCGACGCTGAGGTGATCGACGAGCGCAGCGTGAAGATCTCCTCGGGGGTTGCAGAAGTCCGTCCCGTCATCCGCACAAATCTGTGTCTGGGAGCGTCGTGCTGGCCCATCGACTTGACGCTCACCGACCGCGCCAGCATGGGATTCCGTCTTCTTCTGGGTCGACGAGCATTGCAGCGGCGAGTCCTCGTCGACCCGTCCCGCTCATTCCTCAGTCTTGATCCGACTTCATGATCTGCTGTCGATCGCAGTCGAGCAACTTGCAGATCCTGACGATCAGCGCCTCCTCCACATCATCCTCACCACCCACAAGGATCTGCGTCAGGCGTTCGTAGCTGATCGCCAGTGCATTGGCCATCTGGTGTTTGAACAGGAAGTTTCGGCGCACCATCATCTTCTGAACGGCACGCGGGTCGATTCGTGGCATATGCGTAAACTCGGTTGCCACTCTCTCCGGTGCCAGGGGGCTGCCGCCCGTGTCCTCACTTGCTGGCGCTGTCACCGCCTTGTAACATCCGCTCCATGTTGGACGACTCCACCTTCCTTCCGGCGCGAAGAGTCAGGCATCGGTTTCTGCGACCCGTGGTCGTTGGTCTGGTCATCGGCCTGGTGGCCCTGACCGGTACCGATGCTGACGACGAGATGGTCGTGGTTCGCTCGGGCGATCTACCCAAGGTGGACAACGTGAGCGCCGGCGCCCTCGCCCAGCGCGCCGTGTTGCGGGCCTTCCTCGAACAGCATCCGAACTACTCGATCCAGCCCTTCGCCATGCCGAAAATCGAGGGGCACGCCATGGACACGGGCCCACTGATGGGCATCGCGTCTGGCAACCCGCCTCACGCCATCTACGTCAACTTTCGTCAGTCTTCCAGCTACATCAATCACGGATTTCTCGAACCGCTGGAAACCCTGGTCGCCCGCGTCCTGAGTGACGATGAGCGACTGCGTCAGTTTGACGAAAACGGGCAGTGGCTCGCCGAACCAAGCGTGAACCAGATCGATCGTGCCCGGCAGGCGATCCTTGATCGAGTACCACCTCCCGTGTGGCCCGTCATTCATCGGGAGGCCGATACAGAGAAGGATGGCATTCCACGCGGGAAGCATATCTGGGCCATGCCCACGACGGTCCTGGCGAAGGCCCTCCTCTATCGGAAAGATCTCTTTCAGCAGGCCGGCCTCGATCCTCGACGCCCGCCTGCCGACTGGGACGAATTGCTTCAGTTCAGTCGCCGCATCAAAGCCCTGCCCGGGAAATACGGCATCACCTTCAGTGGCGGGCCCTATATCAGCTATGGTGCGTACTCCTTTCTGGCCTCCAATGGCGCCACCTTCATGGCCCGGGGTGAGGATGGGCGCTGGCGCGCCTCCTTCAACACCCCGGAAATGGCCGAGGCCATCTACTTCCTTCTACGGCTGGTAGACGAGCCCTTCGAAGCGGGAGGCGAAACCTACAAGGGCGTCGCCTATATCGGCCTGCCGGGTAACGATGCAAGTCTGAAGTGGGAGCGCGGTCAGGTGGGCATGCAGTTCACGGACCTGCAGGACGAGATGCTCGCCAGCATCAACCCCGAACTGGTGGGGATTGCGCCGATTCCCAAATCACTGCGTGGTGTCGGCGGTGGCGATCTGAATGCGCGTATGTTGGGGATCTTCCGACAGACATCTCCACGGCAGAAGCTTGCCGTCATGCAGTACATCTGGTTTGTGACGAGCGAGAGGGCCCAGCGGATCCGCACGAAGGTGTTCATCGACAATGGGTATGGCCGGTTCGTGCGGCCCGACCTCCTCGAACGCTTCGGCTACGACGACATTCTGCGTCAGGTCCCTCCCGGGTGGAAAGACACCTATCAGCTCGCTCTCGCATCGGGCGTTCCCGAACCATACGGAAAGAACACGCAGTTCATCTACAACAAGGTGTCCGAGCCCATCAACTGGGCATTGCAGCAGCCTCTGCTTGAGTTGCCACGCGAGCAGGCCATCGCCCGCATTTCCGAAGGGCTCGATCTGTATGCTGACCGAGTCGACAGATTTCTCCTCGGCGAGCTGACGGCGGAGGAATGGAGCCATCGCCGAATGGTCGGTGCCTCGGTGCTGCTGTTTATCGCCCTCGTCTTCGGCGGATCCCTCGTGTGGGTCTGGCGCATCTTCACCACCGAGGAGAGCGCCCGCGGATCGCAACGCAGCTGGTGGAGCTTCCGAACGGCCTATCTGCTCGTCATGCCAGCCCTCGGTGTCGTCCTGTTCTGGCAATACATCCCCATGATCATGGGGGCGCCTCTGGCGCTGTTCGACTATGAACTCGTCATCGACTCACATTTCGTCGGCATCGACAACTTCGCTACCGTACTCTACGACTCCCGGTTCTGGGGATCTCTGGGACGCACCTTCTACTGGGTGCTGCTCACCGTCGGGCTTGGGTTCTGGCCACCGATCTTCGTCGCCATCCTCCTCGATGAAGTCCCCACTGCTGGACTGAAGTATTTCTTCCGCACCGTCTTTTATCTGCCCACCGTCGTCAGTGGTGTAATCATGGTGTTCCTCTGGCGGCAGCTGTATGAACCATCTGAGTCGGGATTCTTCAATCAGTTGCTCTTGCTGCTCAACGGCCTCGGGCCCATTCCGGCGACCTTCGTAAAGCTGGCAGGACTCGGGCTATGGCTCTCCCTGATCGGTCTCATCTTCTCCCTCGCCTACCAGCTGCGAGAACTCACCTGGCCCGTGCGGGCCGTGATTGCGGCCTTCGGATCGGGGCTGGTCATCGCCACGATGATGCCCGTCGTCAGCGCCTGGACGGGCCCCGGAGAACTCGCGATCCTGGCTCGTGGCCTCGACCTGGCCGAGGTGACGGGATGGTCTGGTGTGGGAGGTTTCCTCTCTGGCTTCGTCGGCACCTTCGCTGTGGAACCCCTCTCCTGGGTGGACGACCCCGACCTGGCCATGCTCTGCGTCGTGTTGCCCACCGTCTGGGCCACGGCGGGGCCAGGCTGCATCATTTACCTGGCCGCTCTCAAGACCGTTCCTGAAGAGCTGGTGGAAGCGGCGACGATGGATGGTGCGGGTATTCTCCAGCGACTCGCCTACATCACGCTTCCAAGGGTGAAGTTCCTGATTCTGATCCAGCTTGTGGGGGCCATCGTCGGCTCTTTCAAGGGGGGCACCGACTTCATCCTCGCTATGACCGGAGGTGGGCCGAACGGTGCCACCCGTGTGCTGGGCCTCGACATCTTCGAACGCACCTTCATGGAACTCCACTACGGCCTGGGTGCCGCCATGGCGTGGGTGCTGGGTGCCATGGTCATCGTGCTCACCGCCTATCAGCTCAAGCGCATGTCGCAGGCTGAGTTCTCCACGGCGGATACGAAATGATGGCCGACCAAGTGATGAACGACTACGTCATGCCATCCCCGACACGACGATCCCCTTTCGATGAGGCACGCCTATGCCTGTCCTGACCAAGGTCGAAGCGCGGTCGGTAAAGGGCAGGATCCTTCAGGGAGTGGTCATCCTGGCCCTGCTCCTTGGTGGTACCACGATGGTCTATCCCTTTCTCCTGATGTTATCCGGCTCCGTGCGTAGCGAGATGGATGTGGCCCAGATGGATGTCGTGCCGGATTACTTCGAGGACGATGCCGTTCTGGTCCGCAAGTTCCTGGAGATGAAGTACTGCCATGACGTGAGTTCCATGAACCAGATCCGGGGCTATCAGGATCTCAGCTTCCAACTGGCCACCGTGCCCGAACGCGTCGTAGGCGCTCGAGTCGAAGACCTTCGGCGCTTTGCCGACGAGCAGGACATCCCGAGGCACTGGTGGATCCTGGGTGGCACGAAACTTCTGAAGCGGATTTCTTCGGCCAATCTGCGGCGGTTGCGGGCGCGAGTGCAGACAGCCTTTGACGGCGACATCGCCGCCTTTGGCGAAGACATGGGCGCGCCCGTCGAGAACTGGCATCAGCTGACGCTGAACATCCCGCAGTGGACGGTGGCGCGCTACGACTACACGCCGGCCACTCTGTACACCGAGTATTTCCGGCTTCTTGAAGAGCGCCCCCTTGCAGAGCGTGCCTTCAGCTCTGTCAGTGGAACCTTCGTTCAGAACATCATCGCGCCCGCCTACGGCACCGACCGTGTCGACGACTACAACGCGGCACACGTGGTGCCTATCGAACGTTTTGAGGACTTCGTCCTTCCCCAACGCGCCCCGAAGGTCGACGAGCCCCGCCTCAGGGAAGAGTGGATTCTTTTCGTGCGGAAAATCCTCAATGTGAGCTTCATCCGCAGCGACGTCGACGATGCGTCCTATGGAAGCTTCCTTCGTCAGAAATACGGCACACTGACGGCCCTGAACAGCCGCTGGGACGCGGACTTTCGATCCTTCGATGACATTCATCTGCCCGGCGACCGTGAATGGCTCAGCGGCTCACCGCGCCAGGACTACTCAGCATTTCTCGACCAGGTGGCGGACGACGATCTGTATCTGGTCGGTCCTGAATACGCCTGGCACGACTGGCTGGCGGCAAACTACACCGATCTGGCATCGCTGAATGCACGCCATCAAAGCCGGCACACAGACTGGCTCATTCCGCTGCCGATCGCCGAGATGGAGGTCCAATACGTTCTGGCAAATGAACGGGAGCTTCGCTGGGACTTTGCCACCGTCAATTTCTCCAACGTGTTTTTCGAATTGTTCGTGCAGGGCCGCGCCTTTTTGAACACTGTCATCTTTGTCGTGCTCGCCCTCGTGTTGTCATTGACTCTGCAGCCCCTGGCCGCATATGCCCTGTCTCGTTTTCAGCCACCGGGCATGTGGAAGCTGATCCTGCTGTTCATGGCCACCATGGCCTTCCCACCGATGGTGGGCATGATTCCCCAGTTTCTGATTCTTCGGCAACTCGACCTGCTCAACAGCTTCATCGCGCTCGTGCTGCCCATCGTCGTGAATGGGTATCTGATCTTTCTGCTCAAGGGTTTCTTCGATTCCCTGCCCCGTCACCTCTACGAAGCGGCACTGATCGATGGCGCATCCGAGCTGCGCATGTTCTGGGACGTCACCATGTCGCTGAGCAAACCGATCCTCGCCGTGGTGGCGTTGCAGACCTTCAACATCGCCTGGCTCATGTTCCTCTATCCACTGCTGGTGTGCCCCGATCCAAGCATGCACGTGTTGGCTGTGTGGCTCAGTGAATTCCAACAGGAAGCCCCGTCGGCCGCCGTGTTTGCCTCGATCCTCATCGTCAGTATTCCCACGATGACGATTTTCCTGGTCACTCAGCGCACGATCATGCGCGGCATCGCCGTGCCTGCGGAGAAATAACAATGCTGACGCAACAACAGATCGACGCCTATCAACAGGACGGCTACGTCAAAGTGGAAGGCTTGTTTTCCCAGGACGAAGTGGCCGGCCTCGGGGGTGATATGGTGCGGATTATCGAAGAGTGGGGCGAGCAGACCATCGGCTGGAAAGGACCGTGGCGAGATCGGTATCTGGCCGATGAAGAGCGACAGAACACGAAGGCCGTATTCCTCCACAACCCGCAGCACTACTCAGGCGTCTGGGGCCGCGTCATCTTTCATGAGAAGATGCTCTCTTGCGTGGGCGATCTGATCGGCGACAGCGTGCAGTGGCATCACACCGTCCTGCACGCCAAACCGCCAGAGATGGGCACACCATTCCCCATGCATCAGGACTACCCATTCTATCCGCACGACGGAGCCGCGTACGTCGACTGTCTGCTGCACCTTGATGATGCCCCCATCGACTCAGGCGCCCTGCAGGTCGTGCGAGGCAGCCATGAGAATGGCCCCCTCGAGCATGTGCTCGGTCCCGATACAGCTCCACACTTGCCACCGGATGTCTACCACCCGGACAAGGTGGAGACCGTCACCATACCGGCCAAAGCGGGAGACGTCATCTTCTTCAGCTATCTGACCATTCACTGGTCCGACTGCAATCGCACCGACGAATGGCGCAAGGCGGTACGCTTCGGGTATCACCACACCGACCTGCGCCCCATTGGTCGAGCCGAGGACAATCCTCACCGCATCGACCCGGACAACGTGCTCGACCGCAACAGCAATACCGTCGTTGTCGGTTTTCGCCCGAATCGCCTGGAGACTCGTCAGTTGGCCTCCGGATCGGTACAGGCCAACGAGCCCAAGGCAAGCTGATGAGTGGTCTCTTCGATCTGGCGGGCAAATGTGCCCTCGTGGCCGGTGGCGGCCGGGGCATCGGTGAAGCGATTGCGCTGGGGTTGGCCGATGCCGGGGCAGATGTGGCCATCGCCGCACGCACGCAGAGCGACATCGAGTCGGTTGCCGACGCCGTGGCCGCCCGAGGCCGTCGATCCATGTCGGTGACGCTGGATGTGAGCCAGATCGATGAGTTGGGCCCCGCCGTCGAGCGGGTGAGTTCAGAGCTCGGCGAGATCGACATCCTCTTCAACGTGGCAGGTATCAACATCCGAAAACCGGCGACGGAGCTTGAGGAAGAGGACTTCGATCAGGTCATGGGGGTCAACTTCAAGGGCGCCTATTTCCTCTGTCAGGAAGTCGGCAAACGCATGATTGGCCGGGGTCAGGGTGGCAAGATCGTCAACATCGCATCGCTGGCGACGGGCATGGGACTGCCAAAGATCACCGTCTACACCGGCAGCAAGGGAGCCCTTGGGCAGCTGACCAAGGGGCTTGCCGTGGAATGGGCCGAACACGACATCCAGGTCAATGCACTAGCACCCGGATTCATTGCCACGGATCTGAACAGCCATCTGTGGGAGAATGAGGAATTCAACGACTGGATCCTTGATCGCACGCCGGCCCAGCGAGTGGGCACACCACAGGACATGGTCGGCACAGCGGTGTTTCTTGCCGCCTCGGCTTCGAACTTTGTCACGGGCCAGGTGATCTATGTGGACGGGGGCGTGATCGCCGGGAGTGTCTGGCCCCTGTGACGGATCCTCAGTAGCTGAAAAGCGGAATGTTCACACCACCGACGAGTCGAAATACCGTGTCGCGGGCAAGTTCGGTCCAGCGACCTTCGAGATAGGCACGCAGGCCCCTGCGTCCGACGGGCAGCCGCAGACCCAGAATCTGATTGATCGCTCTTTCGCGATCAGGTCGACCCTCTTCGACCCAGCCGAACCCCAGTCCCCCATAGAATCCCCCTCGCGGACCCGAAGACATGAGCAGATCCACATTGACCTGCCAGTCTGCGCCTTCGTCGGCATCGAAGATATCGGCACTGGGCACCAGGATAAACCCACGCAACCGTGGAATGGGTAGTCGCAATTGAGCGCCTGCGCTGGGTGCCTCACCGTCATAGTCATGCCCCACGCGTACGCCGATCTCCACGGGCGTCCCCCGTCTGAGAGGACTGTCGTCGTAGGGCCATTCACTCTGGACCTGAGAAACGCCGACAAACCAGACCACGGCCATCAACGCAGCAACTGCTGGACGACTCGGTTTCATCGATCTCCTGTATACGGTTCGCGAATCACACTCGTTTGACGATACGCACGATGAGCAAGGTTCGCTCGCCCGCCTCGGATTGGGCGCGACTCCTCGAGACCCTATCGTTGCAGGTGTTTGCCCTTCATCCGTCGACAGGAAGCCCTACCCATGAAAATCACGTCGATCGAATGCCTGCATCTGCGTCTGCCCTACCAGGACCGGATTCGGACACGTTTTCATCACTTTTCCATGATCGAAGAACACACGGTCTATCGATTCCATACCGACAGCGAGTGGGTCGGACTCGGCGAGAGTGTCGGGCCACCCTTCGATGAAGAAGTACTGGCGCCCTATATCGGCACCGACCCCGTCGATCACTTGATGGGCAGCGGTCGCTTCAACCTCGACATGGCCTGTTATGACCTGGTAGGCAAGCAGCTGGGACAACCCGCGTGGAAGCTGATGGGACCTCAGATGCGCCAGTGGGTCTCCATGGGCTGGTGGATGCCGTGCATGTCACCAGAGGATTCGGCCGCCGAAGTGGAAGAAGCGGTGAGTCGTGGTTACCGGGGTCTCAAGTGCAAGGCCCGCGCCTTCTATGACGTTGTGGAGACGGCGCAGGCCATGCAGCAGGTGGCCCCTCCCGACTTCCGTGTGGAGTTCGATTTCAACGGTTCTCTGATCTGCGTAGAGAAGGCCCTGCCCATCCTGCGTCAGCTGGAAGAGATTCCCGTCGTCAAGGGCGTGGAGGAGCCCATCTTCGCCTACGACGTCGAAGGTTGGCGCCGTCTTCATGCACAGATCCGCATTCCCTTCTACCTGCATGGGACAGGGGTGATCAGCCGACCAGCGTCACGGCAACCGTCAGGACCCTGGATCGGACTGCGTGCGGGAGACTTCGAAGGCGCTTTGTGTTCACACGAAAATGTGGGCAATGCGCTCGCTGCGGGATGGGCCTTCGCTGCGGCCAACACACCTATCCTGCTTCAATACGTGGGTACCGGGATCACCACCGCCTTCGCCTGCCAGTTGGGCGCCGCCATGCCTACGGCAACGATCCCCGGCGTCACCGGCCATCATTCCTATGTGGACGACCTGATCACCGAACCGCATACGATGCAACGGGGATTCATGCGTGTGCCTGAAGGGCCAGGTCTGGGCGTCGTCCTCGACGAGGCCGCCATCGATCGGTATGCCATCTCCGCACAACCGGCACCCGAATTCTCCCGCCATCTGTCCGTCGTCACTCTGCCGGGCGGCCTGAAACACTACTACCGCAATCTGCAGCAGGCAGAGCGCCTGATGAAGCAGGGCGTGGACGAGACCTTCGCAGCCGGAGTGCGACTCGACGAGTGGGAGGACGACGGTTCGGCGGAGTTCGACAGCCTGTGGACACGGCTTCAGGAAAGCGAATGGCCCATCTGGGAAGAGTAGCGGTATAGCTAGAGATCTGCACCTGACGGGCCCATGCAGGCGGTCGAACTCGCACCCCGGAGCGACCTTACGGTTCGTTGTCCGTGTCGACAGGAGGTTCGCCCCCTTCCATGAAGCGTTCGAAGGTGTTGTGTGTCGCCGGAGACGAGCGAAAGTCCGCAATCCAGGGTTCGCGGAAGTAGGCCTGCTTTTCACGCGGCAGGCCACTCATCACCTCTGGTGTCACCTTCAGTCGATGCCAGTGGGTGGCCAGATGGGAATACGCGTTCAGGATTGCCACCCTTGGCGTGTCCCGCTTCCACGGCGGACCTGCGTGGCACAGGTTCTCTGTAAAGAACACGGCACTGCCTGCCGGACAGTCATAGGAGGTGAGAAACTCTGACTGCTCTCCCTCTTCCAGAGACATGTGATCGGCATGCATGGGAAAATTCGCCTTGTGGCTGCCCGGGATGAAGTGGGTCGCCCCGTCGTTTCTGCTGATATCGGTCAACTCGAACACGACGCGCACCATCCCCGCGTGAATGCGACCGTTGCTGCTGCGATAGCCGAAAATCGGATCGATCTGCTGCGGTCCGCCGCCATGCAGATCACCGTGGCGCTCCCCCTTCTTGCGCCAGATACAGGTCGTGTTCTCCAGACGCACGTCGGGGCCGATGATCTCATGCAGCACCTCCATCACCTTCGGATGGTCGATGATCAGTTGGGCTGCGCCACCCGGCATTCCACGCTCGTGGGGTGGCAGTGAATCTGGATCGTGGAAGATGCGATCGATCTGATCGACGATCGCCGCCACCTCGTCGGGTGTGAGAATAGCGGGCCGAATGAAAAAACCTGTCAGGTCGAAACGAAACTTCTCTTCCTCTGTCACACCCGTTGCGTTCTCAGACATCACAGTCTCCTGAAGTCTTGGCGCCTGTGTCCATCTGCGAGATGGGCCATAACCCCTATCCGTCCCGCCAGCGATCGAGTTGATCTTCGTCGAGTTCGACACCGAGACCGGGCCCGTCCGGTACGTGGGCGGTCTCGGGACCGAGGCGAAGCGGTTCGGTGATCATATTCGCTTCGTGGTACAGCGGACCCAGGTAATCTCCCGGGTACGTCTCATTGTCGATGGCCTCTGCCGTCGCACCCAGATGAAGCATGGCCGCCGTGCCGATGCCCAGCTCGAGATTGCTGCCCATACTGCACACGATACCCGCAGCCCGGGCCAGGTGTGCAATCTCGAGGGCGCCCAGCAAACCACCATGTTTGCCGGGATAGATGGCCAGCACGTCGACGGCGCGATTCGACACCAGGTTCCACGCATCCGTCAGGGAGAACACCGATTCATCGGCCATCAGTGGAATCGATGTCGCGGCACGCAGGCGTGCCCATTCGGTCACATCATTTGCTCGGATCGGCTGCTCGGCGAGACGCACATCGTACGCCTCCAGCAGCGGCAGCGTTCGGCAGGCGACGGGAACACTCCAGCCACAGTTGCCATCCACACTGATCCCGACGTCGGGGCCCGCCAGCTCGCGCACGGCCGCCACACGAGCCACATCCTGCGCCGGATCGAGCCCCACCTTCACCTTCAGATGGCGAGCTCCTCCGTCTAGGAACCGCTGTGCCAGGGCCACCGCCTTTTCCACGGGAAAAGCGCCGACCACCATCTTCATTGGCAATTCATCGCGCAGACGTCCACCGAGCAAGCGACATACAGACCGCTCAGCCGCCTTGCCCGCCACGTCCCAGATCGCCATCTCCACCGCCGCCTTGGTGAAGGGATTCAGACGCAGCGCTGACTCGATCCTCTGTCGGCACACATTGACGTCGAGGGCATTGGCGCCCTGCAGCACCGGGTCGAGCAGGTCGCGAATCACAGCCACACACCCGGGGCTGGTCTCACCACTCCACCTGGGCGCCAGCGTTGCCTCTCCGACGCCCGTGATGCCCTCATCCGTATGCACACGAACCACGACATAGGGTGAGTCGATATGCTCACCGTGGGCCGTCTTCGTCGTCAGCCCCGTCGTCAGGGGTACGAGGATGGGAATCGCCTCGACACGGGTGATCGTTACCATTTCGCCTCGCACCTCATGCGGTGATTCCCCCCATCTTGCAGACCTGCTTCCATTCGGCCGCGGTGACAGGCTGAATGGAGAGTCGTTGACCCTTCTGTACGACCTTCATCTCGCCAAGTTTCGCATTCGCCTTCAAATCAGCGAGGGAAACAAAACTCTTCAGCTTCTTCTTCCACTTCACGTCGAATGAATACCAGCGGGGATCCTCCGCTTTCGACTTCGCGTCGTGGTAGCGGTCACTCTTGTTGAACTGACTCGGATCGGGATATCCAGCGGCCACGATCTCGACGATGCCCGCCACGCCCGGTTCATCGCAGTTCGAGTGATAGAAGAAGGCGAGCTCTCCCTTGGCCATGTCATCACGGATAAGGTTGCGCGCCTGGTAGTTGCGCACACCGCGCCAGAATCCGGTGCGCTTCTCACGCTTCTTGAGTTCGTCGAAGGAGCACTCGTGGGGTTCACACTTCACGAGCCAGTACTGCCGTGCCATGGATTCTTTCTCTGATTCTTCAGTGACATCTCAACAGCGACGTCCAATCGTGCGATATCCCATGGTGTGCGTCAATGGTGGACCCCCATCGAACGACGGGCATCCCTGAGGCTACTTCCAAGTGGACGAGGTTGGCCCTCGCGCAGTCTTGACGCCTCTCCACGGCAAGGTGTGGGTCGGTCTAATCTGGGGCCTGTCGTCGGGCGCCGACTACTGCAATATCCTCATCCGACCGAATGGTCAGTTTGCTCTGGCCGTGATGGACCAGGGCGAGTATCGACGAATCCTCGACTGGAGGGAGGCGTCGTCCCTCGAGAAGAAGAGCAATTGGAACACGGTCCGCATCGAGCGCCGGGCCACCGGACTTCAGTTTCTTGGACAGAGATTCAAGAACATGAGCAGCTATTCGACACGGTTCTGGCTCAACGGGAAGGTGGGCTTCCGGATCAACGGCGGTTCAAAGGCAGAGTTCGACTACCTCACCGTCACGCGGCCCTGACTACGCCTGGTCCTCGGTGCGATCCGTCGCCGGTGGTGGGGTCGATGACAGGGCGGCGATGGCGGCGTATCGCTCAGGGTCCATCTGCACATCGATGGCCGCCAACGACGGCTCCAACTGCTCCACGGAACGAGCACCGATGATGGGTGTCGTCACCGCCGGATGGGCCATGACCCAGGCGACGGCCAGGGATACAGGGTGCTCACCAATGGCGCGTGCGTGGTCGACGAAGCGTTCAGCGATTTCGTAGTACGCATCGTCTCCGTAGCGCTTCTGATACGTCGGGGTGTCTATCAGGCGACCGTGATCCGGACGCTGACGAATCCCGTATTTGCCACTTAGAAGACCACCCCCCACCGGACTGTAGGAGATCACACCCAATCCCTCGTGCTCAGCAAGGGGGAGGATCTCCACCTCCGCCTGACGTTTGGCGACGTTGTACATGGGCTGCAGACACGCAAAGGGCGCCAGCAGCTCACGCTGGCTGACGCCAAGGGCGCGGGCAATCTGCCAGGCCGCCCAGTTGCTGACCCCCACGTAGAGCACCTTGCCCGCATGGACCAGATCATCGAGGGCGCGCAGCGTCTCTTCCATCGGCGTCTCGGCATCGAGATTGTGAATGAAGTAGACGTCGAGGTGATCGGTCTGCAGTCGCCGAAGACTGACGTCGATCTGCTGGTGAATGTGACGCCGTGACAGTCCCCGATCGTTCGGCCCAGGACCGACGCGTCCACACACCTTCGACGTGAGCACGAGCTCGTCGCGCTCATGTTTGCTCAACTTGCCGAGAATCTCCTCGGAGCGCCCACCCGCATAGACGTTGGCACAGTCGAAGAAGTTGATCCCCGCATCTCGGCAACGTCTGTAGAGGGCGGCAGAGGTGGATTCGTCGGCGTCTCCACCGAAGGCCATCGTGCCAAAACACAGCTGAGAGACCTGAATGCCCGTGCGGCCGAGAGATCTTGTATCCATAGTGGTCGTTCAGTCCTTCGTGCGCATCATTCGCGGCAGGGTGTGCAGGGCATTGGGTCTGATCGGCCCTGCGACTCCGGGATCAATCGTGCCATTTCCCCGGGGGGCCGTCAACCGCTTGCGGTCGACGGCGAGACACCCATACTTCGTGGTGTGCTCACGACACAACAGATCGCCGCGTGCAGCGCGGCCAGGGGCGTCTGGTTGCGATGCGCACTCGGTGTCCTGTTGACGGCGGTGATCGCCAGCGCTCAGCTCGCTCTCGCGCCCCGTCAGCTCGAACGCGTGTTCGACTTCGTCGACCTCGATGACCCCCTCCTGCTCACCCATGCGGGTGATGGATCGGGTCGCATCTTCATCGTCGAACGTCCAGGACGCATCAGACTGATCGACGCCGCAGACCAATTTGAGAAGATCTTCCTCGACCACCGGCGCTCTGTAAACAGCAGCCCTGGCGAGGGGGGACTGCTCGGCCTGGCCTTTCATCCAGACTTCGCCTCAAATGGACGCGTCTTTGTTTCGTACACTCGCAGCGACTTTTTCTCGCGCGTTTCCGAGATGGCCATGTCTGACGACCCCGACCTTCTCGACGCCTCGACAGAGCGCGTGATCCTCGAGGTCGCCCAGCCGGCGGGCAATCACAATGGTGGCATGATCGCCTTCGGACTCGATGGGATGTTGTATATCGGTCTCGGTGATGGCGGCGCGTCAAACGATCGCTTCTTGAATGGCCAGGATCCGACGACGCTGCTGGCGACGATTCTGCGCATCGATGTAGATCACTTCGACGAGGGACTCGCCTATTCGATCCCTGCCGACAACCCCTTCGTAGGCAATGCAGACGACTGGCGCGAAGAGATCTGGGCGTGGGGCCTGCGCAATCCATGGCGCTTCAGCTTCGATCGGATCACGGGAGATCTGTGGGCCGGTGATGTGGGGCAGGGGTCGTTCGAAGAGATCGATCTGATCGTACGTGGTGGCAACTACGGATGGAACATCCAGGAAGGATTCGCCTGTTTCCGTGGGTCCGGCTGTGAGCGCGATGACCTGCTGCTGCCCGTGGCTGCGTATGGACGCTCTCACGGTGTCTCCGTCACCGGAGGTTACGTATACCGAGGACATAGACTCGGCGATCTGGTGGGAGCTTACATCTACGGGGACTTCGGTTCGGGGAACATCTGGGCCCTTCGCCACAACGGCACGGCGGTGACAGATTCGGTTCTTCTCGCAGGCTCACCGTCCCACATCTCCTCCTTCGGCGAAGATGAAGCAGGCGAACTTTATGTCGTGGGATACGACGGCTGGATCTATCGTTTCCTGCCTCTGGACGGCGAACAACCCGTCCCCACGGCGATCGAAGAGCAGAAAGCTCTCGAGCCGCGTGGATTCCAGCTGCGGCAGAGTTACCCCAATCCCTTCAACCCGACCACGACCATCGACTATTCGATGGCAGAAGGGTCGCCTGCGGAGATCGTCATCTACGATATCCTCGGGCAGCGTGTCCGGACCCTCGCTTCAGGCTGGCACGGCGCCGGATCACATCAGGTGCAGTGGCATGGCGACGATGACCTCGGCCGGCGTGCTGCGCCTGGTGTCTATTTGTATCGGCTCGTCACACAGGCTGGCGTCTCGACGCGCCGTATGGTGCTGCTGAAATAGGCCACCGCCCGCCGCGTGCGGGAGCGCCTCAGTATCCCAGACCACGGATGTATTGTCGCATGGAAGCGCTGTCGTGTGCTGATTGCGACGCCTCCATGCCACCTTCAGGTGGTGCTTGCGGGCAGGCCGTGACCCAGCGACTGAACCCCTTGTCCGTCAGCGTATCGAGGACGTCTTTGAAGTCCAGACACTCGGCGGCACCTACGTCGACCCAGACAGGATTGTACCGGCCTTGCTCTCGTACAGTGCAGGATGAATAGTCCTGCAGATGCACGTAGTTCAGTTGGCTGTAGAAGTCTACGATGGACTCTACCGGGTCATAGTCCCACAGCTCGGCGTGAGAGACATCGATACAGAGTTTCGCCTTCTTCAGACAACTCATATACAGACGCCACTCATCGATGGAGTCCACCAGCAGATTCGTGTGGATGTGGTAGGTCAGTTCCAGTCCGAACTGTGCCGCATATTCGGCCCACTCGTCGGCGCCATCTGCCGCTGCGCGGATATCGTCGTCGATCGTCGTGGACCCCTCCTCTTTGCGTCCATTCATGAAGAGGTAACAATCGGCTCCCAGTTCGGCGGCATACTCCATGCGCCGCTTGTTGCGCTCCACATGCTCCCAGTCGCGCGTGTCCGGTGAGCCTTGAGCGCCCATGACCGCCATGGGCATGCCCGCATCGTCGCACAGTCTTCGCATTCGGCTCACAGACCCCATCCACTCGATCGGCAGTCGACACTCCCATCCATCCCAACCCGATTCGGCCAGGGCGGGCAGTGCCTTCTCGAGATCGGGCTGTCGCCAGTGCAATGCGCAGAAACCCAACTTGAATGCCATGACAGATTCTCCCTACCCGCGAAACAGGTGGTCTTCGATGGGCAGACTGACCTCGACGCCGGACATAGCCGAGCGCAGTCCCCCCTCCATGATCTCTTGCGCTGCCCTCGACAGCTGGGCACTCGTCTGAAACTGTGGCTCTTCGCCGCTACGGATCGAATGCAGGAAGTGATCCGTCGCATTCTGCCCATTCTCCTGCAGGGTGTCGAGTTCGACCACCGTCCCCTCGTCGTCGCTGCGTGTGTGCAGCGTCACTTGCCGGCCCGCAATGAGGGTTCCTTCGGTGCCGTAGATCACCGGATCGTGAGCTGGCACATTCGACACCGCCTCACTCCAGGTCATCTCGATGCGACACATGCCCTGCGGATAGCGCATAAGAATCGCCCCATTGTCGTCGACGGGCAGATGATCCTTCGTCAGCCGGCCCGCCATGCCCACCACACTCGTCGGCGACCCACCCATGAACAGCAGGCACAGGCACGAACCATAGCCGCCGTAGTCGTTGAAAGCCCCGGCGCCATTCAGATCCTTGTCGAACAGAAACTGGCAGAATTCGTCCGAACAGCCCAGTTCGTCGGGGCCACCGTGTCCGCCACGCCACGTCACTTGCCAGACGCGACCGACAGCGCCCTCCTGCACCAGTCGATACGCGGTGCGGATGGAACGACTCCACGCCGTGGGCCAGTTGACCATGAGTCGTATATGGTGTCGACGTGCCGCCACCAGCATGCGATCGGCCTGCTCGAGGGTTGCCGCCATCGGCTTCTCCACCATGACGTGAATCCCCCTCTCGGCGCAGGTCTCCACAAGTTCTGCGTGCTGCGCTGTGGCGCCGAACCCGTACACGGCGTCGGGAGACTGCTGGTCGAGGAGGTCCTCCCAGTGTTCGAACGTGTCGGAGCATCCGGTCCGTTCAACGAATTGGGCCCGGAGTTTTGGGCTGTCATCGGCGGCGCCAACCACCGTCGCGTCATCTCGCTTGAGCAGATCGTCGAGATTCGTCCAGAGATGATCATGGGCCATGCCCAGGACGGCCACTTTCACTTTGTCTACCATCACGCGCCTCCAGGTCGGGTGGCCGCACGCAGGTCGGCCCCGTTTGAAACGGTTGTGTCAGTCTTTGTTCGTCACAAGAACGAGTCCGAGCGCTGTCGTGCCAATGCTCCAGTCTGCCAATACCGGTCTGGCAGTGCCCTGGCCTCGACCCAACGATGACCCTTGTTTTCGCCACAGACCCGACACATGGGAGCCAAACATGACCACACCCAAAAGCTGCGATACCATGGTCGCCCTGCCACCGGCCACGAGTCAGCGGCAGACCTTGTTCGCGAAGAATAGCGATCGGCCCTGGGATGAGTGCCAGCCGCTGGAGCTGCACGAACGCCAGCATCACGCGTCAGACGCGCTTACCCAGTGTCAGTTCGTCACGCTTCCCGAAGCGGAGGTCACCTGGCGACACGTGGGATCGAGGCCCTGGTGGTGCTGGGGCTACGAACACGGCTTCAATGAACATCAGGTCGTGATCGGCAATGAAGGACTCGCGTCGAAGTTCGACACGGCCCCTGAGAAACGTCTCATCGGTATGGAGATCCTTAGGATCGGTCTTGAGCGCGGACGCACCGCGCGAGAGGCCGTGGACTGGATGACCCGCGTCATCGGCGAATTCGGGCAGGGGAAGTTCGACAACGATGCGAACGTGCGGACCTACGACAATGGTTACATCGTCGCCGATCCGGGTGAAGCCTTCGTCATCGAAACGGCGGGCCACGAATGGGCCGTGCAACGTATCGACACGGCCCTCGGCATCAGCAACGTGTACAGCGTCGAGACCAACTATGAGGCCGTGTCCGCCACAGCCGAAACCACCGCCAGAGATCGTGGCTGGTGGCAGGGCGCCGACGAACCCTTCAATTTCGCCGACGCCTACAGCAAGAATCAGCGTGATGAAGGAAGTGGCGCCATGCGTCGACGCCGGTCCTGCGCCGTACTCGGTGCACGTGAAGGCGGGATCGATACAGCGATGATGATGGCCCTGTTGCGCGATCATTCAGATGCGAGTGAGCCAGAGGAGCCCTTCCGCACGGATCTGACGGGCAAGGGGATCTGCATCCACTTTGCCGACGGCCCAAAGGGTGGCAATACAGCGGCCAGTCTGGTCGCCGACCTGTGTGGTGATATGACACGGCTGCCCATCTACTGGTGCAGTTTCTACTCACCGTGTCAGGCGCCCTTCTTCCCCGTCTTCCTCGAAGGCACATTGCCCCCGATCCTGGGTCGAGGTGGACAACACGCCACCGAGGACAGTCCCTGGTGGCGTTTCCTGCACCTGGCCCATCTGGGCCGCGAGGATGTGCCGAACCGCGTCGAAGCGGTGCGTCAGCGCTGGCAGGAGATGGAAGCTGAGTTTGCGACAAGTGCCTATCCGCTGGCCGTAGAGGCGCGTCAGATGTTCGATGCGGGCGACCGCAGCGGCGCTGAGCAGCGACTGTCGACCTACATGGCGGACAATGTGGACATGATGATGTCCGCCGCCGAAGATCTGATCGCCCGATTCAGCACTGCCAGCGTCGCGGCGGGCTGACGACGAATAACCAACCAAAGAGGATCACGTACATGAAACTCGCCGATCGTGTCGCCATCGTTACCGCCGCAGGCAAGAAGAACGCCATGGGGCGCGGCATCGCTCGCTGCCTGGCCGCCGAGGGAGCTCGCCTCGTGCTCAACAGTTCGACACCGGCGAATCTGGATGAGGCTGTCGAGGAAGTTCGTGCCGCCGGGGGTACCGCCGTCGGCGTCGCTGGCGATGCGGGCAGTCGAGAGGTCTGCCGACAGATGGTTGAAGCAGCGATGTCCGAATACGGGCGCGTCGACATTCTCGTCTGCAACGCCGGTATCAACGCCTTCACGAATTTCGAAGAGCTGACTGAAGATCGCGCTCGTCAGGTTGTGGACGTCAATTTCTTCGGCACTTTCAACCTCTGCCAGGAAGCCCTCGAACCGCTGAAGGTGAACGGCGGCAGTATCATCGTGATCACCTCCGTTCACGCCGAAAGCGCCTATGCGGGGAGCTCCGTCTACAACTTCACCAAGGCAGGTCTAAACCAGTTTGCTGCCACATTGGGGATAGAGTTGGCGCCACACAGAATCCGCGTCAATGCCCTTGAGCCGGGCTGGATGCGGACGCCGGGAAGCACGGTGGGCGTTTCAGATGAAAAGATCGCGGCAGCGGAAAAAACGCGCATCCCCTGGGGACGCATGGGCACGGCCGAGGACATTGGCAAGGCCGTCCTCTTTCTCGCCTCCGACGATGCAGACTATATGACGGCGAGCACCATGCGCGTGGACGGTGGACTCATCGCCGCCGAAACACACTGAAGCCCTGACCGCCGGAGGTTAACCCTCGAAACGCACAGGCTGCAGGAAGAGCCGCTCCCCCTCACGGTCTTCCACCTCCACACGCACATACACAAAGGCCGCCGTACCATTTGTCTGCGGCACATCGAGACTCGCCTGATCTCCCGTCACGGTCTTCACAACTTGCCCGTCGGCGAGAAAGCGGATCTCTGCTGATCGATCCAGCCTGATCGATACGACGGTCTCAGAGGCCGAGAAGTCGATCAGGCGGGGGCCTTCTCCGGTGAGGCACCCGTAGAAACTGCCGTCTCTGTAAGCTTTGAGGCAGGCGTGCTCCGAAAAGTCGTTGACGATCAACATGCATCGGCCGCGCCAGTTGCCACCGCCGGCGGCACTGTGATCCGGTACACATAGTCCCCAGCACCGGCGCCCCGTGAGCAGGACTCGATCCCACAGCTTCAGAGAGAACCCCTGCTCTGGCTCGTCAGGCGCTTCGTAGTCTGGTTTCTGGTACCAATCCCGCTTATAGCTGTAATCGTTGTAGATCTCGATGCCCAGCACCCGATCATCGAAATCGAGCATCTGCAGCACCTGCTCGTCGCTGAACTTCGAGAACCACGTCGGATGGTTGATGGTGATTCCCCCACCATCGATATAATCCAGCCCGCCGATCATGCCTTCGAAGGCGGCCTGCCAGGTTCCACCGTAACCCACGGGAAACCCGTGTTCATTGAGCCGGAACTTGTTGTGCACGTCGAACGTGCCCGATGCGAAGGACGAACCGGGACTGCAGATGTGTGCCTGTGTGTTGGTGAAGCCGTGGTGCTCTGCATTGTGACTCAAAATGGCGTCGTGCGGGATCGCTGAGTACACCGGCTCCGTCTGCTCGAAGGGGAATTGCGTGCGATAGAGCTCATCGAGCTCGTCTTGCCAATCGATGATGCCATTCCAGTCGATGGGCGGGTCGATTCGATGGCCGTCACGGGAGGCCGGCCACCACTGTTTCAGACGGAAATCGCTGAGTCTGGTGTCGGCATCGTACGGAACGGACGGATAGTAGTTAGATATGGGAAAGTGTCGGATGCCATATCGGTAGGCATTGTCCAACTGACTCTGGTTGCCCAGGTGCATGTGGGAGGCGGAGGGAACGATGTTCGCGTCGTTCCAGATCACCTCTGCATAGGGATTGTGCATCGTCAGCCCTCGCCCTGGTTGGGGTAGTACAGTCCGAAGAGGATCATCATCTCATCGGTGCTCAGGAGTCCAAAGCCAATATCCCTGTCGTGCGTATTGTCGTACGTCGCGATCAGGCGAAACCCTTCGCCCCTTTGAAGGATGATGGGGGGATCATATTCCACGATCGGTGGATGTTCCCAATCATTCGAGTAGTAGACCTCCTCGCCGTCGCGGTCGCCACCTGCGATCTCGACACGGAACTCCGTGTTCAGCTCGTGGGCATGAGAAAACAGTTGGAAAACACTCGCGTCCTCGTCAAAGCGGAATACGCGCTCCAGGGTAGTGCGTTCACCGGCGGGCAGGGCGATATCGGTGTTGTTGAAGTCCACGACCTTTGCCGTGTGCTGAATGGTCTCTGGATCCACGGTGTGCAGGTTGACGTACACCTCACCCGTCGCGACGGCGTCTGTGCGATTCAAGTAGTGGGCATTCATGTCGAAGGCGTAGTCGGCGGGAATCTCCAGCGCCACACCCTCGGGCAGGGAGTAGTCCAGAGCCGGCCATTGTGTTCCCACAAGAAAACGGTGAAAGGGCATGGCCAGATAGTTGGCCGGGATGGGATACCCCGTCGAATCTCGCAGATCACGAAACACCTCTGTGTCAGGGAGGGCCCACGTAGGTGTTCGATCGCCGAATCCATAGAGAATGAAGTGGTGACTCCCTCGTCGCATCGTGATCTCAACGCGATCGATGTAGATCGGTTCGTCGTTGCCGAGTCCTTGATAGTAGAAGAATTCGCGCTCCCCCTGCGGGAAGACGTCGAAGGGGCCCAGGTGCAGCTGAAAACCCTCTGCCGGTGCCAGGAGGGGTACGAAGTCGTCTGCCTCGTAGCTGTAACGGTCTTCGTTAGCCAACAGGGCCGGATCAGCGACCTGACCCGCCTCCGGTGCGCCGGCGTAGATCCATGCGCGAATCAGCTCGAGTTCGCCATAGGTCAGCGGCGGTTGCGGCGGAGGCGGCATGAGCGTGCCGTAGTCAGGGTGGTCACTTGTGAAGTGATCCTCATTGGCCGCGTTGATCTTCTCCCACAGCAGGCTCGTGGGCAGGCTGACGGGGCCCGCGGTTCCGACCCGCTGCAGACCGTCCGCCAGGGCGGCCGGATTTGTCGGGTTGCGACCCACGAGTTGCTCGTACGCCACATCAGGCGTCAGAATCAGCCCCGATTGCCGAGCCTGCGAAGTACCCACCGTATGGCAGCTAGTGCAGTTAGCGTCGAGGATCTGCTGCACCTGCGACCACGTGCTGAGCTGCGACGCCGACGCGGTGACCTTGTTATCTTGATCTCCACAAGCGGAGGCCCACAGGCCGGCAAGGATCGCCAGACATCGTCCGGCTGTCGTGATTCGTCTTCGCATCATGTGCCCAACGTTGAGTACATTGTCGCGGTATCGATGTCGAGAGTAACGATCCCGGTTGGTTGCCGCCACCGCGCCCCATGACCTGAGAGAGACAAATGAAGCGGTTCCTGAGTTGTTTCGTTGTCGTGTTGCTGTTGGCCGGTCACGTGGCCGCCCAAGGTCCGGCAGGGTTGGTCGTGTATTTCGAGTCCGGTGACGAGGTCTATCTGCTGCTGGCCGAACATGCGGGCAGCAAACGTGGCTGGGCCGGTTTCGGCGGTGGGCCACGCGAGGGTGAGACCATCTCCCAGACGGCAGCCCACAAAGGGATGGAGGAGTCACGGGGCTACTTCTCACAGGCCGACCTGCTTGCTGCCATCAAGGATCAGGCCCCCGTCATGGACGGCGACTTCGCCTCCTACTTCGCCAAGGTTGATTTCGTGCCCGCTCCGGCCGTCATGAACCATCCTGTGCCAGAAGAGAACGACGCCTACCTCGAAAGAAGCACCTTCGCGTGGATCCCCTACTCGGCGGTGGAGGGTTTTCTCGGTGAAGAGATCGATCGAAAGAAGCGTTACGCCATCGACCCGGCGTTTCTGCCGAAGGGCAGCGAGACGGGGTGGTTGTGGCCGATCTGGCTCAGCAACATGCGCAAGGCGGCGGTAGCTGGCGCTCTCCCGTGGTCGAAGACACCCTGAACGGGAGACGTCATCCGCTGTGGTTTGGCCGATCCTCCGCCATGATCTGAGCGATGGATCCTACGACGGCCCAATAGATCGCCGCCTGCACGATCCCTGAACCCGGCAAGATCTCCACGTCGTAGCCCGGTACCGAGATCAGTGCGTCACCGAAGGGCCACTTCGGCTTGATCACGCAATCGGGTGGAGGTTCACCCCCGGCTTCAGATCCATCTCCCGTGATCACCTCGATGACGGTAGCACCGGCCTGTCGAGCCACCTGATAAGCCTCCACGGGTCGTCGGTAGTACCCGAGGAAGAAGAACAGATCCCCGTGGTGCAATTTGGCTCGCAGCTCGGGCAAGGACGGCGATTCTGCATCGAGGGGGGCCAGGCGCTTCATGAGCAGCGGATCACCCGGGGCGCCGTGCTGGTGCATCGGGAAATGGGAAATCATACCAGCGTACACCACTCGGCCGTTTCGCAGGACCTGGGCGCAGAGCTTCGCAGCACTCTCGATCGAGGTCGTCTCCTCGTCGATCAGCGCCTGAAGGATCTCGTTGATCGCCCGGATGTAACTCTCGCCCAACTGCCNGGGCGGGATGGCGGGTACGTCGTGTGCTTCGTGGAAGCGCGAGCCACCAACCCGGGCATTGCGCTCTCGAGCGCCGTGTACGAGGACGCTCTGGTACAGCGCTGGCATCTGCCCCTGGCGGGTCAGAGCACTGACGATCTCGCCGGTGAGGACCCACAAGATGACCAGATTCTGCAGCGAGATCAGCGGGTAGGCCTCCCCGNCAAAGGGACCGGTTGCCGCCGGCGGAGGTGTCCGACTCGCCGAGAGCAGGTCTGCTGAAGCCAGCGCCTCGACACCCGTCCACGCAACAGTAGGAGGGCCAATCCCGATGGTCAGGGCATCGGAATCGCGCAGAGAGCTCAGCAGCTCCAACTCCTTCTCCTGCCCCGAATCGGACCAGCCGAAGATGACCGTATCGTCGGGCGACAGACTCGTTGCTGGCGTCCACTCCTCTATGAGCATCAGCCCGCCGCCGCGGATATACCCTTCAGATGCGAAGTCTGGACGCACGCTGGCCAGCAGCAGCCGTCCTCCAGCGGCGAGACGACCCGCGACACGATCTGCAACATTGATGATCGCGGGCAATGCCTGCGTCAGGCTCCCAAAACCTGCGANCAGTGCCTGGAGATAGACCTTTGAGAAAGTCTCACTCATGTCGCCCGTGCCTTGCTCGTTCAGGGGAATCTCGCCTGTATATNGAGGCCGTAAGGTTCACCGCCCCGACACCGTCTGGTTTTCGATGCCTGATCAGCCCCTGCCATTGACGTTCGCCATCTGTGCCGACATCCATCACGACATCATGCACGATGCTCCCAAGCGCCTGTCGAGGTTTGTGCAGGCTGCTGCAGAAGCCGAGGTGGATATGGCTGTGCAACTCGGCGACTTCTGCCAACCGAAGGAGGCGAACCGTCCGTTCCTCGAGATCTGGGAGAGGCTGGCCATCCAACGTTACAACGTGCTGGGCAATCACGACATGGACGGCGGTGCGACGCGAGAACAGACCGTCGCCTATATGTCCATGCCAGCCCGGTATTACACCTTCGATCTCAGGGGTTGGCACTGTGTCGTGCTGGACGGAAACGACCCCGACGATCCACCGAAGCCTGGTTATCCGTGCGGCATGGCGGCTGACCAGATCGAGTGGNTGCGCNCCGACCNGCAGGACCGAACCGACCTGCCCGTGCTCCTCTTCATCCACCAGGCTCTGGATCGCGGCGACTTCGGCGGCGCGGACGATGTGTTTGCGCTATTGAACGAGATCAATCGCGCCGCCGGCTGGCAGCAGATCGTGGCGCTATTCAGCGGCCATCATCATCTCGACTATGCAAACCTCATCGATGGTATCTGGCATATCCAGATCAACAGCATGTCGAACTACTGGATGGGTGACGACTTCAAGCACGTGCGTTACGATGATGAAATCGACGCAGCCTATCCCTACATCAAATACACAGCGCCCTACAGAGGCCCGCTCTTCGCCATGGTCCGACTGCAGCCAGACCGAAGTATTCACGTGGATGGCTTCGACAGCCAGTGGGTTGGACCATCCCCAGCCGAACTCGGCTACGTGAGCGCACACGGAGCCCGTCTGCCCGAATCTGGCGCCAGCGTTCGGCCCGGCATCAGTACTCGTGTGTTGATACCAGAAGCTCCATGAGCATCCCCCTCACTGCCGCGTTCCTGCTTGCCGCCTCGTTGTTGGCCTGCGGCACCGACTCTCCCGCAGGGTTGGATNANCTCGTGACGCCACCGTCGACCTCCAACGGTCCCAACATTCTCCTCATCATTGCTGACGATCTAGGCCTTGATGCAACCCCTGGTTATGGCGATGGCATCAAAGCCCACATGCCCGTTCTGCAATCTCTGCAGTCCGAGGGCCTGACTTTCGATAATGCCTGGGCATATCCGGTTTGTTCGCCGACTCGCTCCTCCATCCTTACAGGACGGCACGGATTCCNCACCGGCGTATTGGGCGCTGAGCCACCGGAGAATGCCATCCCAGCAGAGGAAGTCTCGCTGCATGCGCTGCTCGCAGCGCAGACCAACTACAACGCAGCACTCATCGGCAAATGGCATCTGTCCGGAACGAGCAACGGCAACGCCGACAGCCCTGCCCTACTGGGCATAGACCACTATGCGGGGTTGCTCTCCGGTTCCCACCAGGATTACAACGCAGTTCGCCTGACACAGAATGGTGTCACCTCCACCGTCGATCAATACGCGACCGCGTTGTTCACCGACCTGGCTCTCGATTGGCTCAAGGGCCAGACGCCACCCTGGTTCTTATGGCTGGCCTACACGGCACCACATGCACCCTTTCACCTGCCTCCCGATTCCCTGCACCACAGCCAGGGCCTCAGTGGCGATTCGGCCGCCATCGATGCAAATCCATTGCCCTACTACCTTGCGATGCTGGAGGCGATGGATACCGAAATGGGTCGCGTACTGGACGCCGTGGATCGGCAGAACACGGTTGTGATATTCATCGGGGACAACGGCCCCCCCACGGCTGTCGCTCAGTTGCCATACAGACCGAGACGGGTGAAGGGCACGGTCTTCCAGGGTGGATTGCAGGTGCCCCTGGTGGTGTCCGGCGTCGGCGTCGATCGTATGGGGCAACGGGAAGCCGCGTTGGTTTCGTCTGTCGACCTGTTTGCCACGATGGCTGAACTCGCAGGAGCAGATATGCAAGACTCGCAGGACGGTCAGAGCTTCGCAGGATTGCTCGTCGATGCCTCCGCACCTGCGCGAACGCATGTGTATTCGGAGATCGGTGGCGACATACCTGCTTTCGCGATTCGCGACTCCGCCTACAAGCTGATCGATTTCGGTGTCGGTGACCGGCAACTGTTCCATTTGGCATCGGATCCATACGAGCGCAGTGACCTGCTGTCAGATGATCTCGACGCAGAAGCCGCGTCAGCCTTGGCAACGTTGGAACGGGAAGCTCTATCACTCAGGACACCATGAGCGCGATTGCGCATAGAGGATAGGATCGGCATGGAGCGAATGCAGCAACTCGAAAAGCTGGACGGTTTCGGGAATGTTCAGATGGTCGAGGTCGATCGTCCGAAACCCGCCGCAGACCAGGTCCTGATCCGCGTTCGCCGGAGTCTGATCAGCCGCGGCTCGGAACTGTTCCGGCGCTACGTCCTCGAAGAAGCCGTGAGTCCGGACATCATGGGTTATTCCGATGCAGGCGAAATCGTCGATGTGGGAACAGAGATCAAAGGGTTCTCTGTGGGACAGCAGGTCATGGTCAGCGGTCCGCACGCACAGTTTGTCCTCGGACATGAGACGGGGCCACGCAAGACGGTGTTCGAGCTGCCCGAAGGGTTGGACCACGAGACAGCGACCTTCCTGCCTCTGACCACCAGTTCTATCATGTGGATGCGTACCACCCCTATCGAACCGGGGCAGACCGTCGTGATCCTGGGCCAGGGCATCGTCGGCGCACTTTGCGCACAGATCGTCCGAGAACGCAGTCCAGGACGTGTGATTACAGTGGATGCCCAACCACTGCGTTGCGAGATCTCAGGTAAACTGGGCGCCGATCATGTGATCGATGTATCCAAGACCGATTCGGTGGCGGCCGTCATGGACCTCACAGATGGCAAGGGAGCCGATGTGGTCGTCGAATGTGTGGGTGGCCAGGTAGGGATTCGATCCTTCGAACAGGCGCAGGACATGCTGGCCGCCGGTGGTGTGATCCATCTGATTTCGAAGTATCAGGGAGCGCCTCTACCCCTCGATGGCGACCGATTCATGAACAAGCAGCTCATCGCCGGCATTCGCACGAAGCACCCCCGCCACGAATGCCTGGTCGACGCAGCGCGAATGCTCGTCGACGGGACGGTGCGCGTGGATGAACTGATCACCCACCGCCTGCCCTGGGAACAGACACCGGAGGCCTATCACATGCTCTACAACGATCCCGACAGCGCCCTGGGTGTTGTGTTGATGTGGGATTGAAGGCGCTAACCGTTCACGCAGATATCTGCGGCGCGAACCACATCCCGTCGTAGCCGACGGTGACGCCTTGCGGCTCGGCCAGTTCCACCTGCTCGTCGTAGGTCAGTCCACCATTGTCGCCGATGTGGAGCGTCGCCCACGGCGTGGACTCATCGATACATCCCATCTGTGTGAGGCGCAGCTTCATGTCCACGAGGGTGGCGAAGTTGAGATGCCGGCTGTCTCGATCGACCGGACCCGGGCCAAGAATCGTGCATTCCGAAATCACACCGTCAAACCTGCAGTCGGTAACGGCCTCCCACGTTTCCGCTTCCCAGTAACCCGTATCCCACGCCAGTAGCACCGTTTCGTCTACGTGTTGAACGACGTAGTTGAGTGCTGTACCTGGCCCATGGTTGGCTCTCAATGGTGTCACCTGGAGTTCGTTCACGGTGAAAGGTTCCAGCGGCGTGACTCGTTGCCATGACGCATTCAGCTTGTCGAGGTTCAGGCCCACCAGCTGCTCTTCCACCGAGTCGCTGCCATAGACCCGCAGATGGGTCAACTCCTTCTTCTCACTCAGGATCGACCCACGCATTCCCAGCAGCAGAGGATCCAGGTGATCGGCGTGGGTGTGTGTGATCAGCAGGTGCGCCAGATGATCCCCGGCGACGCCCTCTCGAATCAGCTGTCCCCAGGACTCGGGCGACATGTCGATTCCGTAGCGTGGCTCCGGTCCTTCGTCCTGATCCAGATGCAGATGTACCGCACAGCGCGTGCGAACATGGCGCCCCCCATCCCGCCGCGCCACTTCACACACACGACAACGGCAGAACGGCCGCGGCACGGTCTTGCCCGCCGAAGACCCCAGAATCTGAAATCGCACGGTCGTCTCCCTTCAGGCCCAGTACATCGATGACTCGATCGCCAACAGTAATCGATCGATGTCATTGGGGAACACGTGGCCAATCGTACCGATCCGGAAGGAATCGATCCCCGTGACACTACCGGGATAGATGACGAATCCCTTCTCCTTCAGCATCGCGTAGAAACGGCCGAAGTCGTAGTCCGGATGTGTCGGATTGTGGAACCCGGTGATGATAGGCCCCTGGTATTCAGCCGGCAGCACGCAATCGAATCCCAGTCGATCCATCCCGGTCACCAGGCGCCGTTGATTCTCACTGTAGCGGGCATGGCGAACGGCGATCCCGCCCTCCGCTTCCAGTTCCATCAGCGCCTGGTAGAAGGCGCGCACGACGTGCGTGGGGCTGGTGAACCGCCACTTGCCACGTCCCTGCTCCATGTCCTGCCACTGGGCATGCAGATCCAGGGACAGCGACCGCGCCCATCCTTTTGTCTGTTCCAGATGGGCCTTGCGGCCGATGACGAAGCCGAAACCGGGCACCCCCTGAATACACTTGTTCGCCGACGACACGAGGTAGTCGATGCCCAATTCAGCGATGTCCAAAGGCACGCCACCGAAGGCACTCATCGAATCCACCAGCAGGAGACGGCCGTGCCCCTTTACCATCGCCGCGATCGGCAGCAACGGGTTGATCATTCCCGTCGTCGTCTCGCCGTGCACGAGAACCACGTGCGTGATCGATTCGTCTTGTGCCAATTCGTCGTCCAGCCGATCGAGGTCAGGCCGTTCCAACTCTCCACTGTCGTGGACGACGTGATCGATTCGTAAGCAATCAGCGATCTGGGCCAGGCGGTTTCCATACACGCCGTTAGCCAGCACCAGCAGTCTGTCCGTAGGCCCGATCGTCGAACCCAGCATGGCCTCCACCGAGAAGGTGCCGCTCCCTTGCATCAAAACACACGTGTAGTCCTTGGGACACGTCGCAGTAGCAAGCTCGACGAGGCGCTGCCGGATCGGCGTCACAACCCCCTCGTTGTACTCCTCGTCCCACGTGCACCAATCGCGATCCATCGCCTGCCGCACCGTAGGTGACGTGGACAGCGGACCTGGCGTCAGCAGCAGGTAATCGTTCTCGATCAATGTCTTCATTCGGAAGCTTTCGGGAGCTTGAACCGATTCTGGTCAAGAGACCTCTTCGTGCGGTGAACCGGTCTCACGAAGATGTCGTCGGGCAGGATACTGCGGGTGTCGATGGCGTGGGCGTAGTCGGGGAGTCCGGCAGTCGTCACGACGCCCAGCGCTGTGAACTGCTCACTCTCGCCGCTGACGCCGCTCTTGTTGCCGCCACTGTGTCCGCGCAGCCAGTCGGCATTGATGATACGCTCACCCTTCCAGATCCCGCGGGTGGCGTTCAGGTGGCCGAAGCGCGCCAGGTCAGAGGCACTCATCACCACCCAGCCGGGACCACTGCGCACGACGTGGCCATCGATCTCGTAGGGGGGGTCGAGATAGGTGTAGCTGTCGGGGATGGTCGGGTAGAAATTCTTCTGCTCTTTGACTTCACGCCCGGTCAGCCAGCCCCATCGTTCAGCAGGAATGCCGATGGCATCGAAGAGGCGCTCCTGCAGCACATCCTTGATGTCCCGGCCCCAGACCGCCGTCAGCGCCTGACCCAGCCGCCAGAAGCCTGCACTGCTGTACAGGCCGTGGGTGCCCGGTTCGGCATGTGAATAACAATCGAAGAACGGATCCCCCGTCCAGTTCGCCCAAGCCGGAATCTCAGGCACGGCATCGGCCGCCTCGAGGCCGGTGCGTTGTTCACGCCAACGGTTGCCGATCTCGAAGGGAAAGCCACCCCAGTGCACACTCTCATCCCGCCTGCCCACCAGATGCCGCCACGTCAGGGTCTCGTGGTGGCCTTCCGTCAGATACTTATGTGGATGAGACAGCGCCCCCTCACCGGTCCAACTCTTGTGGATGGGTTCGTCCGGATCCAGCAGACCGTCCTCGACCGCCACCCCCAGCACGACCCACGTGAGCGCCTTGCCCACGGAGGCTGTCTGGTGCTGATACTGACGGTCTCCCCATGCTTGCACGAGATACCCCCCCCGCGTGAACACGGCCCCATAACGATTGCGGCTGTGGTCCTCTCCCCCGAAGCTGGCGCCTGTGACCTGCAGACCCTCCAGCCACGCTGCGTACTTCACGGGGTCGAGCCCCGCCTCTTCCGGCGTGATGGTCAGCCAGTCGTGGTCGGGGTATGTGACCCAGTTCGGTACGTCGACGGTTTTCGTAGGGGCGATCAGGCTCATGAGGCCAAAGTAGGCAAGGCGGTCTCTTAATCAAGCGCGACCCCGTGAGACATCGAGCCTGCTGCTGTAGCGCCGCGTCCATGCCAGGATGACCCTCGCGATGACCGCTATCGTGGCTGCCACGGCGTTGACGACCATGTCGAAAGGGTCAAACACGCGGCTGGGCAGCAACCACCTGGATACTTTCGCCGAGCACGCCGATCAGAGTGCTCACCACGATGGCGAGCAAGGCGGGCACCGGGACTCGACGCCCCTGGATCGCGCGCTCCGCAAGCGCCTCGTGGACGAAGAGGGCGAGCACGCCGTACTCGAAGAAGTGGCTGCGTTCGGCGCCCCCAAAGCGGGCGAAGGTCATGAGGTAGGCGGCGGCCACACCCAACGCGACGCCGATCTCGGTGCCGCCGGGACGGGCCCTCAGCCCCTGCGTCAGACTGGCCGCACCGATCATGAGGAAGCCAATGAAAACCATCTGGGCGAACAGTCCGTGCCGGAGTTTGCCCTCCAGCGTGGCTGCCAGGCCGAGGGTTGAGTAGATCGCGGCCACCACGGCCAGCGTCCAGAACCACAGGCGCCGCTCTCGTTCGGAGGAAAACAGGGATGTCTTCACAGTTGCCACACGCGTCGATTCGCGTTCATTTCATCTCCCTCTCGTTGATCCAGGCAGTGCTCAACTCCTTGCGAGGCTAACCTGGCTTTTCCACGAGAACGCCAGAGTGGTGCCAGAGTCGACATGTCGCGTCTGGACGATGCAGCGCAATGCATTGCGACGGTTGCCCTGTGTCACAGAGATTCGCGACGCCATCGGAAGGCATGTGACCGGCTTGCGTGACATTGCACAGCATTGCACGTGGGTTGCACCGCGGCCGCAGTGTCGGCGTCCGCATCAGCTCGGCGGCTGTTGCTGGCCGCTCGCATCGGATCCCGCTTTCGATACACACCAGACGCGCGATCGTTCTGCTGTGGTGAGGAATTGGACAGGTCAAGATGGCAGGTGTGATTCAACTACACGGGGAGGACGTCTCCCGCGTCGAGCCGCTGTTCGCGGCATATGACTACGACCGCAGCCTCATTGGCGGCGTGCTGGAGGACAAGAACCCGGGACACGTGTTCTGTGAGTGGGGTGCGAACCCGACGGCGGCGATCCTTTTCCACCCCGTGGATTACGCGTATCTCGCCGGCGACGCCANGGCCATCCGAATCGAAACCCTCGTGGTGGACGCGCCGCGAGCCGCAAGCCTTGAGANCTCCGACTTCGAGCTGTTCGCACCTCGCCAGACCACGTGGATCGCTGCCCTGNGGGCGGCGTTCGGNTCTCGCCTGGAACGGGATNCCTATGAGTATTTCGCGTTTGCGCGAGCACGCGAAAGCTGGGTCCGCGATTGGCAGAGCCGCCTGCNCGACGGGATCGAGGTGGTGGCCATGGACGAGGATCTGGCCCAACGTGCACAGCAGGACCGAAACCTGCAGGTGACGACGGGGCAGACGTGGGGCGGCTACAATCGATTTGTCGAGTCTGGTTTTGGTTTCATCGCGCTGATCGACGGCGAACCAGTAGCGGCAATCTCGACCTTTTCACTCGGCCACGGCGAGGCAGAGATCGACATTGCGACTCATCCCGACTACCGCCGTCGGGGCCTGGCTACGCTGCTGGGGTGTGCCTACGTCTGTCACTGCCTGGACAGAGACCTCACGCCGTCCTGGACGACCAACTATGGCAACCTCGGCTCGGCTGCCACAGCGCGGCGGCTCGGCTTCGTGGACCGCTTCGCCCTGCCCTGTTTCACGATTACGAGCGCTTGAAATCCCGAGGGCTCGCAGGAGGGTTCCTCCCATGACCGTTGAGAAGTTCACGATTTCGCGTGATGACTCCGTCTATGAGTGCTTCCCTCATCTTTGTCAGACCAACTCCGGCCGCATTTTTCTCGTTTACCGGGAGAGCAACGGACACGTAGCCAGTGAATTCTGTCGGCTCATCGTCCGCTACAGCGATGATGCCGGCAAAACATGGTCCGATCGTCACGTCGTCATCGACGAGGTTCGCTCGGCAGGGATCCTCACGACCTGGAATTGTCCGAAGATTCAGCAACTGGAAGACGGACGCATTCTTCTTCTGGCGGATCAGGTTCCCTATCCGCCCGGAGAATGGGGAATCGAGAATCAAGCGCGCGTCTTCTTCTGGTTCAGTGAGGATGAGGGCATCAGCTTTTCGGATCCCCAGGTCACGTCCGTTCACGGAATCTGCCCTGACCAGGTGACCGAACTGCCCGACGATCGATGGTTGCTGGCCACGAATTTCCGAGTCGACGACGCCGATCACCTGACGCAGATGCTGTTCATCAGCCACGACGCCGGTAACAGCTGGGATGAACCGGTCCCCATGAACGGCAATCCGAATCACGAACTCGACGAGGCCAGCATTGTGAGGATGCCGGGTGGTGAACTCGTCTCCTATGAACGGGAGGACATGGGTCGCCCGCTACAGAAGCTCATCTCCACCGACAACGGGATCACATGGTCAGGTCCCTACGATACGTTGAACCCCGCTGCGCACGGGATGCCCGTCGCCGGGCTGACGCAGGATGGCTTCGTCCTCGTGACCGGACGTTATGGTCTTCGTTCCCAGTGGCGGGTAGACATGAGTGAACAAACACGGAAAACCCGCCTCGCCAAACGTTCGATCGTCGTCCCGAAGATCAAGGGACACGCCGCCAATGAACGATTCGTCGAGCGCTTGCCACGCGGCCACAATACGGCAGAAAGCGAATCCGAGATCATCATCGCCACCGGGGGCACGTCCGTCCACACCTTCGCCTTTCTCGAGCCCACCGAGAGTGCTCTCGAGCCAGATCTGAAGCGTCAGAAGGGACTCCTGCTGCCTCTCGATCTGGATACGAGTCCTTTCGCCGACAGTGGCTACACCGGCTGGGTCGAAGTCGAACGAGGCGAGTTCCTTTGCGCCAACTACATCAATGACGACGCGCCCCTCGCTCAGATCCGCGGTTACCGTTTCGGACTGAGCGATTTCTGAGGCCAATTCAGCCTGACAGCCGCTGGCTCTGATCGCCGAACAGTCAGACTACGTCGTCCCCCTTGACCTGAGCGCCGAAATCCGGACTTCGTATTCGAAGACATCCCTAGCCCGGCGCGACCGTCGAGATCGTCCGTCATGCAGAAGTGGAGCGATGGAAACGGCACTGGCCACCACCTCCGAACACGACGCGTCCAAACCCTCTGAGGATAGCTTCGTCAATCGGGAATTGAGCTGGCTTCAGTTCGCCCACCGTGTATTGGAGATGGCCCAGGATCCGGACATGCCCCTCCTCGAGCGTGTGAAGTTTGCGGGGATTCTGGGGATGATTTACGACGAGTTCGTGATGAAACGGATGGGCGGATTTCGCCGACAGATGGAACGCGGGAAGCGGCATCGCTCCACCGACGGGTTGGATCCGGCGCAGGAACTGAGCCTGTGTCGCGATGAACTCAACCGGCAGACAAAGGCCCTCACAAAACTCCTCGAACAAGAGTTGCGCCCGGCGCTGGCCGGGATCGGTGTGCCCCTTCTCGACTACGAGAGTCTCGATGACGAGCGGCGGTCCGGTGTTGATCGCGTCTTCGACGAGACGAAATCTCGACAATCGCATGGAGACCGTCGTGCCCGGTCTCGACGAAGAGATCCGACGCGAACTCGTTGCGATTCTCGACGTCTACGACCGTGACAATGTGACCACGTGGGACATGCAGCCTGATGGGGCCTACGTCCGGTGCCGTCCGAGTGGCGATGAAGCCCCGCGTGCGTCTCAGAATGTCTTCATCGACGCTGCAAGACAGTTCGCAGCAGAGGTGCCGAGATACGTGGCGTGATCGCGAAGTACCACAGCTGAGTCGCCCGACTCAGACGCACCACCGCTGGGCGATCTGGTCGGTTTCATCGGCTGTGATGAGCCGGTCGAGCAAGGCGTCTTTCATCGAACGTACCGTCTCCCGATGGTCGGGATCACTGGCCAGATTCGTAGACTCCGTCGAGTCCTTTACCAGGTCGTACAACTCATTATCGTGGCCGACGTAGTAGCAGACTTCCATCGGTCTGTGCGGACGATATGTCTGCCGAGAAGGCGTGCAGACGGGCACCTGTACGAAACAGGAGGAGAAGTTGGGCGCTCTGTCTACGGGCATCGGACTCCTGGAACTCAGCTGTATACCGATCGCGGCCACATCAATCTGGTTGTTCCTCCGTCGCTGACGAGCCGGCCGTCTCAGGTTGGCTGATAGGGACGATGCTCCACTGAGACACACCCCACTTCGTAATCCACAACATGGCCCACGGAATCGGAATGATAAGGCAACTTGCGAGACAGAGGGCGAGCATTCGCCACAGAATGTCGAATCCGCTTGCGGAGAAGTGAAGCTAATTCCCGCCACTCTGGATATTTTGTCCGTACCAGCGCCCCATCGCTGAATAGACCCAGGCCCAACCGATGATCGTGAACACTGAGAGCAAACTCAGTAGCCACCATCCGATGAGCGCGAATCAGGATCGGTGGAAGCTGAGGGCTGTCCCGGATGAAGGGTGCACGTTCTGCGTGAACCACGAGATGATCACGTAGAAGAAGTAGGCTTGGACAGGTAGAATGACCAGCGGCAGCCAGGGTCCGATGGCACTTCCAGTCAACAGCAGTTGGGGTACGATACTGAGAGCGGTCACTCCCACCAGCGGCAGCCAGATCTACCCAACGGTACCCCTGAACTCCACCGTTGATCCATCGCTCACACGGAGTTGCGCAATCCACCACCGGTAGAACCAGATCGTCACCCAGGGTGTGGGAAGGATAAACATGCTGGCGAGACCCGTCGCGAGACTGCGACCTAGCAACGGGGACAGCTTGTTCTTCATAGCGCCAATACTACCAGATGGCGCCATCGCGCGGGCGTGGATTCGCCCACGGCTTGCCTCAGTTCCAGGATCCCCCCTCCTTGTTGGACCCAGATCACCTCATCGTGGAGCTTCGACCGTGCTGATTGGTTATGTGAGTGATGAGCGTTACGTCGCCGTCGCGGATGTGATGTTCGAATTTGAGAACGACGACGGGACCATCGTCGAGATTCGCTCGAGCATCACAGGTGCCGTGCGCGCCGAGTTGAAACCGGGGCGTTGGACCGTCGCCTTCGGTAAGGAGGGTTATGGCGCCAAGCGCGTGACCCTCGATCTGCCCCTGGACGAGCCGAATTCATTTCGACTGCTGCGAGACCAGCTGCTCGGTTACATGTGGCCGAAGTGGGTTCGAGGCGGCGAACAGGCAGAGTTCCGTGTGCACTCCGACGAGGCTTTTGGGCTCGAGCTGTGGCGTTATGGCTGGGAGAAAGAGCGGGTGGGACCCATCGGCTGGTACGACGAGCATGGCCCGCGTGCCACGGGGCAGATCACACCGGACGGCGACTACACGCAGACCGGCGTACGCTTCAATTCTCAGGGCTACGCACGAAAAGCGCACAAGCAGTTTGTCACGGCGCCGGAACGCTCCGGCCTCTACTATCTGCATGCCAAGGGCGAGTCGGGCGCCTTCTTCTCCTTCCCGTGGATCGTAGCCCCCGCGAAACCTCAGGCAAAGCTGGCCGTGCTGGCTGCCAACATCAACTGGAATTGCTACAACAACTTTGGTGGCCGCTCCAACTACATCCACGCTGACCAATTCGCGCCGACGCCGACGATGAATGCGCGCCTGGAACTGAGTCGCTATACAGATCCGGACCACGCGTCCTTTGCCGCCGACGCCTACGCACCCTTGTCCTTTGACCGACCGGAACCGTTGAATCACATCGATGAGCACGAGCGGATCACCGATCCCATCGAGGGGCGCAGCAACTGTCATGTGGCGCCGGCGGAATGGAGGTTCTTTGGCTGGCTCGAGCGCGAGGGCTTCGAGTACGACCTGTATGCGGAAACGCAGTTGCACGATGGCACGCTGGACCTCGACGCCTATGACGCGCTGGCCGTCAGCGCTCATCCGGAGTACTGGTCAGCGAAGATGTACTTCGCTCTCAAGGAGTGGGTCTTCGAACGTGGCGGGAAACTGGCCTACCTCGGTGGCAATGGTCTCAACTGCGAAGTGGAGTTCACAGACGACTCGACCATCGTCGTCCACAACGGCCCGTATGGCGGTGGCTTCTTCCACCTGCAGAAGCTGGGTTACGAGAGCCGCCTTGACCTGCGCCATGAGTCAGAGGCCAATCTGCTGGGCGTGGTCTGCTCCGAAACGGGGCTGATGACTGGCGCCCCCTATCGCACGGTCGAGCCGGACCACTGGATCTTCGACGGGACGGGGCTACAGAAAGGTGACCTGTTCGGCGAAAACTGTCTGCACATGCGCTGTCCCGGAGGTGCCTCCGGCCATGAGACGGACAAGATCTCTGCCAGCTCGCCTGCCAATGCGAAGTTGCTGGCCAAGGGGTTGAACCCAGACGACGGAGGCGCTGAAATCGTCTGCTTTGGGGTGCCGGGCGGCGGTCACGTATTCTCCGTCGGCTCCATCTCCTGGCCCGCGGCACTGCCCGTAGACGCACACGTGTCACAGATCACACGCAACGTTCTGCAGCGATTCCTCGACTGACCAGAGTCAAGGTCTGACAATCTCGAGTGACTCTTGATCCCACACCCCACAGGCTTACTTGTGCGACCACGCGACAACACCCCTCTGTCCGGGGACTCCTTCGGCGAGCAAGAGAAGATGACCTGGAGCAAGAGACGTCTGTTGGCTGTAGCACTGCTGGCAGCGGCAAGTTGTCTGTCGCCGCAGGCTGCCAGTGCACAGCAGAAGCGGGCATTCCACCCGGAACCTCATGAGGTTGGTATCGACCTGACGGCGATCGCCCCCGTCAGTCTCAGAGGCGGCTACCGACAGTTCGACCGCGAGACCATCGTGGCCACCATTCAGAACGATGAGGAATATGGCCCCATCGTAGCCGACATGCAGAATCAGGTAGACGAGCTCGTGAAACTGTCGGATGACGAGTTGCGATCCCTCATTCCCGCCGCTTCGACGATTCGCGCCCTGATGGTCAACACGGCCGGATGCCCGGTTCATGGCGGCGGTACAAGGGTGTATGCCCCCTTTGGCATCCACACCGACCTCAGCTACCCCCTCAGCGTCCGCTGCCCTATCGGCGGCGAAGTCTACCCGAACGAAGAGTTCCCCGACGACGGCACGGGATGGGTCGACCTTCGCCCGGGCAACGACACCCATGGTCAGAGATACTATTTCGTCGGATGGTTCAATCACTGGTTTCTGCGTTGGCTTCCTGACCGGATCGAGACCATGGCCCGTCTGTGGTTCATACTCGATGACGAGCGGTATGCCCATGCGGCAACCGTTCTGCTCGAACGGCTCATGGAGGTCTATCCTCACATGAGTGGCGAGGATCTGACCTACGATGGCAGCGATTGGGGTGTGTATGTGAAAATGCTGCCCACCATGTGGGAGGGCGAAGAACTGGTGGACCTCGTCGATGCTGTGGAACTGATGCTGCCGCGGCTGGATGACGACCTCCTCGAGCGATTTCACGCGTCGATATTCAGACCCGCCTTCGAGGCCTACCGCGAGAAGCCAGCCCCCTCAAACTGGGGCAGCGTCTGGAATGCCGCCTTCGCACGTTTTGCGGTGATCACAGGCGACCGGGAGATCCTCGAGTTCATGCTTCATGAGCACCCCGCCGCCATCGTACCCACCCTCGACAACCAGTTCTTCCGCGACGGCTTCCCCTACGAAGCTGCCTTCAGCTATAGCGCTCACTATCTGGATGACGCACGTGACATCTCCGATGCGCTGGGCAAACATGGCGAGTGGATCTGGGCCCATCCCCGCCTGAGGCGTTCCTTCGAGGCCTTCGCCGACCTGATCATTCTCGACAAGTTCACGCATTTCTATGGGGATACGGGTGGCATCTACAATCGTGGGCTCACGCTCAAGCCGTCATTGCTGGAGGAGGCGATTCGGCATTCCTCATCTCCGAAAATCGCGCGATATCTGAGACAGGCCTATCACGTTCACGGTCGTCATCGCTCGTCCTCCATAGAGGATGCCTTCAGCACCTCTGAACATGACCGCGTTGAGACGGATAGCCCCGTCGTGGCAGAGCATGAATTGGCGAGCACGTTAGCTCCCGTCAAGGGAGTGGCGATCATGCGAACGGGTAGAGGCGAGGGTCGTGCGGCCCTGTATTTCGACTACGGCTACGCCCATGCTGCGCACAGCCATGCCGACAGACTGAATATCAATCTCTTTGCCCACGACCGTGAATTCCTGCCCGAGATGGGGTATCCCGAGTACATGGACTCCGTTCAACCCACGCCGGGTGGCTGGACGACGCATACTGCGTCTCACATTACCGTCGAGGTGAACGAGAAACGTCAGCTCGAAGGCGTCTTCGGCGACCTGCACGGGTTCGTCCACGGGGAATGGATCAAGTACGTGGACGCGTCGTGTGAGGATGCCTACGTCCATGCCGATGTCTCGCTGTACCGACGGTCACTCGCCCTGATCGACATTCCGGGCGGGGCCTATTTGGTCGACCTCTTCCGCGTTCGCGGCGGAGAGAAACACG
>PATE01000052.1 GCA_002712305.1 Gemmatimonadota bacterium | reverse complement strand
CCAGTTTGATGGGTCCTACCTCTTCACCGAGCCTGTGAAAAGCGGTGGACATCGAGCCCTGTTGGACGATGACCCCAGCGTGGGGGACGTGGTCTGCATGACCGGGAACGCCGGGGATGCGATCATGGTCCACGGCCTCACGACACACATTGGATCGGTGAATGCGGCGGGATCTCAGCAGCCTCGCGTGGCACAGTTCGCCCGATTCTCTCACCGGGAAATGAGGGAGCAGGCACCGATGGTCATGTTCCCCGACAAGGACGGGACGCCGTGGAAACCACCACCGGGAACCCAAGACGACGACAATCAGGGGACCGGTTTTCTGCCACTCGGGCATCCGGGGCGCGATCTGATACGCTATGACGTTTCCGAGAATCTCTGGAAATACTGGTCCGACGCGCTCAACACCGAGCGGCCCTGAGCGTGTCCGAACCTGTTTCGCGATCGCTTTGTAGCGAGCCCCGAGTTTCATCAAGGACAACGTCATGAGCCAGTTGCATCCCGAAATGCGCAAAATCATCGATCTCGTCGACGCCGATCTGCGTGAGCGCGGGTGGGCCGATCTACACTCGGCGGGCGCCGAAGCGGCGCGGGAGTTTCTTGAAAGCTGGGTGCCGCCGGAACAGGATCGACCACCGATCTATCAGACCGAAGACCGACCGGTGCCGGGTCCAGCGGGAGATATTCCGGTGCGCATCTTCCGCCCACGCGAGACGTCAGAAACCATGCCCGTGCTCGTGTGGTATCACGGTGGTGGCTGGGTTCTGGGAAGTCTTGACCTGTCCGAGGTGAACTGCAGGCAACTGGCCAATGATGCGGACTGTGTCGTGGTCTCCGTCGACTACCGCCTGGCGCCGGAGCATCCCTTTCCTGCAGCCATCGAAGACTGCCTGGCAGCCACAGCCTGGATTCACGCCCATGCCGACGAGTTGCGTGTAGATCCTCAACGGATCGCTGTCGCCGGTGACAGCGCCGGTGGCAATCTGGCAGCGTGTGTGGCGTACAGCGCCAAGGCGCTTGGATTGCCTCTCGTGCTGCAGTTGTTGGTCTATCCCGTCATAGACGCTGATTTCGAGCGCCCCTCCTACGTCGACAATGCCGAAGGTTTCTTGCTGACGCGCGAGGCGATGCGCTTCTACTGGGATGCCTATGTACCGAACCTCAACCAACGCACGGATCCGCATGTCGCACCCATCCACGCCAGCGACCTGTCTGGTGTGGCCCCCGCATGGATCATCACGGCCGAGCTGGATCCATTACGTGATGAAGCCGAAGCCTACGGTGAGGCATTGAGGTTGGCTGGCGTCACCTCGACGACCCGTCGCTACGACGGCATGATTCACGCCTTCTTCAACATGGCTACCCAAGAGCCCGTCGATGCCGTTACCGAGGGGACTCGCGCCGCCACCGCCGCTTTGCGAGAGGCTTTCGAGAACTAACCTTCTGGGGGTTCCAAACCTCAGCGGGATTGCGCTACATTCTCATTCTATAGCTACCTGCGCGACGATCTCTCTGCTGCTTCCCAATGCGGAGCCTGTCCGATGAAGAAGATTCTCGTTGCTGTCGATTTCTCTGACGCCTCCATCACCGCCGTGCGCCAGGCTCTGGTCCTGGCTGAAGCTCTTGACTCGGTGGTGACTCTTCTCCACGTACTGCACGTGCCCGCCGAAGCTCCGGGATTCTACTCATCTCGAAAGCTTGGCAAGAAGCTGTTTTGAAACATGGATACAGCGTTGTCAGCCTTTGATACAGGAGACGCCGAGTTGGCTCGCACCGTCGTGCGCGCCAAGCCCGCGTTAGAGCGTCAACTGCGTGAGACGCGGGCCCTGCACTACGACCCGCTGCAGGACGAGGGTTCCGACGCCGCTCGATTCAGCAGTTTGCAGTTGGACATGCTCGATGACATGCGGTGCGTCTTCATCTACTCCGAATCGATCGCCCTCACCATGCTGCATGGGTATCTCGACGAACGGGGTGACGTGCGATCCGCTGCATGAAGGTGCTATTGCTCGGGGCCTCTGGTCTGATCGCCCCGCATCTGCTGGCCGGGCTCGAACCCTATTTCGACCTCCGCCTGGCCGATATCAAGCCCCATCCGCACAACAAGCCCATCACAGAAGTGGACGTGCGAAACTACGCCCAGGTCCTGGCGGCGGCTCGCGGCATGGACGCGATCATGAATTTCACCGTCGTCCGTCCACACGATCACATTCTCAGTTTCCAGGTCAATACCCTCGGCGCCTGGCACGTGATGAGAGCGGCCGAGACGTTGGGAATAAAGAAGGTCGTGCATACGGGACCACAACTGGTGCGACGCGAGTACGACCACGCCTTCGACGTGACGGATGTACCACAAGCTCCGGGGACGGGCTACTATGAGTTGACCAAGGGGCTGTCCAATGAGATCTGCCGCACGTACGCCAAAGCCTACGGCATTCAGACGATCTGCTTCCTGTTCAATGGTCTGGGACCCAACCCGATGGAACTCGACTACGGCACGGATTTTCCTCCGTACACCATTATCTGGGAGGACCTTCAGCAAGCGTGCCGGCGGGCGTTGGAGATCGACGTCGTTCCCGATGACTATCAGGATTTCAACATGACCAGCTTCGAAGGGCAGGGGAAGTACACAGCCCACAAGTCCAGGCGGATTCTGGGATTCGAACCCTCAGAGCCCTGGGAAGACTACTTCAAGCGGAAGACGTGACCAGCGCATGCAGCTCAAGCTTCGCAACACGAAGTACGACCTCGTCGCCTACGATGCATCCGCCCACATCGCACGTGTGAGCATCGATCTGTATCAAGAGGCTTGTGAGCACGGCATTTCGCCTCTGGATCTGCTGTCCAGATGCAGAGTGGTCAACTTGACCAAGGACACACAGGTGCCGCACCGCGTGTTCTACACCAACGATCTGCAGTTCGAGACCGAGCAGGTCGCNTGGCAGGTCGAGGCAGGTGACGAGTATCGAATCGAGATCTCTGCCGACGACAAAGTGAACCCTGCCTCGATGCCCACCTTGGGCGCCGGANAACCCTTGTTGCTCGAGGAGGGGCCTCTGGATCTTGGCGCCTGTCATCCTCATCTGGCGTTGGCCGACTGGGACGGCGACGGCAGGCAGGACCTTCTCGTGGGAATCTCGGGAGAGGCGGGGTATCTCTACTTCCTGCGAAATACAGCCGATGATGACAACCCCGTCTTCCAGGCCGGAGTGCGGCTCAGAGCGGATGGCCATGTCATCAAGGCCGACAACGAAGTGCGCAAGGTTGGGCTTACCCAGCCGTGGGTGGGAGACTGGGATGGCGACGGACTTCTGGATCTTCTGGTCTTGACGGGGGCGAAGGGTGACGAGTTCGACAGCAGAATCGAGTTCTACAGAAACGTCGGTAGCGCCACCGATCCCGTCCTGACATCGATGGGCCCGCTTCTGAACGAAGAAGGTGAGCCACTGGTACTGAGTACTGGGCCTCCCGGATTCTACAACTGCTTTCACCCAGCAGATTGGACCCGGAATGGGACGCAAGACATTCTCGCCGTGATCCCGGATAATCAGTTCCACGGCAAGAAACAACTCGTACTGTTTGAGAATCTGGGGACAAACGAGAATCCACGATTCTGTCAAACCCCTCTTCCAATCACCACCAACAGTGGGCATGAGATCAGTTTCCGGGGTTTGATCGACGCCTTCCTGCCCGTGGACTGGGTCAGAGAGGGGTACACCGACGTCTTGCTGACGACGGGAATGTACAGCGACAAGATCTTCCTCTACGAGAATGGCGCTGCACGAGCGCACGACCGACCCCTGTTGCTGGATAGCGGTCCCGCCCGTCGCCCGGACAAACCCCAGGCTGCCGCGGCGANCGATTTCCAGACCGATCTTGCCGCGCCTGCTCTTCGGTTGCACNACGGCGNGGACGCTCGTCTGCGAGATGTCTCGCCCCAGATATCATCCCTGCAGACCGTGCGATGGCGTCCCACTTCGAAACGCGAGTTGGTGGTGGCCACCAACGAGGGTTATCTGGCGCGCTTCGCCAACAGGGCCGCCTCCGACGGGAAACCGGTGCTTGCCCATGCAGAGGTGATTGGCGCCAGGAATCCTTCCATGTTCGTCGGCGCCTTCGCCGTCCCCGCCTGCGCCGACTGGAATGGTGACGGCCGGCCTGAATTGATCGTTGGTAGTGAATGGGGCGAGTTGCACTACTTCGAGAACGCAGGCAGTGCCGAGACCCCGGTCTTCACAGTCGGCGAAAAGGTCCGAGCCGGTGGCGAGGTCATCAGATATCCTGGGTGTTTCAAACAGATCCTCGAGAACGAGAACGGCTACAGTTCACCCATCGCCGTGGACCTGGACCAGGACGGTCTGATCGATCTGGTCGTATCCGAGAGCAGAGGGTTTCTCAATTTCTACAGAAACATCGGCACGCCGCAGAAGGCGATTTTCGCTCGAGGCGAGAGGCTGTATCTCTCAGATGGTTCCCGCAGGGATGATTCTGCTGGCGAGGTGATGCAGAATCCTTGGCGCACCATGCCCGCGTTCTTCCAGATCGAGGGAGAAGATGTCACGCGAATGATCGCCAAGGAAGCTGACGGCACGCTCTGCCAGTACACCAACCATGGATCCGATGTCCTCTCCTTCACCAAGCAAGGCCCTCTCCTGATGGAGAGTGGTCAACAGGTGACGGACAATATGTATGGCCGGACTCGCATGGCTGTCGTGGATTGGTATGGAGACGGTCGTTACGACCTCATCCTGGGAACACACGGTCATCGATTGATCATCGAGGCAGATCGTTATCGCCTCGAGACCGTGGGCGGTGGTGGGGAAGGGGCCGGGCTGATTCGGTTCGAAAACATCGGTACTCGCTCCGAACCTCTCTACAAGGTCCCGCAGGAAATACGGGTGGGTGACGACGTGCTGCGGCGTGGGATGGGGCATGCCCTCAATCCCTGTTTCACCAACTGGTTCGGCCAGCCTCACAACGACATGGTGTTGGGAACCGAGGACGGTCGCATCTACCTATATCGGCGGGATGTGCTCTCGTAACCTGTCAGAGTGTTCGAGAGTCCGGCAATCTCAGAACGTGGATTCCGGGCTGGTGATCGGACACCAACGGGCCGGCATCAGATGTTTGATCAATGCATCCTTGGCCTGAGACGTGTCAATGCGTTGCAGGGCGTGGAGAGCGTCACCACGGACATAGCGGTTCTCATCGTCGAGCACTCCTTCCAACGCCTCAACGGCCTCTGCTGCCTGGGGGCCAAGTCGGCAAAGGGCGAAGACCGCCGCCGTGCGCACGCCGACGTGGTCGTCGGTGACGGCGTCGATCAAGGTGGGGACCACATTAGGTTCGTATTGTCCAACCGTTCCCAATGCTTCGGCGGCGGCCCTCCGAACATCCTCGTGTTTGTCCTGGCAGGATGCGACCAAGGCCGGTAGCGCCGCATCGGCGGCCAGCGCGATATCACCGAGAGTGGTAGCCGCATCGGTGCGGGTACTGGTGTTGGTCTGGCCGAGGGCGTCGATCAGGGCTCCCACAGCCGGGGCGCCGATGGCACTGAGTGCGTAGGCCGCATTTCGACGGCTCATTTCAGATTCCTCGCCCAACTTCTCGATGAGACCCGGCACCATGTCCTGGCCCAGGGCCGCAAGATCGTACGCGGCGGCGATGCCGGCACGTTCGTCTTCCCCTGCGAGCGTGTCCAACAACTCGGCGGGCGAACCCTCGGGGGTGGGCAGGGCGCCTGAGCCGTCGCCGAGGTTCCAATGCCACACGTGGGCGTAAATCTTCTGCAGTTCAGCCCCGTCGCCGGGCAGTGCCGGATCGATTCCGGGCCAGCCGGCTCGCCTGTTGTTCCACGCAGGCAACACCGGTTCGGACATTCTGGCGAAGAGGAACTTCACCATGTATCGGTGTTGATCGCTGGTGTTGGGCATGGCACGATGCCACAGATCATAGTTGGTGATGGTCACCGTGCCAGCCGGCGTCACGAGAGGCACTTCGCCGTCAATGCGGGCACCTTCGGGGGTATTGAAGTAGTGACTACCCGGGACGATTCCCGAGGGCCCCCGCTCCAGAGGCGTATCCTGCGGATAGTAGAAGGCCAGCAGATATCGGGTACGGTGCGACCAGCGCTTTCCGCCATCCTGGTGCATGTTCTGACCCTTGCTGTGGGCCTTGTTGTGGTGGGGATGACGATGGGGCTGTAGATAGTAATCGTCACCACACACGCTTTGCAGAGCGCCGACGACGGAAGGGTGATCGAAGACCTGGCGCACGAGGGGGATGCGGGGAAGGAGATTGTTGCCTGGGTTTCCTTCCTGCTCGAAGACCTCCTCGTGTTTGGCGAAGACCTCCGCGTGGAATTCATCCGGCAGATCGGGCGTGATGGTCACGTAGCCGTGGGCGATGAACTGTGCCATCTGTGCATCGCTGAGACGGAAGGCCTGGTCTGTCATGCGCCGGCCACCTGAATGCTTTCGATCTTGCCGGACCACACCTTCGGCCCTTCCTCGTGCACCGAGCGGCCCGTCGAGTCTACGGCAAGGGTCACGGGCATGTCCTTCACCTCGAATTCGTGGATCGCCTCCATACCGAGCTCGGGGAAGGCGAGGACCTTCGAACTGGTGATTGCCTTGGCGACCAGATACGCGGCGCCACCGACGGCGATCATGTAGGCTGCCTTGCTGTCGCGAATGGCCTCAATGGCAGCGGGTCCTCTCTCTGCCTTGCCCACCATACCGAGCAGACCCGTTTCCTCCAGCAATTGCCGCGTGAATTTGTCCATCCGCGTCGCCGTCGTCGGCCCGGCAGGGCCGATCACTTCGTCGCCCACAGGATCGACGGGACCCACGTAGTAGATCACGCGATTGCGGAAGTCGACGGGCATTTCTTCACCACGCTCCAACAAGTCGATCAGTTTCTTGTGTGCTGCGTCACGACCCGTCAGGAGTTTGCCGGATAACAGCAATGTCTCGCCGGATTTCCACGTCTGCACATCCTCGGGTGTGAGTGTATCGAGATCAACGCGTCTGACATCGTCGCCCAGATCAAAGTCGATCTCTGGCCATTCACTCAGATCCGGTGGTTCGAAGGCCGCCGGACCGGAACCGTCGAGGCTGAAGTGCACGTGCCGGGTCGCTGAGCAGTTCGGAATCACAGCGACAGGTTTGTTCGCTGCGTGGGTCGGATACTCTTTCACCTTGACGTCGAGGACCGTCGTCATCCCACCGAGGCCCTGTGCGCCGATCCCGAGGGCATTGACCTTGTCAAACAGCTCCAGTCGCATCTCTTCCTGATGATTGGCAGCTCCTCGCTCCTGGAGCTCATGGATGTCCACCGCATCCATCATGGACTGCTTGGCCAGCAACATGGCCTTCTCGGGTGTGCCACCGATTCCTACGCCGAGTACGCCCGGCGGACACCATCCGGCTCCCATGCCGGGAACCACATCGAGGATCCAGTCCACCACCGAGTCGGATGGATTCAGCATGGCGAACTTCGCTTTCGCTTCACTGCCGCCTCCCTTCGCGGCGACCTCGATGTTCAACTCATCCCCAGGAACGACGCTGTAGTGGATGATGGCAGGTGTATTGTCCTTCGTGTTGGTGCGAGTACCATCGGGATCGGCCAGAACTGAGGCCCGGAGCACGTTGTCCTCGAATTGATAACCACGCCGCACACCCTCGTTGATCATGTCTTCGAGGCTCAGCTCAGCCTCCCACTGAACATCCATGCCCACCTCAGCGAACACGATGACAATCCCTGTGTCCTGACAGATCGGACGCTTTCCGATGGCACACATGCGCGAGTTCACCAGAACCTGCGTCAGAGCGGCCTTGGCCGCGGGAGACTGTTCGCGCTCGTAGGCAGCACGCATGGCGCGGATGAAGTCGACGGGATGGTAGTAGGAGATGAACTGCAGCGCATCAGCGACGCTTTGGATGACGTCTTCCTGCTTGATTACAGCCATGGGGCCTCTCGCTCTTTCTGTCTCATTTTCTCTGGGCAAGGATTTCCTATCGAGTTTGGTGAATCCGGCGTGTCGGAGCAAGGAGCCCGTCCAGCCTTCCACACCTTCTGGTCAGCGCTCGATTTTCGATGGACCTTAGCCCTGTTCAAGAAAAGATACGCTATGGCTTTGACTTTGATCCGGTTCTAACCTCAAGTGTTCTGACCGAGGTCATCGGCAGCCCTCACCGTGACACGGGAGCCCGGGAGATCCGGCTGTTGGGCCCGCTGGTTCCATAGCGACCGCACGGATTCATACTCTACAGGAGTCGTTACGTGACAAGACCCCATCTGTTTTCTCCCATCCGCATCGGCTCGATCGAAGTAGAGAATCGGGTCGTGCTGGCCCCGGTCGACGTCGGTCTGCACGGGCCGAATGGCGAGGTTACCGATCGCTACATCGACTTTCTCCTGGATCGCGCCCACGGCGGGACGGGCCTGCTGATCACCGAATTCACGTCGGTGGTGCCGGAGAAAAGAGTGATCACCACATCCGTCTGGGACGACCGTTTCATCCCCGGTCTTGCGCGCATCGCCGATGCGGTCCACAAAGTGGGTCCTCCCATCTTTCTGCAGATCGCAGCTCTGGGCGGAAAGTCCTATGTGGAGCCCAGTGCCCCTTCGGCCGTGGACAGCGAGCTCTACGAGCAGATGCCTCGCGAGATGACCATCGACGACATCGAGCGCATGGTCGAAAGCTTCGTTGCGGGAGCAAGAAGGGCGCAGAAGGCTGGTTTCGATGGGGTCGAATACCACTGTGCCCATTCTTATCTGGCCGGGCAGTTCATCTCACCCCACACCAACCGACGCGACGACGCGTATGGTGGGGATTTCGAACGGCGCATGAAATTCGGTGCCGATGTGGTTTCCGGCATTCGGCAGGTCTGCGGCGACGCGTTCCCTATCGGTCTCAAGTTCAGCGCCCACGAGCACCTGCACGGGGGCGTGAACGATCGCTACGACGAGGGGGAGGGGGACGGTCTGCACCTGCGTGTGGCTGAATTCATGGAGGCGCAGGGGGTGGCGTATCTGCATGTGGCCACCACATCGTCGACGCTGATGCGTGTAAAAGGGTTCGTCGAATGCACGCATCCCTCGGTGCCGCCCATGTATGTCAAACCCAACACACTCGTCGATCTGGCCACCGAGGTGAAGGCCAATGGGGCTCGCGTACCGGTGATCGCCACAGGGGGGATCACCGATCCCGACGATGCGGAGCAGGTCATCGCCCGCGGTCAGGCCGACATGGTGGCCCTGGGCCGACCACTCATCGCCGATGGGCACTGGGCGCGGAAGGCACGAACGGGGCAGAACATCGCCCCATGCATTCGCTGCAATGTGTGCCATTCCTTCGTCGTCATGGACCGAGGGGGGATACAGTGCACGACCAATCCCATCGTGGGTCGGGAGAAGACCGTCTCCTTTTCACCCACATCGCTGCCGAAGAAGGTGGTCGTCATCGGAGCCGGGCCCGCGGGCCTGGAAGCGGGATTGCGGGCCAAGCAGATGGGCCACGAGGTGGTGGTCTTCGAGCGCAGAGATGCGATCGGCGGTGAGATGATCTCCGCATCGATTCCCAGCTTCAAGTGGGATGTCAAACGACTGTTGAGCTACTACAGAACCGAGGTAGAAAAGGCAGGTCTCGATCTCCGTCTTGGCGTAGACGTGTCCATAGACACGCTGGAAGCGGAAGGGGCACAGGCCGTCGTCCTTGCAACGGGGGGCGAACCGATTATCCCCGATGTGCCCGGCATCGACAGCGACTGCGTCGTGACGGCCGTCAACGCGCTGGTCGGGTGGGAAACACAAGACATGGGCGAACGGATCATGGTCCTGGGTGCAGGACTGGTAGGGTATGAAATGGCGTGGCACGCCGCCGAGCAGGGCCGTCACGTGACGATGGTTTCGCGCCGCGCTCACGAAGAGGTCGCTCATCTCGATGAACACGGCACGAATCTCGCCCTGCTCCTGAAAGGAGCGCGCGATGCCGGTGTGCAAATCATGGCGGGGCACCACCTGCAGGCGGTGGACGGCCAGAGGGTAATCCTGGCTGATGCTGACGGACAGGAAAGGGCAGAAGACGTCGATCGCCTTATCATCAGCCACGGCTACCGGCCACGTCAGCAACTGGCGAAACTGATTGAGGAGTCATCGCTGAAATGTGATGTGTTGATGGCGGGCGACTGCGTGGATGTGCGAAACTTCTTCAACGCCATCAACGAGGGCGCACACGTGGTGCGCACCGAGCTGGCCTAGAGACTGCGCAGCGGCCAGATGAGGCCACGGATTTTCTTCCTCCTCGCTATATTCGAAAAACGAGAATCACCGGCGCCCATGGGATTCTGATTCGACTTCTATGCCTTGCGCGAGATTGCTCCATGAAGACAGTTCGTCTCATTCGCGGACGCGACGAGTGGCTGGTGAAATACGATGGGCGGCGGCGGACGGTCACGGTCGAAGGTCCTGCACCCGAAAGTGAGCAGGTTCACCGCTGGTTGGTGACCCCGCGAAGACTGGTCAATCCGAAGGGCAGTATGGTCGTAGAATCACCCATTCGGACCTGGGCCTACATCCGCCAGGCGGTGGATGTCGACCTATACGCCCGTTTCATGATGAGGGCGCACTTCTGATAGTTCCCTGAGTGCCGACCCCCTCTGTGGTTACACGCGGTACCGATCGACGACATCCATATTCAGCGTCCCACCCAGACCCGGTATCGTAGGGATCGTCACCATCCCTTCCTTCACCTGAATCGTCTCTTCCAGCAACATCGCTTCCTGCAGGTGCTGCATCGACACGTGCCCCTTGGTGGCATTGGGCGTGGCGGCAGCCAGATGCATCATGAAAAGGGTGGAGATGTCGGTACCATCCCCTCCCAGCTGCATCCAGAAGGGGCGATCTCGAGCTCCGCAGATATGCGCGTCTCGTTGAAGCGCTGCCACCGTAGTGCCCAGAATGAAGTAGTCATACACGCCGCTGTGCAGGGCATCGATCGCATCGGGTGCACCGATGTGGTGGGCCAGTGGCAAGTCGAGGGCGGCACGGATCTGCCGGTAGCCTTCGATGTCCGATTGAGTCACAGGTGACTCCAGGCAGTGCACCAGAGGGCAGGCCTTCAGCTTCTTCCCGACGTCAATGGCTCGCTCGACGGTGCCGAAGGTCTCATTCGCATCGACGGTGATCTCGTAGTCCTCCGGGGCCACCTCCGCGATGGCCTCCACCTGCTCGACAACATCGGTGTGGGCGCGGCGTTTGAACTTGTGCACCTTGTATCCGGCGGCCAGCGCACGACTCGCCTCTCTGCGCAGGACATCCGGCTCGAAACCATGAGACCACCAAGCCAGAGGTGCCGTGTCGCGTGCCGGCCCCAGCAGCCGCGAAATCGGCAGGCCGACGATCTGTCCCATGAGGTCGTAGAAGGCGATTTGCAGTGGCCCCGCGCTGTCGTCACCCACATACTCAAATGGACTGTGTCCGACGTAGGCCGCGAGCTCTTCATCAGATCGAGCCGCACCTTCGCCCAACCCTACGCGGCCATGCTCGTCAAAGACCTGATAGAGCGTCGTCTTCACCGAGGGCACGGGCGTGTCCTTCCACTTCTGCAACAGGCCCTCGCCATCGGCGGCAAACTCGTCGTCCGTCGCCCGATTCGCATATCCCCAACCCTTGCGCAGCGGTTCGCGGACATGCTCCTGATAGGGAATGTTCAGGGCAATTCGCTCAATTCGTGTAATCTTCATCTGCCCATCCTGCCGTCGCGCTGACAATTGGTCACGGGGAAGGTGTGTCGAATACTCAACGTCGTCCGACACGAAGCACAAACAGCCCCACATCGGCAAGGGGCCCAGCACGCCGACCTTCCTGCATTGACATGATTCCACGTTACTCAATACCGTGCGACAGGTCCCACCCCGGCTGGCGGGGGCCCCAAGGTATACCACAAGGGACATCTCCCGAGGGAAATACCTCGGCAGTCTCCAGAAAAATGGGTGCGGGTATAGGGTTTGGACGCGTATGAGCACATCCGAGCGGACCGATGGAGAGGCGAGGGTCAACAGACTCTCGCCTCTTCGCATTTCGGTTATCTTCTAGCTCGGTGCCCACCTCGAAGCGCGTTGCGGAACATCTATGACCCATCGGGTCCTCGTAACTTCAGCGGCCCTGCTGCTGAGCATCTTGATCGCAGATGCAAAGACCGGTCTCGCGAATCTCAGTCTCGATGAACTGATGGATCTCGAGGTCACCCTCGTCTCACGGCGTCCTCAGCGAGTCACCGAGACGCCCGCCGCCCTGGCGATACTCACCGGTGACGAGTTGCGTCGCATCGGCGTGCACTCGCTGCCCGACGCCCTTCGACTGGCTCCCGGTTTTCAGGTGGGACAGGTCGATGCGAACAAGTGGGTCGTCGCGTCGCGAGGTTTTGCAGGCTTGTTCGCCAACAAGCTGCTCGTGCTCGTCGACGGTCGCAGCGTCTACACCCCCTTGTTCTCCGGCGTTTTCTGGGAATCTCAGGGCGTGTTGATGGAAGATGTCGAGCGGCTCGAGATCATCCGAGGTCCGGGGGGTAGTCTGTGGGGTGCCAACGCGGTCAACGGCATTGTCAACGTCGTGACCCGACCGGCCGCCACGACGCCCGAAACCTTCGTGCACCTGGGTGCAGGAAGTGAACGTCGCCAGCTGGCCCTTCGTCACGGTCGTCCAATTCCCGGGGGCGGACTTCGCTTCGATGCGGAGAGAATGGATCGGGGTCGCTCCGCCGCTGCAGGCGACAAGCCCGTGCGGGATGACTGGCACATGCAGCGCGTCGGCTTCCGCGCAGATGTCGAACGCGGCCCAGCGGACCATTTGACCCTTCTGGGCAATGTGCGCGGTGGCAGTGTAGGGCAGAGCGTCACCTTCGTGATGCAGGCCTCCCCGGCAGTGGCTCGCACCCAATATTTCGACGCCGATCTTCTGGCGCTCGACGTGTTGGGTCGCTGGCGCCACCACTGGGATGACGACCACGAACTTGAGATCCAGGCCTATTACGACCTGTTCGACCGCGAAGAGGCCGTGCTGCACGGCCGCATCCACAACGCGGATGTCGATCTACAGCACAGATTCCGCCTTGGTTCCCATCGACTGGTCTGGGGCGGAGGATACCGGCGGACGTGGGATGATTTCGACGGCACGTTCACGATGCAGCTGGATCCCGCTTCACGTACGACACATCTGTTCAGTGGCCTCGTGCACGATGACATCGAGCTGGTGCCACAGAGGCTGGCGATCTCAGCCGGTACGAAGCTGGAGCACAATAGTTTTCCCAGTAGGAGTGGCAGCCGAATCTGCGTCTGTGGGGTTCACCCTCCAGATCCGTGTCGATGTGGGTGGGGCTCAGTCGCGCCGTGCGCACACCTTCCCGCGGAGATCATGATTCCAATGCCGCCATCGGTGCTGTTGGGCCCGACTCGCTGTTTGCCGGAGCCCCCGAGGCCGTCGTTACGCTGCTGGGCAGCGATCGTGAGGAGGCCGAAGATCTGCTCGTCATCGACGCTGGCCTGCGAACCCAACTGGGCAGAAGTGGATTTCTCGACGCAGCCCTGTTCTACTACGAATACGACGATGTCACCACGCAGGAACCGGGCGTTCCCTACACGATCGATGAACCGGGGCCGCTACATCTGATCGTACCGGTGCAGAACGACAACCTGGCCAGTGGGACGGCACGCGGGGTCGAAATTGGATCGCTCATCAGGGACACGTTTCCTTATCCGATTTCGCGGGTCGGCCTGACTCCGCCTCACGAAGGAGATTCCATGACGGATCACTGGGGATACAGCCAGACGGACTTGAAACACTACACATGTTACCGGGCCAATGGGCCTATCGTGATCGATGGCCGTCTCGACGACGAGGCCTGGAAGCTGGCGCCCCCGTCGCCGCGTTTCGAGGATCTGGAGACGCCCGGTCGTCCGGCCCTGCTGGATACATGGGCGAAGCTGCTGTGGGACGATGACTACCTCTACGTCGGGTTCTGGTGTGCCGAACCCCATCTGCGGGGTACTCAGACAGAGCGGGACTGCATGATCTGCCAAGAGAACGACGTGGAGGTGTTCATCGCCGGTGAGAATGCCTACTTCGAGTTCGAGTTGAATTCGCTGGGCACGATCATGGAGCGTTTCTACATCTGGCAGGATTCCTACGTGACGGGAGGATATGATCAACTTGCCGAGTTCGATCTTCTCGCGCCGGGTATTGTCGACACGCTGGGGGGTACTTGGAGTGGCCACGCCCATCCGCGGGGACGGCGGTGGTGCTTTCGCAACTGGGATATGCCCGGCCTCATGTGGGCCGTCGACCTTCAGGGGACGTTGAACGACGACACCGATGTGGATGTGGGTTGGAGTGCCGAGATCTCCTTCCCCTGGTCGGGATTGACCCATCTAGCCGATGGGCGCAGTCTGCCTCCCCGTCAGGACGATGTCTGGCGTATGGATCTGTCACGCTTTCAGTGGATGGAGGAGGACGGGCGGCGCATCTGTCCCGGCTGGGCCTTCAACTCGCACCACGTCTATGACTCCCACATCCCAGAAAAGTTCACCTACATCCACATGTCCGAGCAGGAGGTCAGCACCGCCACGGCGATGCAGGCGGTGATCGAGGAGGCCGGCGAATGAGCGACGTGACCATCATCGCACCCCACGCCATCTACCCCGTGCAGCGCGCCGACAGAAAGTCTACGATCCGCGGACGTCTCGACGAACCGATGTGGAATCAGGCGGCACGAACGACTCGCTTCGTCTCGAGTTCCTCAGGTGGCGTCGCATTCTTTGACACACAAGCGGCCGTCAGCTGGGACGAGGAGGCGCTCTATGTCGCGGCGTGGCTGGAGGAGCACGATGTATGGACGACGGGCCAGGCGCGTCGAGGATTGACTTGGCAGGAGAATACCTTTGAGGTTTTCATCGCCAGCGAGGGGGCGCTATATCAGCTCTCTGTCAATCCAGCTGGTGATGTGGAGGAACTGCTGTTCATCTGGAAGGATGCGTATCAAGCGGGTGGCCGATACGACGTGCCCGATCTGAATCTCGCGCAGTGTCGCCCCGCCGTGGTCGGTGGTGATGGCGGTCCCCACCATCGGCGCGGACAACGTTGGCTCTTTGACAACTGGTCGATGGAAGGGTTGCAGTGCGCTGCTCGCGTGTCTGGCGATCTCAACGAACGCCACGATCTCGACGAGGACTGGACCGTCGAGATCGCGCTGCCCTGGAGAGGGTTGGTTCATCTTCTGGACGATGAGACATCTCCAGCAGCTGGTGATCGTCTTCGGATGGCGCTGGCGCGGAACCAGATCATCGACCAACGCCAGCAACGATTCTCGACGTGTTGGTCATGGCATGCCGCAGGCGATGCCGGGCTCTATGCGCCGGAGGCGTATCCCGTCGTCGAGCTGCGACCGTAGACTTGCACCGACCTACCGTTCCCATCGGCTCGGATTGATTCCGGGGGCCTCGTTCTTCATGCCCTTCGGCTTGTGCTCCTGCTCCCACTGCTCTCCCGTGGTGTTCAGGCTTTTCATGAAGGGTCTGGCCTGTTCAGGCATCTGCGCCACCAACGCAGAATCCCACTCCTCCATCGGTTGCACGGGCCCCGCCCATGCAGGGCGATATCCCATCTGAATCATGCCCCTTGGTGAAGTACAGTCATTGGGGTGGGTCCCATGAAACAGATCCTTCGGAATCACCACCGCCGAACCCGCCTTTGGACAGAGGGTGATCTCCTCCGGGTGCGATTCGTATCGCCCATACGGATTCGCATCCGCGTGGAAGGACAGGTGAGACCGTGGTACCAGGCGGAAGGGTGCCCTTTCCGGAATCAGGTCGTCGAGGTAGTAGAGCACCCGCACCAGACGCGGTGAACTGCCTTCATAGCCGAACAGTGAAGAACCAAAGGGTTGACCATCGGTGTGCAGGGAGATACCCGGAGAACCAGGGTTCGTGCGCTGAAAGTGACCCCGCGTATACACGATGTCCGGCCCCATGAGCGCCGTCAGAAACTCGACAACGGGCGGGTGCCCGATGAGCTCAGCGACTGCGGGGCTGACCCACTGTGGAGGTGTGACGGAAACAGTCTGCGCCTCGCTATAACTCTTGCTCTTCATGGGTGTGTCGGCCAGTTCATCTTTGAGCCGACGTATGTGGTTCGTGTCGAGCAAATCGGGCAACACGACGAATCCCTCCACCTCGAAGTGGCGGATCTGTTCGCCTACGGTCAGGGCACTGAAGTTGGTTTTATCGATGCGCATGTTGCTCGATGGCCTTTTCGCGAGGGGATCATCTTCAGCCTCAGCGCGAAATATACCCGGGCAGGTGATCCTCGGCACCTTGCCACGAAGGCAGGAGCCAGACGATACTGGACGTCACCGAAGACGACGACCCCCTCGGCAGATCGAACCCCACACCAAAAGACCTGGAACGAAGACCTCACCCTCATGGAACCCGACCCAAACCCGCCGCTGCAGGACACTATCGTGCAACCACACGACGCACCGGATGTGGGGCTCAAGGTGCGACTTGGTGAACCGGTCCCCGTCATGCTGGCACCCGAGGGCGATGATCGGTGGGGATTCTTCATGTTCCCATCGATCTGGCGTCTGCGTGACGGTAGACTGGTCTGTGCCGTCACCCTTGGCGGCGATCACATGCCGACGGAGATGGACTACCACTATCTCTGGTACCTCTCCGATGATGATGGGAAACACTGGACCCATACGGTGATGGATGTTCCCGAAGCAGAGGCGCTGCTGCGGGAGCGCTTCAGTCTTCCGAGTGGTCGGCAGATCTATTATCAACCGAAGTTGGTCAGCCTCGATCTGATCGATGCCCAGCCCTATCCGCTGAATCCGGAGGCAGAGGTCGGATTCATGCAGGGGATCGAATTGCTCTATCGCCTCGGCGATCTCCCTGAGGAATTGCGTTCTGTCATCCTCATCGAGCGTGGGCCCGATACTGACGAGTGGACTACTTATCAAGCGACGATGGACCCGGATATCCTCCTGCCGGCTTTCAAGGAGACCGTCGTCGATGAAGACCCCATCGATCAACTGACCCATGGCCATATCGCCACCCGCCTGCGTAAGTGGGTGCACCACGTGGGTGACGGACGATTGCCGAATCCCGGAATCTGGGTGCATCGAGGCGCTACGTGGGCCACGGCGGACGATCTGAAGAATCAGAGAGATGACGTCGCGCTTCGCTTTCGGATTCCCACACCTTCTGCCGTCCGTCTCCACGACATAGGGTATCAGCCGATCATGGAGCTCGACTCAGGTGACCTGATCGTCTCGGCCTTTGGGACGCGCCTCCGCCTTGCTGAAGAGAAGGCACCCGGTACGAAACGCACACACTGCCACGTCTTCCGCTCTCGCGACGAAGGACTCGTCTGGCAGCACGATTCCACGTTTCCCTATGCCCAGGTTGGCGACTACGCCATCGCCCAGGTGCACATCACACCCAACATGCCTGCAGGTAACTGGCTCGCCGCAGCGCGTACCTGGAACCGGCGAGGCGGGACAGCTGACTCACCCTTGCTGATGTCGAGGTCCCAGGACGAAGGGCAGAGCTGGACTTCACCCGTTGCGGTCCGCCCCAGCAGTACCAATCCTGCGGGAGGTCTGTTAACCAATGGTGTCGCGTATCGCATGTACGGCAGACCGGGCCAATTCATCACATTCTGTGCCGATGGTGAAGGCAAACAGTGGGGGAACGATGTAACTCTCGTTGCTGAGGACTCGGAAACGTGTGCAAACAGCTGCGATGTGGTCCTGGGGTCAGATCGTTTCCTCGTCGCCTACACAGACTATGGCCACCGTGACGCCACCGGGCGAGTGCGCAAAGCCGTGTTGGTGCGCGAAGTGGTTGCGGAACCGCCCACGACATGATGTGACACACACCACCATCCCAAACCACCCGATCCAGGAGCCATCCATGCCCCACATCACCGCCGATCTGCCTGCCGAGAATGTGCCCTCGTGGGCTCTCTGGCAGCGTCAACTGATGGGCACGATGGAGCAGGTCGTAGAGCCCTATCTCGAGCATTTCACGAGAGATGATGGTGAGTTCACAGGTGAATTCATTTGGGAGGACGCCTGGGGTGGTGGGTCTCCCGATGACTACTTCGAACCCTTCTTCAACTGGCCTCTCGTGTATCTGATGGGAGGCAGCGAGCGCCTGCTGGCCCTGGCGCAGCGTCAGTTCGACGCGGTGACGGGCCAACTGATGCGCCTGGGGTCCTACCACAAGGAATACGGGTTTCGCGAAGACCAGATGCACCAATCAGAGGCGGATGTTCTGTTCTATCACCTCTGTCTGGCCCATCCCGGCCACGACCGTCGACGCGACCAGGCTCGGCGGTTCGCTGGATTCTATCTGAATGAGGATCCCGAGGCGATCAACTACGACCCCGAGAAGAAACTGGTTCTGTCAGGGCTCAACGGCAGCAAGGGCGCTTTTGTGGCTCCGCGGGAAGGGCAACCGCGACCCTACAACCCGGTAGGAACCACCATGGAGCCGTACGGGTTGCCCTTCTTCGATCTGCCCGGGATCGAGTCGGTGAAGGATCTGGCGGATCCCGGCAATGCTCAGCGCATGGCCATGGCCATGCAGGATCGATGGCAGGCAGGTGATTCGCCAGCCAATCTCGCGATAACATCGATGATGACGAACGCCTTCCTCATGACGGGGGAGGAGAAATACCGCGAGTGGGTGGTGGAATACACCGATGCGTGGCTTGAACGCGGGAAGGCCAATGGTGGGCTACTGCCCGATCAGGTGGGGCCCTCAGGAAAGGTCGGGGAATTCGTCGGAGGCAAGTGGTACGGGGGCCGTTATGGCTGGACGTTTCCACATGGCTTTCTCACGATGCACTTCGCCACCGTGGATGCGGGAGCCAATGCGTTTCTGCTGACGCACGATGATCGATATCTGGATCTGCCGAGACAGCAGATGGACCGCATACTGGAACTGGGTGAGATGCGTGACCCACGTGCCGAGCACATGAGTGTCGGCGCCAACTGGCAGAAGCAACTCGATGCGATCCCGCACGGGGAGAAAACCTTCCTCGTACCCTACCGATATGGCGATGCGGGATGGTTCGACTGGCAGCCCATGAGCGCCCTCTATCCGGTGTATCTATGGCATCTGTCTATGCGAGATGACGATTGGGAGCGCGTCGAACGACTGCAGGAGAAAGAAGCCAACGACTGGAATCAGGTACACTCTTTCCGCGACAAACACGACGCCGGGCACGAGCAACCGTGGGTGAATTTCCTGGCAGGGCGAAACTCCGATTACCCGGAGCGCATTCAGCAGGCTACCTATCAGCAACTGTGCCGGCGTATGGCCCAGACCCGCGCCGATCAGGACGTGGGAACACAACACCACATTCACCACTGGCAATGGGGGAATCCGGTCAGTTCAGAAGCCCTGATCCAGCTGACCATGGGGGCACCCCAACCGATCTACAATGGGGGACTGCTACACGCCCGCGTGCGTTACTTCGATGTCGAGCGTCGGCGACCCGGGTTGCCCGCCGACGTGGCGGCGCTGGTGGAGTCCCTGGCGGCGGATCGGACCGTAGTGCGACTCGTGAACACGAGTGCCACGCAGGCCCGTACTGTCTTGCTGCAAGCCGGCGCCTTCGGAGAACACCGCTTCACGGCTGCCGAATACGAGTCGCGGACCAGCGAGTGGCCCGGGCACCTGGGTGGTTATGCGGGGACCTACAGCGCCGAACCGGTCACCCGGCAGAGCCGATCTGTGGACGTGGATGGCCATCTGCAGGTAGAGCTTCCGCCCTCGATGGAGATCCGTCTGAATCTGGCGACTCAGCGATACGTGAATGAGCCATCGTACGAGACACCGTTGTAAGGGGCGGCCAGGAAACCTGAAGCATCGATCACCCGTCTCCCCACACCACCCCAGCTCCTCCATAACCAGTCGGTTCATCTCGGAGCGTGTAGCCCATGCTCTCCAGATTACATGTCGGCTGGTAACCAAGAAGTTTCTCAGCTCGCGTCAGATCCCACCGGCGCTTCGATGTCTCACCGACGATGGTGGCCAGTTGGAAACCCGAGAACTCAGCCGACAGACCTCGGACGTAGGCCTGAATGAGGTCGGGGAAGGCAATCCACTGGGGTAGGATGGGATCTTCCCTCGTAGAATGATCGTCGATGTCGACTGGCTTGGGGATTCGGAGGCTCAGGACCTCGATCCCGTGCTGCATGGCGAACTGCTGGGCGATCTGCTCGGCCAGGAATTTCGTGAGGGCATAGGTGCCGACAGGTCGAGCAGCGGCGTCGCCGTCAACCCATTCAGGCTGCACATATCCCCAGACCACGGTGAGACTGCTCGTGTGGATCACCCTCTTCACCCCTTGCACCCGAGCCGCCTCGAAGACGTTGTAGGTCCCTTTCACGTTGGCATCGAAGCGTTCGCTGTTGAAGTTGTGGCTCTCATAGTCACCCTCATGACCCGTGGCGATGGCCAGATGGATGATGGCATCGGCCTCCCCTGTGGCTGCGATCACCTGGTCGATCTCACACACATCGACTTGCCGATAGCGAGGGTCGGCGTGGGCCCGGCGACTGAGCAGAATCAACTCATGCTCCGGTTCGAGGGCCGGTACGAGCTTGGCGCCGATGGTTCCTGATGCACCTGTGATGAGGATTCTCATGCGAGAAAAGGTAGTCACGAAAGCCGGGTCCCGGGTGGACGGCATCGCCGGCTTCCGTAGGATATAGAGACAGCGTTCAACCGGTTGATCCAGGCGACAAGGCCACTCATTGCGACTGATTCAGATTACTGACCTCCACCTGTCCGACAGGCAAGACACACCTGCAGCCGATGCGCTGCGATGGGCGATTACCGAATCCAACAGATCATCTCCCGATCTGGTGACCTTCACCGGCGACATGACGACCTATGGCACCGAGGCGTCGGCGCGTCACTTCCTCGAACAGGCCGGTACCCTGACGTCGCCCTGGGTCTTCACGCCCGGCAATGCCGAACTGCGAGATCCGGGCGCCCAGCGCGTCCTGGCCCAATGCACGGAGCGCCGGTCGATGTCACTCGGCGGGGTTCGGTTTCTCTTGCCCGACACCTCCTGTGGCCGGATTTCTCCCTACGACAGGGAATGGCTCACCGGAGAGGGCGCCTCAGATACGCCCCCCCGAGTGCTCCTCACCCACTATCCGATCGATGTGCTCGAGGCCGACTCACGTTCCTGGATCGAAGCGTGGCTTCAAAAACATCCTGTCGAGATGTACCTGGCAGGGCATCGTCACTTCAGCCGGTCACGCTCGGTGAGTGGCTGCTGGGAGGTCATCACTCGAGGTCTCGACCCCGACAAGGCTTTCGATGGTCCCCCCGGGATCTGCCTCTTCGAACGGAAGGCCGGGGGCGACTGGTCGCAGACCGAGATTCCGTGGCCGTATGAGCACAGTCTGCTGCCGGCGGCAACGGATCAGTCGCCCGTGGGCTGGTCGATCCACGGTGATCCCCTCGAGACGGTGAAAAAGACACGTCAGGCGGGACTGAATGTCCTCGAACTGCGCCCGCGCGAACTCGACTACGATCTGTCCGCGACGGTGAAGGAGCTGGATGCACTGCGCCAGGAGCGACCGGTCTACCTGTCCTGGCATCTGCCGAATCTGAGGTGGATCCCCAAGTCGTGCGACATCGACGGCAGAGCCGAGGTCTCCCGTCAGATCGATGACGCCCGTGCCTGTGGGGTCGACTCCTTTACGGTACACGTCCCCCGCATTACAGCGGCGGGCATGTACGGAGTGGGTGATGAACCCGCTGACGCCTGGCGCATCCTTCTGGACTGCTACCACGAACTGTTCCGCGAGTCCGTCGAGGAGGGTATTCGAGTTTCGATCGAGAATATCCACAACCAGCCCGGCACACCGGCAGATCGGGCCAGCCGCGAATTTGGCACCGAGATCGGTGAATGTCTGGCGTGGATCGATGCCGTGGCCGGCAGCTTTGATGGGGCAGGGCGTGTCGGCGCCCATTTCGATGTAGGCCATGCGCGCAACAATGGCGAACTCGGCAACCTACAGCCCATCGGCGACTGGTATGCGCGGATCGGATCCAGGATCACGGGATATCACATTCACCAGGTGCGCCCCCATGAAGAGACGGGGAAGTTGACGAATCATCGAGACATTAAAGACATATACGATCGAACCGTCAGCTACGCCGGGTTCCTGCACGCCTGGTCGAAACGTCTGATCAATCGTGAACCGCTGTTCATCGAGGTCCGCATTGCCGAGGAGCGCCGGCGCACAACTCGGTTGTTTCAGGAGATCTTCTCCTAGTTCATCACATCGCCAAGCACGACACGACACGACCACGAAAGGGCCACCCCCTTGGCACAGATCTACTGGACGTACAACGAACTGCTCGAAGAGGTGCACCGACGTGCGCAATCGGTCGAAGTGCTCGGACATACGGTAGACGGATCACCGATCGTGGCCGCCAGGGGCGGGGGAAGCAAACTACCGGCGGTCTTCATCACTGCCGGGTCTCACTCCACTGAACAGGCCGGCGTGAGTGCGGCCGTGTCCTGCATCGAAGAGTTGGAGACAGAACACCAGGTGTACGTGATTCCCACGCGCGATCCAGTGGGGATGCAGGGATTCGCCCACGTTCTGTCTCTGGGGCTCGGTGAACGGCCTGAAGCGGACGATTTCGATCAGGTCGAGTCGCTTCTTCGCGACCAGGGAGAGGTCCTCTTTGAAGAGGATGACCTGCTGCTGTCGCTGATCGGTGAGTATGGTTACGCCAGTGCCCGACCCGCACCCGAGCGTGCCTGCGCCCAGTATTTCTTCTATCAGCGGCTGCAACGTCTGGCCAAGGAGCATCCCGACGCGCTCGAGCCGCTGCGGGGTCGACGAGTCTGGATGACACCCGGACAGACCGGTGTGGCGGGCACAGGTGATCTTGGGCGTGCGTACACGCTGATCATTTCGCTCGACGGCGAGATTCTGCACATCAACCGGTTCCACGACACACCATGGTCACCGATCGAACCGCGAGCGACGCGCGATCTGATGGCGCGTATCGATCCGGGCATCAGTTTCGATCTGCACGAGTCACAACTGATGGAGGATCGCTATTTCCTGTCGGCCCGGCGACAACCGGATGCTACCAACGAAGAGTGGGAACAGAAGGCGGCCTCTGCCGTGATCCAGGCCATTTCAGACTCGGGGGCCACGCTGGCAAGGGATGAAGACGTATCGGCCTTGGGCAACTGGTTCGATACCTCCGAACCCGGTGTTTGCTGGCTCGACGCCGGCCGGCGTGGGGAAGGATACAATCTGGCGGATTTCGCCTCTCAGACCTACGGACTGGCTTTCGGCACGGAGATGGGGATGTATGGCACCTTCGATGGCCGTGTAAATCTGGCGATGATCACCGTTCGCACGGCGGTGGAGGTCTTTTCTCAGAGGCACGCCTGACTGGATCTGCCTCAGAGCCAGGCAGATTCTCTCAAGACCAGCCCCGAAGTGCCGATGTACCAGACAGTGCCGCAGATTTGAGCGTCTGCGGGATGTTTCCCAGTGACAAGCCAGGATGGCGAGTCAGTCAACAAGGAGGTTGACGATGAATCTCATCAACCGGATCGAACCCGGTTCACTGCGCACGAACGATGCCCTCTCGACGCCTGAAGAGCGAGAGCGTCGCCGGCGCCGGCGGGAACAGAGCAAGAAGGACCAGGAGCCACAGAAGCATCCCGTGGAGGATGCGGAGACCGTGCTGGACCTGGTCGCCTAATCCATCTGCGCGCTCTCGCAGATCAATGGTTGAAACGTCCGCCGATCTTTCGGGGGACGTTTCTCGTTCTATCCCATTGCTGGTAAGAGACTTGCCGAGGGGGTACCCTGCACACGATACTGCGTTTTCGAGCCGGCATGGACTCTCCTGCAAGGGCAGAACGATGGACGTGAATCGACAGCAGTTCCTCGAAGATGGCTATGTGATTCTGCGTCAAGTCATCCCTCCCGACCAACTTGACAGCTTACGACACAGCTACGAGATCATGGTGGATCGCCAGCGAGCCACCTGGGCACAGGAGGATCCACCGGACGGCGTGTGGGGAAGGGCCGCGCAGCCACGTCTGAACCTGACGAGTCTGGCCGATCAGATCGACGAGAGCACGGCGAGCACCATCGAAATCTGGCTACACGAGAATACGCAAGGCGCCAGTAGCCAATTGCTCGGCGTCGAGGACGCCGCTGTGACGGAGATGATGCTCATGTGCAGTCCCGTCTCAGACCACGGTCCCGCACGATGGCACCGTGACTTCGCACCGGCCCATAGCTCACCCGTGATGGGGTATGCTGAAGACATCCTCGACAACGGCCCTCGTTATGTACAGTGGAATCTCTCTCTGTATGACGACGATGTTCTGTGGGTCGTGCCCGGCAGCCACGTGCGTTGCCTGACGTCGGATGAAAACGCACAATTGGAGCGAGACGCCCAAGCACCGCTGAGCAGCGGTGTTCAGACGCATCTCAAGGCGGGGGATGGGGTCGCGTACATCCTCCCGATCCTGCACTGGGCGAGCAACTACAGCACGAGAATGCGACGCACTATTCACGGTGGGTTCTCCATGTTCACCCACTATCCCAATCTGTCGTATCTCAAACAACTCTCGCCCCAAGCACGTGAGACGTTCGGGCGCTGGGTCAAACGTAGCGATGATACCATGACCCGTACCGAGATCGCCCTCAGGGCCGCTCTCGAAGCGGATGGGGCGGCGTATCAGCAGGCCTTACAGGATCTGCATCCGGAAAGCGGCTCCATGGCAATGCGCCAGTCCACCATCCTGCTGAGCAAATCGGCCAAACGAATTCAAGACCTAAAGAGACCGGCAAGCGGCGTGTCCGAGGAGGAACTCTCCTACGCCACTGGAATCCATCCCATGACCATGCAGTGTGGGCAGCCCATGGCAGATCGGTTCTCTGTGGCCGAGGCTGGTCGGTTGTGGGAGCGATTCAGATGGGTCGACGACCGGCTGAGGGGCGATCAGGACGCCACCTGTCCGGGCTTCCAGGGCGGGCCGACGAGTTACTTCTTCAACGATGTACCGGCCGAGTTGACGGTGGACAACTTCATCGCTCAATGGTCGTGATCGGAGCTATCAGAGATCCAGCCCGCTACAGGTCCTGCATCTTTGCCGGCTCATCGGGGTGGTTGCTCAGATAACGCTCGACATACTCCCGAGCGATAGCCGGCATGCTCTCGAGGTAACCGGCGCGTTGCAGGTCTTCCTGCTGGCCGGTCTCGTGGGCCATGACAGGACATTCGGCACGCCAGAACGCACAGTGCATCGACCAGCGATTGACCCCCTCCGGGTTCCAACCCCGATGCCAGAGATTCGCGTCGTAATAGACGATGTCACCCGGTTCGAGTTCGACGACGAGGGCGTTCGGCATCTGGGCTTCGTCGCCCGCAGCGGCGGCGTCGATCTCCGCCGGAGTTGAGGCTCGCAGATGGCTCGCGGGGACGATGTTGAGGAATCGATCCCCGGGCAGGATGGGCGCATTGAACTGCACGAACGTGCCGTGATGGCGGCGATAGTATTCAGCTTCGTCATCTGCACCGGGCCTGCCCAGATCACGATGCCATGCCTGCTTGTACGATTGACCCCCGCCGCCCGCCAGCGTGCCGAAGAGGCTGTGGCGCGGTGTGGCGCCCAATAGCGTCTGTAAATGGGGATCGAGATCCTCCGCGAGCCAATCACCATACGCCGGATCGTATCGATCCGGTGACATCAGGTGACCCGTACGACTGAACAGGCGGCGTTCCTGGTTAATCCAGCCGATTTCGATCTCTCCCGCCAGGGCGCGATCCATCAGGCGTTCCAAGGCATCCCGAAGTGACAGGATGCGGTCGCTGCTGAACGCCTCGCGAAGAATGAGATACCCTTCTTCATGATACCGGCTGAGATCATCTGTGGTGATCGATGGGTTCATGGCTCTTTCACACGGGTGAGGCGTCCGGCGCTAGATGAGGGGTAAGGAGCCATCAGCCTGCTCATATCCCTGCCCACCCGCCGGTACATGTTGGTTACGGGAACGGACGAAGTCCATGTCGAGTTCGACGCCCAGTCCTGGTCTCGTGCCGAGCTCGTCCATGTCGATGTAGCCGGCTTCCAGGGGGACTTTCAGCGTCTGCACATCGTCGAACCATGGCTGAATGGGGCAGTGCTCGACGATGTCGAAGTTCTGGATCGAGGCGGCCACATGGGCGACGGCAGCCAGCGCGACAGGGCCATAGGGGTTGTGCGGAGCCAACCGAATGCCGTAGACCTCTGCGAAGTGAGCGATCTTCATCAATTCGCTGATCCCACCCGTATGACTGATATCCGCCTGGCACACGTCGATGGCCTGCTGCTCGAACCAGGGACGACAGTCCCACCGCGTGATCAATCGTTCCCCCACAGCGATCGGCACATCGGGAAAGTCGCGCTTCAGCCGAAGTGTCGGTTCTACCGTGTCCATATTGGTCGGCTCTTCGACGAAGTGCATCCCGAGGGGGCGCAGGGCTTCAATCAATCTGTACGCTTCAGTTGGCGTGAACATGCCGGCGGCGTCACACATGAGCGCCACGTCAGGTCCCAAGCATTGTCGGAGTCGTTGGTGTTGATCGATGGCCCGTTCGATCTGAACATCGGGGTCGAAGGGGACCGGTCGATCACCGACGCCGTGTTTGAGGGCATCGAGCCCTCGCGCCAACGTTTCTGCTGCAGCTTCCTCCAGCGTGTGGCCGTAGAACTCAACACCATAACGGATATAGCAACGAACACGATCGCGGACCTTGCCGCCCAAAAGTTTGAACACCGGCAGTCCAGCCGCTTTGCCCTTGAGATCCCACAGCGCCATGTCGAGACCACTCATGGCGCTGGTATGCACAACACCCCGTCGCCACCAGAAATCCCGATAACCAACTTGCCACAACCGTTCCACATCGGTGGGGTCCTGGCCGACAAATCGACCCTTCAGTTCCACTTCGATCTGTGCCTTCACGGCCATCTCGTGGAACTCGGTCGTCGCTTCGCCAATGCCGATGAGTCCCTCATCCGTTTCGACTTCCACGAAGGACCGGCTACGTGGCCCACCGAGATCGTCCTGGATCGGACACATCACGTGGCAACGGATATCGGTGATTTTCACGCGGGAGGGCTCCAGTGAACGGCTAACAAGTCGGTTTCTGAAGACGAGGTGGTAGGAGCCACGGTATCGACGATGGGGATTCGTATCCGCTCTTCGTGCAGCATCTGATCGTCGAGTTTGGCCATCACCTGGTCGCGATCGATCCCCCCATCCACAAGCATGGCGATGGCCAGTTCTGAGCGCCGGCGGTGCTCACGCAAACGTTTTTCGTGTTCCACCTGCTCACGAACGTGGTCTCGCATACGGACATTGTCACCGACGGTCTCGTCTGCCAGGATTTCGACGATGTTGCGAAACACCCTCGCCTGCACGGCCAGATTGGCCTGCAGCATTTTTTCGAATCCAGTCCTCGTGATCTGCAGCAGGGCGCTGGAGCCCACCGTCTCTACCGTCGCCTTGCGTTCCTGATTGGTGAGGACTCCGAGTTCGCCCACCGTCGTGACCGGACTCAGTGTGGCAACCTGGGTACCGTCCTGCGTTTTGACGGCCAACTCGCCCGACAGCAGGATGAACATCTCCGACGCCTGAGAACCGGCGGCGCAGATCACCGTCCCCGAATCAAACTACTTCCAATTGTAGACCCCCAACACAGCATTGATCTGTGACGGGGACAGGCCAACGAAGAGAGGGATCTTCTTCACCGTCTGGCTAAGCACCTTCATCCGGTCTTTAGACATGGATGAGCTCCACCTGGCAATCGCAGTGAGATTTCATCATGGCCACGGACGCACCATCAATCCTAGCTTGCTCGCTCAGTGAACACAACTCTATCGTTTGCGACGCCAGGTGCCAAATCGGCATCCCACATCGTGCGAGAATGTTACCCACCTAGCTGCAATCTGAGGAGGGAACGAGCTGTGACGGACAACATCCAGTGGCCACAAAAAACGAGGGACATGCACAACCATCACTTCGACTCTACGGGGTGGAACGATTTCCCTTTTCGCGATGATGACATCGTGATTTCCACGTACGCCAAATCGGGCACGACGTGGATGCAGCAGATCATCGCACAGATGTTGTTTGGAGGCGATCCAAACCTCGAAGTCGCCGAAATGTCCCCATGGATCGACCTGCGAGTGCCTCCCAGGGAGGTAAAGTTACCCGCCGTCGAAGCGATGACTCATCGGCG
>PATE01000051.1 GCA_002712305.1 Gemmatimonadota bacterium | reverse complement strand
GGGCAATCCATGTCGGCAGGAGGCGAGTGGCTCAGAGGTTCTATCGCTGACATCGCAAAGCCGGAATGTTCGCTGCCCAGCGAACATTTGTCCCCTACTCGATGGCCGTGCCGACCTGATGAGTAGGAGTCGTTCGGTGCCAATGTTCATGGAAGGGCTGTTCCGCGAGGAGTAGGCAGGGCTGATCCTTCGCTAATCCTCCCCACGCTCTAAGGCGCGGTTGTTCGCCTTCCATTCTTCCAGGGTCAATTCTCGTCGGGGAATCACGACCTGAGCCATGGGCGGTGTGCTCGTTCGCTCCGGACGTTCCACATAGCCCCGATCCTTTCCAAAGCACTTCAGGAAGAAGATGATGGAGGCGACATGACCTTCCTCGATCTTCTGAAACAGCATGTGCTCGGCGTCGTCCACTGCCGTTTCACGGATCTCGTGGAGCTCTTCTTCGAGATGCTTCGTTCGATGGATGCGCCGACTCAGGGAAGAGCGGGTCATGCCCACTTGCTTCGCGGCGGACGTAACGATCCCCCGGTACTTCTGCAGCGCCTCGATGATGTCAGCATCTGAAACTATCATTCGTCCTCAGAACGACTTCATGACTGCGAGGCAGTGGCTTATGAGTGGTGACGTTTATGTACGAAGATATTTACGAGGATGGAGCGTGTGTTCGGTTGTGTGAGGGAGACGAGTAGGACCCACCATCAGCCGGTTTCACGAATGCCAACTCAACAGCAGACTTAGACCAAGAATAGAGGGAAATATCCATGGCTTTTTTCTTGAACAGAGAGCAGTACAAAGCGGCGTTTTTTGCTCTCACGCAAAAAAATCAACGCTTCTTGCGATTGTTCATAGCACTTTTGTCCATCAGCGGATGCGCGGGCTGCTTGCTCAATTGGTCCTTATTGACTTACTGGACAATCCCAGGTATTGCCTTGGATCTTACGTGGCTCTACTGGACACTCGCACTCAAAAAAGCACCATCTTTTTATTTTGCGTGCATTCCCATTGCGTTCTGGTTCGTGCTCATCTTTGACGGGCTTGATGTGGTCTCTGTTTTCAGCTCTCCCGATTCCTTTGGACCCACGGCCATCACATCTGTTGTGAATCTTCTCCTGATCGCCATTTTTAGCAGGGCGATCTTCATCTATAGAAAACAGCTAAGAGAATTGAAGAGCCGCGCGACTATTGATATCACAGAGGCGGAGAAATAGGTCACATATACTGGCGACTACGCCCGGTGGGGCACGGACCTGGGAATGCTAAGGAAACTATTTAAGGCACGTAGTCATCCCTAAGATGTCTCGGCAACGATGTGTGTGTTCGGTTGTGTGAGGGAGATGAGTAGAGCCCACCACCAGCCGGTTTCGAAATCCTGCAATTTTGGGTGCGTAGATCGGCAACACCCCCCGGGGCCCCCCTGGCGGGTTCGAAAGTAACAGGCTGCCTTTTATGTGTGTCTTTGTGCGCGTGGGCCGGGACGAATCTGCTGTCCGATGGCCTCCGGGGGTGTTGGGTCGGGCGATGGGGAGATCGTCGATTCTGGGGTCGATTGACCCCCGTTTCTCGGGGTCGGTTGGGCTTTCGCTTGTTGCTCCTTTTGGGCCTGCCGGGTCGGCGGCCATCCATGCCATCTGCGAGCACCGTCATGGGGTCACCTCCGCGGTGTCGCGGGCCTCGATGCGGGCGGCAATCCAGGCGTCGATCTCGTCCGACGGCCAGGCGATAGCGCGCTGGGAGAGCTTTACAGGCGTGGGGAATCGACCTTTCGCCATCTCCTCATAGAGGAGACTGCGGCGCATGCCGGTTTGATCGAGAACGGCAGGAAGGCGAAGCAGACGTGGTGCAAGTGGGGTGGGGTGAGTGATGGGCATATCCGACCTCCTATGGGTTGTTGTGGATGAACAACCCGAAGGTCGGGGCAGGGCGGGTACCGTTTCGACGGCCTGAGAGGACCTATTTGGGTACCGGCCGGTACACGCAGACAGTCCCGATCTTGAGGTGACCGCTTCTGTTCAGATGGTTGCGTACGTCAGAGGGGATATTCTTCTTCGGGTCCAAGACCAGATGTACCGCGTTCCGCACTCGCGCCCGGTCAGAGTCTGCAATCTTGGGAGGCTCCCGACGCGGATTCAACCGGTCCCTCAACTCCTTCGGCGTAAACTCCTTGCCAGGTGAGTCAAGAAGGATCTTGAGGTAGCGGAAGCCGTGCGCCTTCCCGCTGACCGGGGAAGACTGCTTGCCGTTCAACTCGAAGATCCAACGCCCGTTGTCATCCTGTTCGACTGTCAGCCCTGCCGGGTCTGGTACCGAGTCGTTGACCGCGGCTCCCACGTTGAACCGCCTGCACTTCCGAAGCACACCCAACAGCGCTTCCTTGGGCGTGCCTCCGGGCCACTGCTCGGGCTCGACTGTCGAGGAGAAGATGAGGCGAGCCCGGATGTGGCCGCCTTCATGCAGCTTCGCCATGATCTCCTTCTGCGTGAAGTCGCTGACTGGCCCCACGTTATAGAGCTTCGCCATGATCTCGTTGCCCACCTCGTCGCTCACAGATTCTACGTCTGACAGGTGGACGGTGTCCACGTACGAGAGGTAGCCCTCCAACCGGCTCTGCACGTAAATGTCCCGCTGCGTTGTACCAGTAGCCCAGTTCGGCAGCTTGCCGCGACAGGACTCCGCGACATACGACCGAGGGGGCCACGTCCGATTCACAGATGCCAGGTCGTGGATACGGCGAGCAACACGCTCCAGCAGGTCGCTACCTGCGCCCACCAACAAGATGGGTTCATTGGTCTGCGCCAGGGCGATGCAAGCGTTCGCGATGCTCTCGGGCAGGGGCGCTCCGGTCATGCCGCTGCCTCAGCCAAGGAGACGACACTTCCGCGCAGACGGTCGAGGTAATCCGCCCATCGCTGCAGCATGTCACGTCGTTGGTCGAGCAACGTTGTCCTGTTGTATGCCCTTCCCAGACGATCTCGCACTGTGTGGGTCAGTTGCAGCTCGATGACCTCCTCGGCCTCGTTCAGGGCTTCTACGAGTAGCGTCCGTGCTGTCGCTCGGAAGCCATGTGGCACGGCGTCGAAGTCCAGGCCGTGACGTTTGATGCCACGTCGGAGGGCATTGCCAAGCGTGGCGTTCGATATAGGCTTGTCATCTTGGGTCGCTGGAAAAACGTAGCCTTGCGGACCCGTGACGGGGCGCAGTCCGGACAAGATGTCAACTGCCTGCGTCGGTAGTGGGGTCAGCAGTGGCCGCCCGCCCTTCGATGGGTTGAAATCCCAGGTACCCTCGATCAGGTCAAACTCCTCCCACCGGGCCGTCCGCAGTTCTCCGGGGCGGGGGAATAGCATGGCAGATAGCTTGAGGGCCGCCATCGTCGTCTGCTCGCCGCCGTAGCCATCGATCGCACGAAGAAGCTGCGCCAGTTGCTCGGGGGTCTCGGCTGCGGGATGGTGCTTCCCCGTGTTCTTGGGCCGGAGCGTATCGAGACCGAGACCCGTCGCCGGATTGGAATCTGCTCGATTGGTGCGGATGGCGTACTTGAAGACCTGGGAGCACACATCCTTCACCTTATGGGCCGTGGGTGTCTTGCCCGCTCGCTCGATCCGCCGCAAGACGTTCAGCAGACGCAGCGAATCGATCGCCACGATAGGGTCGGAGCCAATGTGGGGGAAGATGTACATCTCCAGACGGCGCAGGTCGCGCTCCGCAAATGCTGCCTTGTGGCGGTGCAGATCCTCCCACCACTCGCGGGCCACAGACTCGAAGGTATTGGCCCCGGCGACCTTCTTGCGGGCTTTCTGTTCCTGGCGGTGAGCCACGGGGTCAAGGCCCTGAGCCAACCGGGCTCGGGCATCGTCGCGGGCCCTCCGGGCCTCCTTCAGACTCACGGCAGGGTAGACGCCCAGGGCCATGAGACGCTCTTTCGGCTTCGCCTTGGCGTTGAGACCCAGCCAGAAGCGGAAGCGCCAGTACTTCCCGCCCCGCTTGACGTGGAGGAACAGGCCGTCGCCGTCATGCAGCTTGAAGGGTCGCCCGTCGAATGTGGCGGCCTTCACAGTTGGGTCAGATAGCTTGTTCCTGCTGACCTTGGGCACCGTGACCTTTTGGGAATCGAATTACAGATACCCCAATAAGATACCCCAGATAAGCGGGGTATGTCAACGGATGTCTTCGGATCTACTCGGTTCGACCTTCCATGAAAAAACCCCTGTAACTTAAGGAGTTATAGAGCCTTCTCAGATGACTCTGGATGAGTATTGGCGGGAACGTGTGGGAATCGAACCCACCCAGCGCCGGTCTCCCGACACCGCAACGGATTTGAAATCCGCGGAGGCCACCAGGCTCCCATCCGCTCCCATGTGTGCCCAGCACTCTCCTTGCTCCCCTCACCTTGAAGACGGCGGGTCGGGTGCTGGTGCAGGCAATCGCCGATAGGGAACGACTGGGTACTCAAAAGGAAGATCCCACGTCATCTGCCTCTGGTCGACGCCGCCGAAGTCCTCAACGACCAGATGCAGTCTCGACGTTGATGTTGTGACGATTGGAGTTTGTCTATCTGCTTTCCGATTCGGAAAATACAGCCGGTAGACAGTCTCCTTTCCGAGATGCTCTGTTTCCGGTCGATCGTATTCGTACGGATAGGGGCCTGCCGTGCCGCTGGACGCGTAACGGTTTCCATCTTCATCGACTAGAAACGTGCGCGATCCGAGATCGGCGACCGACAACGGTGGCCCTTCGTATTCCTCATTTTTCACATACACAGAGAATACGAGGCGGCTGTACAGAGTGTTACCCCAACGCTCATCGTATTGAGCCCGCAACAGGGGGTACTTGATGTCGTAGATGATTCCGAGTAACCGTCTGACATATTCGGAGCGCCACACATCGAACTGGGATTTCTCGATGGGGTTGCCCGCGTCGAAACTCGGATTGACGTAGATGAGGTACTGCAGATACAGACTGTTGATGTCGGTGCCATCCTCCATCGGATAGCGACCATCGATGTAGGAATAGACAAACTGCTGGAGTCGACTTCGCAATTGGTCGTGAACCAGTTCTGACTTCTCCGCTTGCGCGTAGAGGCGACTCAGTTCGTAGGCGAGAGTGTGGAAGGTGGCTTGCACGAACAGGCCATCCTCGCCGGAGTGACTGGCGTTTACGGCCCGCCATGTCTGCTCTTCGATCAGCTCGTAAGGGCCCGGGCCCTCCTCTTCGGGCCCGCAGGCAACGACAAGGAGGAGGACGAACCCCCATCCCATAGCACGTCCGATCATGGTGCGCGCAGGTTCCTCGCAGCCGGCCTGTAAAGGGCGCCGGCGCGGGTGATGGGCTATTCCTTGACGACCCAGAGCTTGACGGTCGCCTTCACCGACGAATGCAACTGTACTTTGATGTTGTACACCCCAAGCTCACGAATCGGCTCTTCGAGTTGAATCGACCGCCGATCGATGTCGTGCCCCTGCTCCTTGAGAAGGTCGACGATATTCTGCGTCGTGACCGAACCGAAGAGACGATCACCTTCGCCCACACGAACCTGCGCGGTGAGCGACGCTTTCTCCAACTCAGCCGCTTGCTGGTGCGCACCGCGCTGTTCGCGTTCGGCCGTCGCTTCGTGTTGACGTCGTTGTGTTTCGAACTGCGCCACGTTCGTGTCGCTGGCCAAGATCGCCTGGCGATTCGGGATGAGGAAATTACGCGCATACCCCGCGGCAACCTGGACGATCTCGCCCGTTTGTCCGAGGGTTTCAATATCTCTGAGTAGGATCACCTTCACCGTTGTCGGCCTCCTGAATTCTCACTGCTGTTCGTCGTCGTCGGCTGACTCATCGGACTGAGCGGGGCCCAGGCGACGCCAGTCGAACCATGTGTCCATCAGGCCGAGCATTCCGAGAATGACGAAGGAAATGCCCGACGTAAACATCAGCAAAGCGTAGATGACAAGCTCAAGAAAACGTTGAACTCCGAGCCGCCAGAGTGCGTAACGCACCAGAGCCAGGCCCTGCACCACGTAGAGAGCTACGATGACAAGCAGGACGTTGGCAGCCAGTGTGCGCGGGCCTCCATCGAAGACCAGCAACAGACCCATTGATCCCACCAGGCCCCAAATCATCTCGTCCCACAGCCGCCACTGCCGCATCGGCGTAGGGACAGGCAAACTCATGTTGATCGCTGCGCTCACGCTGCTGGCGATGCGATAACCGACGACGGCCACAAAGAGCATCGACAGATAGGCCATGCCGGGGAACAACTGCAACATCAGATCGATCACCTGCTGTAACTGCTCAGCATCGGGAACCTGGGCGCCCATGCTGGACAACGATTCCTGAATCTGGTCGCTCAGTTCCTGCCGTTGCTCACCCGGTCCGCCGATCGTCATCATCAGCATGAGGGCCAGCGCGAGACCGGGAACCGATGCCAAGGCGATGATCTGCCCGAATTCACGTCCTCGTTCGACCTGGATCGCCGCCAACAGCCCAATGATGGGTGCCGGTGCCAAGCCGGAGACCAGGACCCACTGAAGGGGACCTGCCATCGACAGTAGCAGTGGCACACAAGCTGGCACTGCCACACGTCGAACCCCGAAACGGCGTGCTCCGATCAGCGTTGCCGCGACCAGCGCAAGACTTGCGAGCAGATGCAGCACCGGGATTCGTGCCCCGTGACAACGGTCGTGGTCTTCGAAGTCATCCGAAGACCAGCGCCGCTATTCCTCGCTCTCGCCGTCGCCGCCGGCGTCGGCGTCGTCAGTGGCCGTGGCAACCGCAGCGACGGGCTCCGCATCGGAATCGCCGTTTTCGTGGCTGGCTGGAGGTCTATCAGAACGACCCTCCCGGCCCTCGTCTCGACCCTCATCTCGGTCCCGTCTCGGTCCCCTACGATCGCGGGGACGCTCCGGCGGGTTGAAGATGTAGATGTTCTCCGGCGCCAGTTGAGGCACACGAAGAAACTCGCCATCTACCGAGAGAAACAGATAGCGCAGCACCGACTCGTCGAGCTTCATCACCGCCTCGAGAGGCTGGATCAAAGCGGGGTCGCCGCTGAACTGAAAGAGGGTGTAGAAAGCCTGTTGTCGTCCCTGCAGTGCCGGCGACGAGTAGGCGAGTTTGCGCAACCCCCACTGGTCGACATGCAGGACCTCGGCGCCCGCCTCTTCGAGACGTTGCTTGTAGCCTTGAATCGTCGTCTCGACCTGGCTGTCGCCGATCTGTGGATCGATGAGGATTACCATTTCGTACTTCTTGACCATGCGTCTATCGCCTCAGCTTTGTTTCCGATCGCATCGCGACCAGCTCTAGAAGAGGTTGAGTCCGTACTGGACGAACAGGGGAGCCAGAACCAGCGAGACCACCGACATCAGTTTGATGAGGATGTTCATCGACGGACCGGAGGTGTCTTTGAACGGATCGCCGACGGTATCACCGACGACGGCGGCTACGTGGGGCTCTGACCCCTTGCCACCGAGATTGCCTTCTTCGATCCACTTCTTCGCATTGTCCCACGCGCCGCCACTGTTGGACATCATCAGCGCCACCAGAACACCGCTAACCGTAGCACCGGCGAGCATGCCGCCCAGTGCTCGGGGACCAAGCAGAAAGCCAACCAACACAGGAGCCAGGACGGCAGTCAGGCCGGGCACCACCATTTCACGCAGCGCCGCATTCGTGGAGATGTCCACACACCGGCGCGTGTCTGGCTTGCCGGTACCCTCCATGAGACCGGGAATCTCGCGGAACTGGCGACGCACTTCTTCGATCATGGCGAAAGCCGCCTTACCGACAGCTGTCATGGTCATGGCCGCGCCCAGGTAGGGGATCATGGCGCCGATGAACAGGCCGATCACCACACCAGGACTGCTCACATCGATCACCAGTTCAGCCCCACCCATTGCCTCGCGAACTGAGGAGGAATAGGCCGAGAACAAGGCCAACGCCGTCAGTGCTGCCGAGCCGATCGCAAATCCCTTGCCGATGGCTGCTGTCGTATTGCCGAGGGAATCGAGACCATCGGTGATCTGTCTCGTCTCCGGCCCGAGGTGGGCCTGCTCGGCGATGCCGCCGGCATTGTCAGCGATCGGACCATACGCGTCGACCGCCATGGTGACACCCACGGTGGCCAGCATACCCACGGCGGCGATACCGATCCCATAGAGGCCGGAGAAGTGATACCCCAACCCGATGGCGGTTACGATGCCGATAATGGGCAGAGCTGTGGACTCCATCCCCACAGCCAGACCGCTGATGATATTCGTTGCCGTTCCCGTCTTCGACGCTTCGGCGATATCCCGCATGGGTTTGCCGGCCGTGTAATACTCTGTGAGCAAGCCGATGATGATTCCCACGAGCGAGCCAAACAGGACAGCGTAGAAGGGCCCCGTGGTCAAGCCCAGCTGGCCACAGAGCCACCACGCCCCGGCGAGCATGACCGCCGCCGACAGGAACGTCGCGTAACGCAAGGCCGCCCCGGGATCGCTGTTCTGCATCAAGCGAACAGCGATGACGCCGATGAGGGACGCCACCAGACCAACCATGATGACCAGGAGCGGGAAAGCCATGGCGGCCGTGCGTGCTTCGCCTTCGCCAAGGGTTGGAGCGATCATCGTCAGGAAGGCGGCCGACGAGGTTGCGGCGATCGCGATCGTGGCGATGACGGACCCCACATAGGACTCGAAGATATCTGCCCCCATGCCGGCCACGTCGCCCACATTGTCACCCACATTGTCAGCGATCACAGCGGGGTTGCGCGGATCGTCTTCGGGGATGCCCTGCTCGATCTTGCCTACCAGGTCAGCGCCGACATCGGCAGCCTTGGTGAAGATGCCGCCGCCGACACGCGCGAACAGTGCGATCGACGAAGCACCCATGGCGAAACCGTTGATGAGTTTGGCATTTGCCGCATTCTCCCACACGCCGTACGCCTGGGCCAGCGCACCAATGCCGATCATCCCGAGACTGGCTACGGCCAATCCCATGACGGCTCCACCGGAAAAGGCCAGCGACAGCGCCGCCCCCTGTCCGTGTTGGCTGGCAGCTTGCGCGGTACGACCATTGGCCCGCGTCGCCGCCTTCATCCCCGAGAAACCCGCGACGATGGAACAGGCGGCGCCGGCGAGAAAGGCGAGGGCCGTGCGTTCGTCGACGCCCAGCCAGAGTGCCACAAAAACCACGGCGATGAAAATCAGCAGAATGCTGTACTCACGCTTGAGAAATGCCATGGCCCCCTCGTGGATCGCATCGGAGATCTCCTGGATCTCCGGCGAGCCGGGGTCGGCACTCTTAATGCGGCCATAGATGGCGAAAGCGATGATCAGGCCCACGACACCCAGGTAAGGGGCCGCCGTCATCCACGCTTCCATAGGAGTAATTACCCTCTCGTGTCCCTGTCTAAACAGGTCATGGTGTGTGTCCCTCCCCGGGCGACAAGGGTGGGAATCCGTTAAACCGATTCATCGCCGCCTCCACATCTTCCGTCACCCAACACCTCGTGGCGGCGCAACCGCGATGTACCAACTCGTCCACGTCGTCCGATGGAGCGAAACGAGTCAACACGTAGTCGATGTCTTCCACGTCCTCTGGAACCGGACCAACGCCTAGACGGAGTCTAGGAACCTGCTCGGTCGCCAGATGCTGCAATACCGACGCCAGGCCGTTGTGGCCTCCATCAGTGCCACCTCGACGCAGCCGCATGCGGCCAAAGTCAAGGAGGAAGTCGTCCAGGATCACGAGCACATGTTCGGGCTCGACATCCATTTGATCGCGCAGTGGCTCAAATACTTCGCCGCTGCCATTCATAAAGGTCTGCGGTTTCACCAACAGCACCTCGTGCTGTGGATCTCCTACGCTGACCCGTGCCGTGAGCGCTTTTGCTGAGGAGCGCCACACGGAACCCTCGGCGAGCTGCTCGACCACAAGAAAACCGATGTTGTGGCGCGTGAGCTCGTAGCGGGCACCGGGATTGCCCAGACCGACAACGATGCGCACGACAACCGACGACTATTCGCCGTCGCCACCTTCGGCAGACGCCTCGTCGCCTTCTGCCCCTTCGGCAGGAGCCTCTGCACCTTCCTCGCCTTCCAGCGGCAGGCCCTCGGCTTCTGCGAGAGCTTCGGCGGCGGCTTCTTCTTCCTCTTCAACAGTCAATCGGGGCTGCAACACGCTCACGATCGTCACACCCGCGTCGGTCGTTATCCGGCTTTCCGTTTCCAGCAGATCACTCACGTGAATGCTGTCGCCAATCTCCAGATCGGTGATATCAATCTCTACCTGGGACGGCATCTCGGCAGCGACACAGGTCATGTCGATGTGCGTGACACTGTGCTGAAGAGCACCGCCACTGACGGTCACGCCAACGGGGCTACCCACCGTGGTGAGTGGCACCGAGGCGCTGATCTCTTCTTCGGGATTGATGCGCAGAAAATCGACGTGCACCACATCGCCTCGGACTTTGTGATACTGCACGTCGCGCACGACAGCTCGTTCGCCCTTGCCCGCACCGCTGAGGACAAAAATCGCATTCTGTCCTCCGCCGGCTAGAGCCCGCTCGAGACGGCGAGCCTCCACCTTGAAGACCGCCGGATCCTGCTGGTGCCCGTACAGAATACCAGGAAGCATTTCCTGCTCTCGACGCAGACGACCCACGGGGCCTTTGCCTCGCTCGTCGCGCTGTTTGACGTCTAGTTCGATGGTCTCGCGCTTGTATACTTTCAGGCTGACCGCCATGGCCTGTCTTTTCTCCCTACGTGGTTCGGCAGTAGTTGCCGTAGTTTGCAGTTGGCTGCCCGGCGAGGATTTGAACCTCGATAGACGGAACCAAAATCCGTTGTCCTACCAATTGAACGACCGGGCAACTGACCTCATTCGCCGCAGTGGGTGCTGACCGGTTCCGGCACCGGCGTACAAAGGAAAACCGGATAACCTTGCCGGCGCAGCTGTTCGGCTGCGTGGCGCGCGGCGATCCGGTCGACGTAGATACCGTAGACGACTGACCCACTCCCAGTCATGGAGCAAGCCGAAGGCGTCAAGGCAGCCAGCGCTTGGCTGGCACGTGCGACGATGGGTTTGGCTCGTTCGACGACAGGCTGAAAGTCATTGACGATGACCTCCAGCAGCCTGCGTACCGGGACGCGCCCGCCGCGTGCAGAGTTCAAGAAGCTAAGGTACGGATCCGAACTCGACAACACCGTGTTTTGACTAGAGATACCCCTGCCCAGTTGGCTGAAAGCCCACGGGGTGTTGACCTGTGTGCCGGGATCTACCAGCAGGTAATGCAGTTCAAGGCCTTCTGGGTCCCATTCGACGGGGGTCAAGCGGTCGCCACGACCTTCGACCACCATCGTGCCTCCCTGGATGGAGAACGGGACATCTGATCCGAGTTGTGCCCCGAGATGGCCGAGTTGATCGGCCGCCAGGGGACGGGAAGCAAGGCGATTCAGACCTCGCAGGACGGCCGCCGCGTCAGCGCTGCCACCACCGAGCCCCGCTCCCATGGGAATTCGCTTGACCAGGTCGATGTGGACGGGCTTCCCGCCGGCCTCTCGCAGATACAGGTCGGCCGCCCTCCAGGCCAGATTCTGTGTCTCGGGCGGTACATCGCCGTCGTCGCACTGAAGTGACAGTTGAGCACTCGGGGTCAGAGTCACGTCATCTGCCAGATCCACGGTCTGGAACAGACTCGCCAGGTCGTGGTAGCCATCCTGTCTTCGGCCGAGCACCCTCAGCCCCAGATTGAGCTTGGCGTGAGCGACTACCGAACAACCGCTCATTTGTGCGTAAGTGACTGCGCCGTCACGTCTTGACCTCTATGAAGGTGCCCCGTATACTCGACTTCGCTCGCGACAATATAACCTGCGTTCTCCACCGCTGCCCTGAGCTGGAGAGCACGGCCTCGCGCGCAACCGCTGGTCGCTCTCGGGCGTGTCGATTTGGCACTCTTCACCATCGCTGCCTCCTCGTGAGTCCATTCCTGAAGCCAACATCACTCCGACTTGTGTGCATCGGTCTCTTGCTGCTCTGGTCGTATGAGACTTACGCAGACGCGGAAGACGAGTTCAGTTTGGCTCGCAATCTCTTCCGTGATGCGGGCGACTATGCCACGGCAGCCCAACTATTCAGTGATTTCATCCGCAATCACCCCGCCGATCCGCACTTAGCAGACGCACGATTGATGCTGGCCCAAGCCTACGGTCGCAGCAACCGATGCACGGAGGCCGTCGGCGCGTATCGGGACTTTTACGAAGCCCACCCCAATCACCTGGACGCCGCCAAGGCCCGACTCGAGCAGGCCACGTGTTATGAGACGCTTGGTGATTTGGCGCGCGCCGGAACCATCTATGAAGAGGTACAACGGCTCTACAGCGAGAGTGAGTATGCCGCTGAATCGCTGCTGTCGGCGGCGACCAATTTCGTTCGCGCCGGCGACGTGGCCAACGGATTGCGAGCCTATGGCAAACTGTTGAAGGCTTACGACGGCCATGGGGCCGCTCGTCGAGGGCGATATCGGTTGGCCCAACTGAAGGTGGCCTCGGGTGATCCGGGCGGCGCACGTGAATTGTTGGGCCACATCACCGCCGGCGCACCCGACTCGGATGAAGCCAGAGATGCCCTGTTGTTGACGGGCCGGCTGGAGCTTTTCCTCGGCCGTGCGAGCGCGGCACAAGAACGCTTCAAACAACTGCAGGGCTCTTTTGCGACGAGCCTGCACGCCGATAGCTCCCGACTGGCGATGGCCGCTCACCATCGGGGTCGTGGTCAGTACGACCTGGCAGAGGCTGCCTATGAAGAGGCGGGCAAGAAAGCGAACAGTCCCACGTTGGAGGCCATGGCTCTGCTGGGCCGGGCCGATGCCTTGCGCGATGCAGGTCGCCATGAGCAAGCACTGGGCGTGTATCGAGACCTGATGTCTTCGAAATCGGCTCGATCTATGCGCGACGAAACACGATTGGGGATGGCCATCAGCCTGGGGTGGCTGCGCCAGGTGGGTCCCGCCGTGAGCGAATTGTTCCAACTGGTAAATACATCCGACGCAGCGCCGGCGCCTGCCCATGCGGCGGCCCATGCGGCGGCCTTACGGGAATTGGGTGCCCTGTATCGTCGGCAAGGCGATTTGGCCCGCGCCATTTCGTGGTTCCGACGCTATCTGGACGAGGCGCATCGTCACGGCGGCGAGTTTCCTGAATCTGCGTCCGAGCAAGATCTGGCTCGACTGCAACTGGCCGAAGTGTATGGCGCCAGCGGCTATCACGACGAAGCGATTCGGCTGTTCGGCGAACTGAGTCATGACAGCGCGCTTCAGGCAGAGGGTCAGTACGGACTGGCCACCGCCTACGAGGGGTCCAGCGAACGACGTCTTGCAATACGCGAGTATGTGAACTTCCTCGAACGATTCCCAGGGCATCGGCGATCCACTCAGGTACGCAATCGAGTGGAGTATCTGCGCGAATTCATGGTTCGCGACGCCGAGGGCCTTGCCAAGGCGGTACAGCAGGCGCTGATCGATGAACTGTCGGGTGGCTCTCGCCGCCAAGTGCGCTACAATCTGGCGGACGCGCTCAGACATCATCAGGATTTCCCGAATGCCGTACGCGCCTGGGAAGCCTACGTGGCTGCCTACCCCGAAGATCCCGGAACACGTGAGGCGCAATTTTACCTGGCCGACTGCTTGTATCGGCTCGCACGCCAGCGCCAGTTGGAAGGCGAGCCAACCGCCGCCGACTCTCTGAAAGCCCTGGCGCGTCAGGAAGACCGAATCCTCGGTGCCTCGACCCCCGTCACGCGTTGGTCGAGGCTGGCACAGTTGAGGCAAGTCGAACGGGCTGCTGCAGAAGCAGCCAGCGATTCGGCACGATATCGCATCGAAGAGCAAGGATACGCCACGATCGTGGCCGAAGGGGCTGCAGACGAGGTCTCGGCCGATGCACGCACGCGGGCCCTGTTGCTGTTAGGTGATGCACGACGGGCCGCATCGGCCACCCATGACTCACTGCGATCGGCCGCGACCGAGGCCTACGCGTTGTTGTTGAAGGAGCGCGCCGGCCACCCACTTGCTGAGCGCGCGCGCTTCGGGCTGGCGGTCAACGCCCTTGAAGGTGGCAACGCGGAAGGCGCCATCGATTCTCTCACGACGTTGTTGCAGGACGTTCCTGGTTCGCAGCTACAGCCGCAGATCCTGGCCGTGTTGGCTGACGCCCTCCGTCGGGCGGGCAGGGTCCGGGAAGCGGCATCCCGTTTGAGCGAGCTGCTACTGGCCTTTCCGACGTATGAGGGTCAGCGCCTGGCCCAGGAACAACTGGCCGACACCTACCTCGAACTGGGCGACCACCAACGTGCCGCCGAGCTCTATACCCAACTTGGTGATTCAGATCCGTCGGGCGATACTGATGGGTCCTTGCGCCGGCGTTTGGCACGCGCCCACGACCGGGCGGGACAATTCGAACTGAGTCTCAGTGTCTACGATCGATTGCTGGTAGAAGGCATTACCGCCGGCGACAGTGTTCATGTGGCTCGAGGGACAGCGCTATCCAGGTTGGGCCGCACCGAAGAAGCCATCGAGGCCTACCGGCGTGTGCGGAGCACGGGCCCCCTCACTTCATCGGCTGCTTTGCTTGCAGCAGATCTGTTGTTTGCGACGGGCGACTACACAGCCGCCGCCCGGGCCTATGGCCCCTTGGCCGAAGAAACGTCGGCTCCACCTGCGTTGGTCGGACGCTGGGTGTTGTCGTTGTTCGAACAGGGGCAGGCCGAGCAGACAAAAAAGGCGCGCGATCGGTTCCGCAAACGATTCGGCAAGGACCAACAGCCGTGGGCGTTCCTGTTTGAGCTTTACGAAGGACGCCGTCGTTTGGCTGCACGCGAATATGACAAGGCCTTCGAACTGTTTGCCAAACTCGAAGACGAGGCGACGGCAGTCGTGGCCGATGAGAGCACACTCGGATCGGCGGTGGCCGTGGATCTGGCACGGACCGTGGCCGATCCGGTGGGTGCTGCCGCCTACTACGCGGCCACCACACGATGGCAGCAGATGCGCGCCGAGCCGAGCGAGGAGGGGGCGCAGGTCGCGCTCAAGTTGCAGGGTGATTTCCTGTCCGCCCACGGCGCGGGTCCCTTCGCACCGACCGTGCGGCTACGGCTGGGCGACTTCAATTTCGCGCTGGGCACATATCGACAGTCTGCCGGCGCCTATCGCGACGTGTTGGATGGCCCTCAATCATCTCAGTCGCAACGGCAGGAAGCGATCTGGAAACTGCTGCAGTGCTACCAGAAGCTTTCTGAACACGATGGGTCTCTACGGCTTTCCAGGCGACTGCTGAGTCAATTCCCCGATCATCCAAAACGCAATAGTGCGGAGATCGAAGTAGGGGTCATCTATGAGGAGACGGGTCGTTATTCAGAGGCGATTGAGACCCTTAACCAAGTGCTCGAATGGGCGGAGGGCGACGACGCAGCTGAAGCCAGATACCATATTGGCCAGGCCTATCAGAAGCGTGGCGACTATCGGGGCGCCATCAAGATCTACTACGAGGTGAGTTATCACGGTGCCGAGGCGACGACGAACTGGATCGTCTCGGCCGACTTCGCCCGTGCGAGGTGTCACGAAGAGCTCGCTGAACCGGCACAGGCACGCAGCGTGTACGACAAGATCATTCGCACAGCGGGCGCCAGTAGCGAATTCGGGCGACTCGCCCAACAACGCATCGACGCGTTGTAGCGTCGAGGCCGATCACCAGAAACCGAGACAGGCCCATGGAAATCTCCCTGTTGCGGCAGGGACCGCTGTTTGAGGGGCTTGATGACGAGCAACTGGATGCCATCGCTCTGGTGACGATCACGCGTCGCTTCGACAAGCACCAGGTCATCATCCTCGCAGAGGAAGAAGGAGATGCGTTGTTCATCATCTCCAGTGGCCAGGTGAAGGTGAGTATCGTCAGCGAAGACGGTCGAGAGGTCATCCTCTCCTTGCTCGGCACCGGATCGGTATTCGGTGAGTTGTCCCTGCTGGATGGGAAACCGCGCTCCGCGAATGTGGTGGCCACAGAGAACACTGATCTGTATATGCTGCGGCGATCAGATTTTTTGCAGTTGGTGTACAAAGTGCCTCAGATCGCTGTAGGTCTGCTGGCAGAATTGGCCGCACGGCTGCGCAAGACAGACCGCAAGATCGGGGGATTGGCTCTCCTCGACGTGACTAGTCGCATCTCGGAAACCTTGCTGCAACTGGCCGACGAACACGGCACCGAAACCGACGACGGTGTGTTGCTGAAGAGCCGCCCCACCCACCAGCAGATTGCGAACATGTCGGGCACGACACGCGAGACTGTCTCCCGTGTCCTCAAGCGCTTGGAAAAGCAGGGATACATCTCCACCGAAGGTCGGACCATCACGATCGTTCATGAGCAGGACCGCAAGAGCGACTGATTCGCCATGGCCCCTGACAGTCGGTTCCTCCTCGTTACCCAGAATCCTGATGTTCGCGCTGACGTGACCGGTGCTCTGCGCACCCGCTCTCGTCAAATCGTCGACGTACGGGATGGCGACCATCTCAGTGCGCTGCTCGATCGGGGCGCGCAGTTGGTACTCGTCGACCTGCGTCTACCCGAACGAACCATTTCCGACCTGGCGCAGACACTCGCACTCAAACGAGAGATCCCCATCATCGTGCTGGCCGACGATGATGCCAGCGCCTGGGACAAAGCCTCCCGCGGCAGTCCCCTGGAACGCGTCCTGGTAGGTCCCTTCGATGCACAGAGACTGAGCCAGGTCGCCGACGATCTGGTGGATCGCAGCCGGTTTCTGCACGAACGGCTGGTGGGTCAGTCGGAGGCCATCCAGCAGTTGCGAGAACAGATCCTGCTGGTGGCACCCACACCGGTCACGGTTCTGATCACGGGGGAAAGTGGCAGCGGAAAAGACGTGGTGGCGCAAGCCCTCCACCACTACTCGGATCGAGCAGAGGGCCGCTTCAAGGCCATCAATTGTGCCGCCATCCCAGAGAATTTGCTGGAGAATGAGCTGTTTGGGCACGAACGGGGAGCCTTCACGGATGCTCGATCTCAGTTTCGCGGCATCTTCGAGCAGGCCGACGGGGGCACGGTCTTTCTCGACGAAATCGGTGAGATGGCCCTGTCCGCTCAAGTGCGGCTGCTGCGAGTTCTCGAAGAACGAAAAGTCACCCGCGTCGGAGGCGACACCGCCATTCCCGTGGATGTGCGGGTTCTGGCCGCCAGCAATCGAAATCTGCTCGAGGCGGTGTCGGCGGGGGAGTTCCGCCGAGATCTGTACTACCGACTGAAGGTCGTCGAGCTGCATCTGTCACCGTTGCGGGAGCGGCGGGATGATATCCCACTTCTGCTGGAGCACTATGTGCAGCAGATGATGACGGCGAATGCTTCGGCTCAGTTTTCCGGCCTGTCGAAGGCCGGTTTGAACCTGCTCCACGAGTACGACTGGCCCGGCAATGTGCGAGAATTGCGAAACCTCGTAGAACGTCTCGTCTTCCTGGGTCCCAAGGGCCAGGTTGAGCCGGAGGATCTGGTTCCCCATCTGGAGGGTGCGCCTTCGACGGTTCGCCATCTGCCGGTGGTCACGAGCAAAACACCGGATCAGTCGGAGCGCGAGCTGATCTATTTCGCCCTGCTAGACCTCAAACGCGAGGTGGCTGACCTGCGACGCGTCGTGGAGGAGGGACAGGCTGATAGCACCGATCCGAGCATGACCCCTCGGCCCGTATTCCACGTCGATACGCCTGCCGATGTGGGAGAGGCACGGGCCATTGATGCGGAAGGGGTCTACGCCGGCGATGCGGCCATTGTGGATGACGCGGTTCCCTCGCTGAAACAGATGGAGCGGGAGGCAATTGAGAAGGCCCTTTCCCAGGTCGGGCAGAATCGGCGCAAGGCGGCCCAGCTTCTGGGCATCGGTGTGCGCACGCTGTATCGCAAACTCGATGAATACGGTCTGAAATGAGCCGACTTCCCCTGGTGCTTTTTTGTGTGCTCACGCTGTGGGTCAGTGTCTGTCGGGCTCAGACAGAATCCGATCCCCGAGCGGGCCAGACACAGACAACGGCTGTGGCCCAGTTGGAGGCGCTGAGCGACGCGTTCCGTGCCGTCCATGAGGAAGCGACCCCGGCGGTCGTGCTCATTCAAACCTCCGGAGACTGGGACCGGATCATGCCGCGATTCCATCCGCGCATTGATCCTCCGGAGGATGGCGAAGCACCCACCGGCATGGGGTCGGGTGTCATCATCAGTGAGGATGGATACATCCTGTCAAACCACCACGTGGTGAAAGACGCTGACACGATCGGAGTCGTATTCCGAGACCGTCGACGATTGCCCGCTCAGGTGGTCGGGATCGATTCACTCATCGATATCGCACTGCTCAAGGTGAACGCCACCGGTCTGCCGGTGGCGCGCTTGGGCGAGTCCAGCCATCTGCGCATCGGCGATTGGGTGGTGGCTATCGGTTATCCCCTGGGCATGGGGACCACATTGACCCATGGTATCGTCAGCGCGCTGGGACGCGATGCAAATGTGATCGGCGGCCGCTCCGGCATCGAGAGTTTCATCCAGACCAATGCAGTCATCAATCCGGGCAATTCTGGCGGGCCTCTGCTCGATCTGCAGGGCCGTGTCATCGGCATCAACACGGCGATCTCGACACGAACCGGCTACTACATCGGCTATGGGTTGGCCGTGCCCATCGACCTGGCACGGGAGGCGGTGGATGATCTGCTGACCCATGGCAGGATCGTACGAGGGTATCTGGGAATCGAGATGACCGCGGTGGATGACGCCCGGGTTCGTGAACTTCAGTTGGGCCTTGATCCTCCGCGTGGTGTGCTCGTGACGGCTGTACTACCTGGGACCGCAGCTGAAATTGGTGGCCTCGACTCCAATGATGTGATCCTCTCCGTCGATGGCGAGATTGTGAACGTACCCAACCAGGTACAGACCCGGATCTACAATCGAGATCCAGGTGAAACCATCGAGTTAGTTCTGTTCCGCGAGGGCCTTGAACGCCACGTGCTCGTCACCTTGGGGGAGCGTGAGGACGACCAACGCCTGGCGCGGGGCGAGCATCGTCTCGATGCGTTGGGCATCACGGTGGCCACCGTGGGCGAACGAGCCTCCGCTCTTGGGCTGTCCGAGTCCGTCGCCGAGCAGTTGGGACTTCAAGATCAGAGGCAGGCCGTCGTCATCATCGAAGTCGACCCCCGGGGGCCAGCGGCGGCCAAAGGCCTGAATGTCGACGACATCATCACCGAGATCGACAACAAGAAGATCGGTTCCGTGGATGTATTCGTGCGGTCCGTAGCTGACTTGAGGCGTGGTGAGTCCGCCCTGTTCTGGCTGTGGCACCAGGATCGTGGAATCGATGTGAGAGCACTGAGAATGGGAGGACGACGTGAGTGATACACTCCGCATCCCGAACCTCGATCTGCAGGAAGCGGATGCTCTTTTGCTCTACGCGGCCAGTGAAGGCAGTGCGGATCTGCACTGGGCGACAGACTTCATGGCTCCCGATCCGTTCCACTATCTGTGTGACGGAACGACATCGTGGGTGTTGGTCAAAGATCTCGAACTGGATCGTGCCCGTGACCAGTCCTGCTGTGATGTGTTGGCACTCAGCACGTATGAACCCGGTGAGGGAGAATCAGGCGATTCGCTGCACAATGCCCTGCGTGAACTCGGCTTCAAGTGCCTGCTCGTGCCCGCCGACTTTCCAATCGCTACAGCGAACCGATTGACCGACGCAGGTTTTCAGATCCGCGTCGCAGGTGCGCCTCTGTTTGTAGAGCGGGCAATCAAGACCCCCGCGCAGATCGAAGCCGTCGTCACCACACAACAGGCTGCAGAGGCGTCGATGCAAGCGGCCGTAGATGCCCTCACCCAGGCTCGCATCGAGTCTGGGCAGCTGTGGCTGGATGGCAAACCACTTACCTCCGAACGTGTACGGCGCACGATTCATCACGTCCTGCTCGATCATGACTGCACAGGTCACCACACGATCGTGGCCGGCGGAGAGCAGGCCATTGACCCGCACCAGGCCGGACACGGCCCGTTGCCTGCGAATTCACCCATCATCATCGACATCTTCCCGCGGGCCGATGCGAGCGGATACTTTGGGGACATTACGCGCACTTTCGTACGTGGTGAGGTTTCCGAAGACGTTCAACGACTGTACGACACGGTGTTGTCGGCACAGTTGGAGGCGTTGGAGGCGGTTTGTGCCGGTGCCGATGGTGCCGCCATTCACCAGAATGTTCAGAAACGCTTCGCCGACGCCGGTTATGGCTCCGGCGAAATCGACGGGCGCATGCAAGGATACTTCCACGGCACAGGGCACGGGGTGGGGCTCGAGATCCACGAGGCCCCCTCGCTCGGCCGTCGAACCGATGTGCTGGCCGCCGGCCAAACCCTCACCGTGGAACCGGGTCTCTACTACGCCGGGTTGGGTGGCGTGCGAATCGAAGACCTCGTCATCATCGAGACGGATGGCTACCGCAACGTGACCACCTTCCCGAAGACGCTGCAGCTCTGAGGAACCGCACGCAGATCTCCCATCCACTGTCTGTGGATGCCGTCCTGTATCTGAGCGGCACTGCAGGAAGCGCGGTGCTGGAACAGATCGGCCAGCGACGAGCCGCTGGCGACTCCTCCCTGCAGATCCAGCAACTCAACATCGACGCCTCGGATCGAGTGCGAGCCGCTCTGTACGTGTGGGACCAGCGCGAACGCGCTCATGGGAAGTTTGGCGATGCTGCAGATCGACTGTTTGCGGATCGGGATGGCCTCGAGATGGCCAGCGGTCTGACCGTCGCCCGCCACAGAGCTCAACGATTTGGCGACACATGGGTCGCTGACCTGTGTTGTGGCATCGGCGGTGACCTGATGGCGCTGGCTGAACGAGGCCCATGTATCGGCGTCGACCTGGACACGGCACGACTGCAGATGGCCCGTGTCAATCTCGGAGCACATGAGCGGAATACGGCGGCCCTCATCGCTGGGGACAGCCGGTTTGCACCGGTGAAGGCTGATGCCGCCACAGCAGACCCTGCCCGTCGCCAGGGGGGCAAACGTGCCCGATCTGGCAGCGACTATGAACCGAGTCTCGCCTACATCCCGGAGTGGCAGCAGCAGTTCGACCTGCTGGCGGTGAAGGTCTCACCGGCCCTGGACCTCGGCGAACTACCTGTACGGGAGGAGGTGGAGTATGTGTCCTGGCAGGGGCAGTGCCGCGAAGCGGTGCTGTGGTTCGGCCAAGGGGACGACTGTCGTCGACGGGCAACCCAGATCGGTGAGCAAACCATCAGCCTCGCCTCGGCGTCGGACGAGATCCTGCGCCCGCCGGTGCAGCCTGTGGGTCGCGTTCTCTACGACCCCGACCCCGCTTTGGTGCGCTCTCACCTGATCGGCGAACTGGCCGCGCAGCTTGGCGCCTGGTCCATTGTCGAGGATGTGGCCTACTTGAGTAGTGACGACGTCCACCATACACCGTGGGCCAAGACGTTGCCCCTGCTGGAGCAGGTGCCTTTTCAGTTGAACCGGCTGCAGCGTGTTCTGCGTCTCAATGGTTGGCGCCCTGGCGTGATCCGCCGACGCCATTTTCCCATCGAGCCGGAGACGTTGCGTCAGCAGTTGGGTGCCTTCGACACAGACTCTTTGCCGGTTGAGCTGGTCTGCACTCGCATCGATGGAAAACGAACGATTCTCATTTGCGCCTCTGTGACGGAATCAGCACGTTAACCTGTGTGGTACGACAGGCAATGAGGTCATTCCCGCTTTCACCCTTCGTAGGATGCCAATGAGACGTCAGTTTGCTATCGGTTCGGTCGTCGTCGCGCTGGGCATCGTCGCCCTGTTGATCATGGGTGTGCGCCAGTCATCGGCGCGCCATATGACGCTCGACGTGCTGCTTGTGGAAGCCGACAGCGTGGCGGATCGTCGGATCCAGCTTGGAGGCTGTGTGGTCGTTCCAGGGACGATCGAGTGGGATGAGTATCGCCACCGCCCGGAGTTCCAGATCACGGATGGCGAGAACGAGATTGCCGTTCGCTACACGGGCAACGCCGTGCTTCCCGACACGTTTCAGGATCGCGCGCAAGTTGTCATTGAAGGGCATTACCAGGATGGCCGCTTCGATGCTGAGATCGTCTTCGCCAAGTGCCCGTCCAAGTATGAGGGTCAGAGTTACGAAGACCATGTGGAAGCCCTCGACGAACCTGCAGTCGAGACCACCGGTTCCTGATCTGCCTCCGCCCTCATCAGTCTCTTAACTGGATTTTTCTGCCATGGTCGATGTTGGCTACTTCGCGTTGTGCCTTGCGCTGGCAGCCGCCGGCTATGCTACCGTCGCGTCTCTTTTGGGTGCCCATCGACATCACGAAGGTCTGATTCGTTCGGGTGAGAACGCGGTGCTTGCCGTTTGTGCCCTTTATTCAGTGGCCGCACTGAGTCTCTGGTACGCGATTTTTACAAAGGACTTCCAGGTACAGTACGTCGCCGAGAACACGAATCTGGCGATGCCGACTCAGTACGTGCTCGCATCCCTTTGGGGTGGGCAGAATGGCTCGATCTTGTTCTGGGGTTGGGTTCTGGCCATCTATACGGGTGCAGCCGTCGCCTTTAATCGACACCGTTATCGCGAGTTGATGCCCTACGTCGTGGCCGTGTTGGCGGCGAGCTGCTTCTTCTTCGCCATGCTCAACATCTTCTCCGCTGATCCGTTCACGCGGCTGTCTTTCACACCCGCCGACGGACGGGGCCTCAACCCCATCCTCCAACATCCCTATATGGCCATCCATCCTCCCTTGCTCTATGCAGGAATGGTGGGGATGACCGTTCCTTTTGCCTTCGGCATCGCGGCCCTCGCCTCGCGCCTTCTCGACAACACCTGGTTGCGGGCGATGCGTCGGTGGCTACTGATCCCCTGGACCTTCCTGGGAGCTGGTCTGCTGCTGGGAGGAAAGTGGGCCTACGTTGAGTTGGGATGGGGTGGTTATTGGGGATGGGACCCTGTAGAGAATGCATCTCTCATGCCCTGGCTCGCCGCCACGGCGCTGCTCCATTCGGTTATGATTCAGGAGCGCAAAGGTATGCTCAAGGTGTGGAATATGGTTCTGCTATTCTTCACCTTCGGGATGACGATCTTCGGGACCTTTCTGACGCGCTCCGGCATCGTGTCGTCGGTCCATGCCTTCGCCCAGTCCNACATCGGCACCTACTTCGTCGTCTTCCTGATCCTGATTGCGGTCGGTTCGATCGTGCTGCTGATCACTCGCTTGGGGGATTTGCAGGCTGATCAGCACCTCGAGTCCTTCACTTCGCGCGAATCGGCCTTTTTGCTGAACAACTGGATCCTTCTGGCTCTGCTGTTCNCGGTTCTNTGGGGCACCATGTTTCCTGTCCTTTCCGAAGCCTTTACGGGCGACAAGATCACCGTGGGGGCACCGTTTTTTAATCAAGTCAGTGTGCCTATGGGGTTGGTGTTGCTGTTCCTCACCGGCGCGGGCCCTCTGTTTGCCTGGCGACGAACATCCACCGAAGGGCTACGGCGCAACTTTCCCGTGCCCGTTGTGACCGCCCTCGTATGCGCCGGGGTCTTGCTGGTCGTTGGCCTACGTGACCTCTACGCCATCATGTCTCTGTCCTTGTGTGGATTCGTGGTCGGGTCGGTGGTGCTCGAATTCTATCGGGGCATCGACGCCCGGCGGCGCACCATGGGCGAGGGCACGATGTTGGCGCTGTTTCGCCTTCTTGCCAAAAATCGGCGTCGCTACGGTGGCTACCTCGTCCATCTGTCCATCATTCTGCTCTTCGTAGGTTTCACAGGACAAGCTTTTACCATCGAACGCGAACTGGTGCTCCGTCGCGGAGAGTCGGCGCAGATCGGAAACTACACGGTCACCTTTGACGCACTTGCCTTCGGTGAGGACGCCAACAAATCGGTCGCCGCTGCGGCCGTATCTCTACAGCACGACGGAACTCGATTGGCGACGATGATTCCTGAGCGGCACTTCTATAAAACGGCCGAACAGAACACGACGGAGGTTTCCATCTACTCGCGTTGGTTGGAAGACTTCTATGTGATCATGGTCGGAATCGGCGCTGACAATCAATCCGCAAAGTTCCATATCTACATCAACCCTCTCGTCAATTGCGTCTGGTGGGGTTCGGCTTTGCTCGTGTTCAGTTCCTTGTGGACCATGTGGCCGAATGCCCGCGATCGTCGAATGGCTCGATTAGATCGAGACGCGGTTCGCGCAGGGGGCTGGCAACCTGCATTAGGTGGGCAGGCCTGAAGAGGCAACCGTCACTGTGGAATCCATCCTCGTTCCGATCGCCTGCTTGCTTTTGCTCAGTGGGTTCTTTGTGGCCATCATCCAGCCCATTCTCACCGGCAAACGCGCCTGGGTGCGGCCAACCGACCTTGCCCGNGCGACCATTGAACTCACNGNACAGAAAGAACAGCTCTACAGTTCGTTGCGAGAGCTGACCTTCGACCACTCTCTCGGCAAGATCTCTGATGCCGACTTCGAGACGATTCGCATCGATCTTGAAGCAAAGGCTGTAGAGGTGTTGAGACGGTTGGATGGTCTGGAGTCGGGTGAAGCGGATGCCAATCCCGATGCCGACCTCGATGCCCGCATCGAAGGGGATCTTCAATCGCTGGAGAGCCCCCCGACGCCGACTGCCTCGACACAGGCCGACACGTCACNGGCAACCACGTCACAGGCCGGACCGGCACCAGCCGCGAAGTTCTGCTTCACTTGTGGTACGGCGCGAGGACCCGGGCACCGATTCTGCGCTCAGTGTGGTGCCGCATTCGACCCCGTACCCCCTGCACGATGACTCGGATACCGGCTGTTGGCNGGCTGCTGATGGTGATGGTCATCTTCGGCATCGGAACGGTACAAGCTGAAACGATCCGCGGCTATGTCCTGCACAGTGGCACGCAGAAGAGGATGGCAGACGTAGAGGTCGCCTTTCTCATCGGCTCGGAAGACGGGNCCATGTCACCCATGGCGCAGACCCAGTCTGACGCGGAGGGCCGTTTTGATTTCTCCGGTCCTTTTCTGGAACGAGGGACCCGATTTGCCCTCAGTGCCGAGGTGGGGGGCGTCTCTTACCCATCCTCCGCGCTGATCGTGGGTGAGCAGGAGGAGATCATCGTCGAGATCTACGACGTCGATCAGNACGCATCGCAGATCACCGTCTCCAATCACAATCTGTTTCTCGGATTGCGTGATCAAACCCTGGAAGTCGCCAACCTGGTGCAGGTCGACAACGGTGGAAATCGAACCTATGCCGGGCCTGTTTTTGATGGACAGACACGAGGCATCGAATTCGTCGTGCCTGCCAAACTGTCGGCACTGACGGCCCACACGGGCGAGTTAGTCCGTTTTTCGGCGACGCGAGTGTTCGACAGTCAGCCCGTCCCGCCGGGGCCGTCGCAGATTGCATTTACCTTTCAGATCCGCCCTGATGCTTTCGATGGCACCTACGTGCACGAAGTCGTGTATCCGACGACCCATCTGGACGTGTTTGTGCAGCCTGTGAGCGTCGAGCTGGACGGGACCTACGAGGACCTGGGTGTCATCGATCTTCACGGCCAACAGTACCGGCACTATCGAGCACATGACCTTGAAGCCGGAAAACGTCTGGCGATTGATCTGCCTGTTTCTCGGCCGCTGCGTTGGGCACTGAAGTGGGCATTGCTGGCCCTGGTACCCGCGATTCTCATCGGCGTTGTGGCCGTGGCCCGGCGCCCCGTACCCCTTGATGGGGGCGCGCCACAGCCGGCGAGGGCAGACACAGACCCAGCAACGGGTTCTGACGCTGAGACCGAGCGACTGCAGATCCTGAAAGAACTGGCTCACGTGCAAGATGCCAGGGCCCGAGCGGATGACGCACAGAGAATCGAACTGGATCGTCAACACGCGTCGTTGATGCAGCGGGCACGCGAGATCTATCGGAAACTCCCTCCATCTTAGGTCGGCCATGGACGTTCGTTTCGAGGCTGTGACCAAACAGTTCGGGCCGACGATGGCCCTGGATGGGGTCGATTTACGGTTGAACGCGGGTGAGCATGTGTTGCTGGCGGGGGCCAATGGTGCTGGAAAATCGACGCTCCTGCGTCTGCTGACAGGGCTGACCGGGCCGTCAACGGGCCAGGTGAGAATCGACGGACAAGATCCGCGTCAGTCCGAAGCCGTCCGACAGCACATCGGGCTTCTCTCTCACCAGATTCTTCTGTATGAGAACCTCACGGCGTTCGAGAACTTGAGCTTCTTTGCTCAACTGTATGGATTGGATCTGAATATCGAGTCGACTCTGCAGCGCGTCGGTCTTGGGGCACAGGCACATTTCCTGGTCGGCGGTTTCTCCCGGGGGATGAAACAGCGGCTCGCACTGGCGCGTGCGACGCTGCACGAACCCCAACTGCTGCTGCTGGACGAGCCCTTCACCGGACTTGATCGTCGCGCCGCCCACCAACTCGGACAGGAGTTGGCGCAGCGGGCACGTCAGCCGGATACCATGTCTGTACTGGTTACCCACAATGTGACTGAGGCCGCTCAGATCGCCACGCGGGTCGTGCTGCTTCGTCGGGGCCGCGTCGTGCATGAGCAAGGGTGGCAGCATGATCGAGCAAGTCAGGAACTCCAGGACCTTTGTGATCGGCATCTGGAGGACTGAGTGACGTCGAGCTTCGTCGGTCATACTGGGGCGCTGTTGCGCAAAGACCTGGTCGCGGAGTGGCGATCCAAGGAACGTTTGAGTCCGATGGTATTCTTCGTTCTGCTGGTGCTGCTCGTCTACAATTTCGGCTTCGAGCTGGGTGGGGCGGCGTTGTGGGAAATCGGCGCCGGTGTGTTGTGGTCTTCCTTTGTGTTCGCCTCCCTGTTCGGTCTACAGCGGACGTTTGCCGCTGAAACGGCCAACGATTGTCTCGATGCGTTGTTGGTCGCCCCAATTCCGAGAGCCTCCCTCTACCTGGCCAAGATGGTGGGCAACCTCGTATTTCTGTTGTTGGTGGAGACCATCACCTTGCCGCTTTTCGGGCTGTTTTTTAACCTAACGCCCGGTTGGTATCTGCTGAGTTTGCCCGTCGTTTTCCTACTGGGATCGGCATGTGTCTCCTCGGTGGGAACCCTGTTTGCCGCCATGGCTGGGCATTCTCGTCTGCGTGAGTTTTTTCTTCCACTGCTTGTTCTTCCCGTTCTGATCCCCGCCTTGATTTCGTGCGTGGAAGCGACGGCTCTCATTCTGGAGGGCGCCGCACCCGGACGATCTGGCTTGTGGTGGCCAGAAGAGATGACGGTGCACATCGCCATGTTGGGTGTCTATTGCCTCGTGTTTACAACATTGTCCCTTATGCTGTTCGATTTCGTCATCGAGGAGTGAACGGATGAAGAAGGATTCCGTCCTCTGGAACATCCACGGCGCTGCCACATTGCTGGCCATGGTCATCGCCTTGTGGGCGGTCTTCGTCTATGCACCGACAGAGAAACAGATGGGGATGGTGCAGCGCATCTTCTACTTCCACGTCTCCTCGGCGATCAGTGCCGGTTTCGCTTATTTCCTTGTGTTTGTCGGATCCGTCGGATACTTGCGTACCCGCAACGACGCTTGGGATCGGCTCGGCCTGGCCGCCGCCGAACTTGGGGTCTTGTATTCCGTTTTCGTACTGATCTCGGGTCCGCTGTGGGCACGACCGATTTGGGGCGTGTTCTGGCGTTGGGAACCTCGCTTGACGACGATGATGATCACCTTCACCATCTACGTCACGTATCTGATGGTCCGTTCCTACAGTGATCCAGGTGAGCGAACGCAGAGGTTTGCAGCCGTGGTGGGCATCTTCGCCTTTGTGATGGTCCCTTTCGTTCGCTACTCCATCAATCTGTGGGCGGCCGATCAACAGCTTCATCCACCGAGTGTCGAACTAGACCCGGCGATGGCGACAACGAAGTATCTTTGTTATGTCGCTTTTGCCTTGTTGTTCGCTTACCTGTTGCGCCTGCGCCTGAGTCAGCAAGTCAATGCAGCGATGCTGCAGAAACTGGTGCAACAAAGAGGGCGTGCGGCATCATAAATCTTGGCTTCGACGTTGTTCGTCAACAGGAAGAGATATAGATGGAAGCAGATGCCGGCCTTGGATATCTCGCGATCGCATATGGCGTGTTCTTCGTGGCTCTGTTTACGTATGTGATGAGGCTGAGAGCACGTAATTCTGAGATGTCCCATCAATTGTCTGATCTGATCGATGAAAAAGGCGCCAATTAATTGTTTTCTATTTACTTAGGTCCAAGTTCACGTCTGATTGACACGGCTTTCTGCCCCCTGCTATATTCAACGGAGTTGACCCAGAATGAGGTGATTGTTTCGTGGTAGAAATGGAAGTCCATCGGGTACAGGTTTCCTCGCGAGCCTACCATCGTGTCGTGCTGCGTGCAAAGCAGGTCGAGTCCAGCCTCCACATCGTCATTGGACCTTCCGAAGCTCGTGCCATCGCTCTGGGACATCGCGAGCAAGATCCACCACGCCCCCTCAGCTATGACATGGCCGTGGGACTTCTGCGTGAGGCGGGGGCCAAGATCCATCACGTGGCCATTACAGATCTGCAGGATGGGATCTACTACGCAGAGATCCACGTGACCGGGGCCGACGGAGATGAGCGGGTCGTGGACTCGCGACCTTCAGACGCCATCGCCCTGGCTCTGCGATGGCATGCGCCGATCTTCGCGGCCGAAGCGGTATTGGAAGAGGATGAAGCCGAATGGGACGAGGAGGATGACACCGAGGGCGGTGATCTTCTCGAACCGACAGAGCCGGTCGAGGGTGGCGTATCCATGGAAGAGTTGCTGGCCGACGCCCGCGAAGAGCTCACAGAAGTGCAGATGTTGGAAAAACGCCTGCGACAGGCCGTTGCTGAAGAAGCCTACGAAGAAGCGGCACGACTGCGTGACCGGTTGGCAACCCTTACCGACTAATTCACCGAATCTTGTGATTCGGACGACAAACGATACCTATGAATCAGACGTCCAGTTCCCGTAAACGCAGAGCCTTGGTCGAAATGGCGGTGGTCAAGGTGAGTCCTTACATGCGTGCAGAAAAGCCATTGATGTGGTTGTGTGAGAAGGACAGTTCGGCGCCGAGACTGCTGCCGGTGGCTGTGGGCGAGTTCGAAGCTGCCGCGATTCAGATGCATCTAGGAGGCGAGAAGCCACTGCGGCCGATCTCCTACGATCTGTTCGCCACGTTGATGGAAGAGCTGGATGTTCCAGTGCGCCGTGTTGTCATCCATTCCGTCGAGGGGCAGATCTTCCATGCCGCCGCCGTCGTAGAAAGCGATGGCCGCCTTCGAGAAATCGATTGTCGCCCATCCGACGGTGTGGCACTTGCGCTTCGATCCAATGCCAGCATCTTCGTCAGCGCCGAGTTGCTCGATCAAGCCGGAATACGTACGGCCCAGGGCGAAGGCGTCGAAGAAGCCATCTCCCAATTCTACGAGTTGGAGCCGCAGATCACGGGCCGCCGAGCAGATCCTGAGGCCGCGGCGCCGGTGTCCGAACCGGAAGAGGTGGAAGCGTTGACCGAGCCCGATCCGTTGGCCGACCTTGAGCATCGCCTCGAACAGGCGGTGATCTGCGAAGAATACGAAGAGGCCGCCCAACTGCGTGACGAGATCGAACGCGTAAAGAGCTCGCGAACATAGGCAGCCACGCCGAGAAATCTTCAGACCCCCTGGATACCTGTGCGCTTCGTTTCACTGATCGGACTCCTGCTCCTGGCTTGTGGCGCAGGAGAATCACCCTATCCGTCTCCTGCCCAAACCTACGGCACGTACAAAGACGCCGTCCTCGGCGATCGACCTCATGAGGTCTGGGCCTGTTTCGGCGCTGGGTATCGCCAGCTTGAATACGAGGACCGTCTCGAACGGTGGCTGGCGGCCTGGCCCGTTGAGCGGGCGACCCGTCAAGAAGCCGTTCGCCGCCTGCAGATCCAGCAGGAGAAATTGATCAATGATCGGATTGGGTTTCTGCGGTTTGACGATTCGACCGTGGAGGCAGATGAAAGCCCCTTCTTCTATTTTGTGCAGGAAGAGGATGGCTGGAAGGTGACCACCCACCTTGATCCTGCATTTCGTCAAGCTCTGGAGCTGGCTGTTGCGGAAGGTGAGTTTCGGCTGCCTTTTGCTCGTTAGGCTGTTCTGGCGGCCGGAGCATGCTCCCTTGGGGCGGATTGCCAGTAAGGCAGATGTGAAGAGAGTGTCAGATTGACCGATACAGAGTAGTATGATGCAAACCACTTCTCCCTTTCGCCGGCACCTCTTCCTCTCCCTTTGTATGGTGGGACTGTCCCTGTCCGGTTGTGGCCTGCGAACGATCCCGCCCATCCGATATGTGCCCATTTTCGGTGCTGAGCCGAAGGTTTCGACCACACAGGTCTTGATTCGGGCGCTCAGAGACGGAGACGTCAATCTTCGGGCTGAGGCGGTGGAGCTACTGGGATTGCTGGCGGTAGGGCCTGACAGGGGTACCCGCCTGGAGGTGGTGGTCGTGTTGGGTTCGGCGCTGAAAGACTCCGATCCTGGGCTTCGCCTTCAGGTTGTCGAGGTTCTTGGGCAGATGGATTCCGAACTATCCAACAAATACCTGATCGCGGCGCTGAAGGACCCGAACCCCTTTGTTCGCGGGAAAGTCATGCAGGTTCTCGAGCAGAGAGAACGCGCCCGCCTCCAGCCAGCCCCTGACCCGCAGCAGGCCGCCCAGGCAACCCCGTAGGTCCGGCGCGCTGGGCCCTGTGTGAGGGGCCCTGTTTCTTGACTTTTTTCGCCTCCCCATGTTACATTGGCCTTGGTCGTTACGCGTTGGTTGACGGCCGCATTGGCCTATCGTAAATCGCTATAAAACATACAGTTACCAAGGAATTGAGTGTGGCGGCCTGCATGTGTGACTGGCTTCGGTCAGTCCAGCCGTCCATCGCCAGGCTCACCCCCTCGGGCCCGCCGCGATCTTCGTCTCCCGAACCTCTCCACTTCGCCTCGTGAGAAGGTTGTGGACGCGGATGGCATCCTGCACCCCAGGGTCGTCACACTCACTTTTTCTTCGTCCCGCATGCAGCGGACATGTACAGCCCGGCTTCGGTCGGGCTGTTTCGTGTTCTGCTCGATTCTGCCATCCCTCGGCCCTCCTACTTCTTGTGGCATGCTCCTGACAATGAGTCCATCACTATGAAGATCTGTATGGTCGTGTTCACAGATCTGCCCTTCGATTACCGCGTGTTTCGGGAAGCGGACTCCCTGCGCAGCTCCGGTCATGAGGTGACGGTCCTGTCCACCCGTTTTCGTGACGAACCCTTGCCCTGCGCGTGGGATCAGCTGGATGTGCAGATGCTCGACATCGATCGGGCCGGATCGCTGCGGAGAAGTTATCCTGCATTCTGGCGTTGGGCGTCCAATCGGGCACGTGAAGTATCGGCCGACGTCTATCACGCGCACGATCTGGATGCCCTCTGGCCAGCTGCGAGGGCTGCTCGACACCATGATGTTCCGTTGGTGTACGATTCTCACGAATTGTTCTGCGAACAATCCTCCCTGGTGCAACGACCGGCCATCGCCTTCGTCTGGCGACAGATGGAACGCCGTCTGATTCACCGTGCCGCGCATGTGATTACGGTGGGAACGGCGATCGCCCAACAGCTTCATCAGTCCTATGAGTTGTCGGAAGCGCCGACGGTTCTGCGCAATGTCCCTCTCTATAAGAAGCCCGTCGCCAACCACGACCTGCGACGACTTGCCAACATCCCGGAGTCGTGTCCACTGATCCTGTATCAGGGGGGATTCCTCACCGACAACGGATTGGTCGAGCAGATCGAGGCCATGCACTTCGTCGACGAATCAGCGCATCTGGTGTTGTTGGGTAGTGGACCGACGGAGCAGACGTTGAAGGATGAGACGCATCGATTGGGCCTGCAGGATCGCGTCCACTTTGTCCCGCGCGTACCCTTTCAATCCCTCCATGAGGTGACCTGTGGCGCCGATATAGGCCTGTGTGTGATCAAACCCACCGGTCGAAGTTTCGCCTGGTCCATGCCCAACAAGCTATTCGAGTATATGATGGCCGGATTGCCCGTCGTGGGTGGGGATACACCTGAGATTCGCCGCGTCCTAGAAGAAACGGATGCGGGCATCATCGTAGATCCAACCGAGCCGCGTTCCGTGGGTGCGGCCATCGACAAACTGTTGCAGGATCCAGATCGCTGCGACGAGCTGGCGGCGGCGGCGCGGTTTGCCGCACGGCGCAATTGCTGGGAAGTGGAATCACAAGGTCTGATCGAACTCTACACCCGCTTGTGATCTTTGGTGGATCTCTCCGTCATCATTCCAAGTTATCGCGCACCTCGGCTGCTCCAGCAGGCACTGCGAAGCCTCGCAGACGACGTCGCCCAGTTGACCGTTGAGGTCATCGTCGTCGACGATGGATCTCCCGACTACGATGCAAATGACCTGGCCGGACTCAGCGGTCGTTGGCCACTCACGCTCATCCACTTCGAGCAGAACCAAGGACGAGCGGCTGCGCGAAATGAAGGACTGAGACACGCCCGCGGTGAAACCGTCGTTTTCCTGGATGGCGACATGACCGTTGGTGCAGGATTCCTGGCTGCCCATGCAGCATTTCATCGGCAACATCCGCGCGCCATCGCCGTGGGGGATATCCGTTTTGCTCCCGACATTCGCGTCGACGCTATGACCCGTTACATCCACAGTCGCGGCGTGGCACGCTGCGAGGCGGGTCCCGTCCCCTTCAAATGTTTCGTCACGGGCAACTCGTCGGTCCCACGTCAGGCGCTGCTCGATACCGACGGCTTCGATGAAGCATTTGTCACCTACGGGGGTGAAGATCTGGAGTTGGGATATCGGCTGCACAATGACGGCTTGAAAGTCCACTATCTGCCCGAGGCGGCCAGCCTGCACCACGAGGTTCGACCCTTCGCGCAGATGGGGGACGCCATGTTCGCGTACGGTCGTGATACAGTGCCATTGATCCTCGAACGTCACCCCGAACTCGCTCAGTTGTTGCGGTTGGACTTTCTACAAAAGCCGAGGTGGAATTTGCGCCGTTGGGCTCTCACGATAGCCCTGTGGTCACCGGTGTTGGCCTTTGTCCATGGAGTGGTGGTCCTACTGATGAGATGGCGCTTACCAGGGATCCTCTTCGACTACCTCTGGTGGTGTCGGCGTACGCGCGGGTTCATGAGCCGGTCCGCCTCTGAGGCACGATAGTAACATGGAGGATGCCGCCCCCTATCCACGAGCCCGACAGGTGGTGATCCTGGCCCTCGTGGTACTGCCTCTGATGCAGTTGGTTCTGCTACCCCTGTTGGAGATGTTGCCCGCGCATCTGTCACTCAGCATCGCCGAACTCTTCCTGTTGGGTATCGCTGTGTTCGTCATTCGTCGGCGACGATGGGCGATGGAGGATCTCTTCTTGCTGAACGCGACGCATGGGCGTGGTCTGCTCATCGTCATTCCCACCGCGATAGCTGCTGGGCTGTTGGCCGGAGAGGCCGATCTTCACGTCGCACGAATTTGGGAGTGGGCGGGATGGGCTTCGCCGCTGATGCTACGACGGAGTATGCTGGAGATTCAAGTCATCACAGACATGGCCCACATCGTGCCAACGATTGTGGCCATCGGCCTTCTGCCCGCCATCTGCGAGGAGACGTTCTTTCGCGGTTTTGTATACACAGGTCTGCGTTTTCATCACGGTCCCCGTGTGGCACTGATCGGATCGTCGATGTTATTCGCAGTGGCCCATTTGAATCCGTGGCAGATGCCTGCCTTTTTTCTTCTTGGGCTGTTTTTAGGGTGGCTCGTGCACAGGACACACAGCATCTATCCGGCGATTCTCGCCCACGCCCTCAACAATCTTCTGTCTGTACTGGCCGTCAATCTGCGTGCCCACCTGGGCATCGATCCCCTCGGCGCCTTGGAGCCGGTCGCGTCGCCCGTGCGCATGGCGTGTCTTGTGGTTCTCGTCCTCGGTATCCTCTTGCTGCGACGATGGCCTCCGTTGATGCCTGCCCTGTCGCCCTTCGCCTTTTCGCGTTGGACATCACGTCTGGGCGAGACCCAGGAGGCGCAAAAAAAACGACCCCCGCCCGTCGGCGAGGGTCGATGATGTCTTTTGACACATCGGGGCTGGGGCTTCAGGCGGCCAGTGCCTTCTGTACGGTGGCTCCGATGGTTGCCGGACTCTCGCACACGTGAATGCCGGCATCCTGCATGGCGGCCATCTTGTCCTCGGCAGTGCCCTTGCCCCCAGCAACGATCGCGCCCGCGTGCCCCATTCGGCGACCGGGGGGCGCTGTGCGACCGGCGATGAAGCCAATGACGGGTTTTTCGTAGTGCGCTTTGATATAGGCCGCTGCCTCCTCCTCGGCGGTACCCCCGATTTCGCCGATCATGACGACAGCGTCGGTCTCATCGTCATCCTTGAACAGCCCAAGGGCATCGACGAATCGAGTGCCGATGACAGGATCACCACCGATGCCGATGGCGGTGGACTGACCTAACCCGACACTTCCGAGCTGACCCACCGCTTCGTAGGTCAACGTTCCACTGCGAGAGATGATGCCCACTCGACCCTCACTGTGAATGAAGCCGGGCATGATCCCGATCTTGCACTTACCGGGTGAAATGATGCCGGGACAGTTGGGACCGATCATTCGCACATTGCGTGACCCAAGGAATTCGTAGGCACGCACCATATCGTTGACGGGAATTCCTTCGGTGATGCAGACGATGAGTTCGACACCTGCGTCAGCGGCTTCCATGACGGCATCGGCCGCAAAGGGCGGTGGCACAAAGATGACGGAGGTGTTTGCGCCCGTGCCCTCGACGGCAGCCGACACGGTGTCGAAGACGGGGATCTCTTCGAAGGTCTGACCACCTTTTCCCGGTGTGACGCCAGCTACGACCTGGGTTCCGTATTCGACCATCTGGCGCGTGTGGAAGGATCCTTCAGCGCCGGTGATGCCTTGTACCAGGAGTTTGGTGTTTTCGTCGACGAGTACGCTCATGAGATCACAGCTCTGGTTGCGGTTTCGCTTCGGTGGAACGGCATCAGCCTGCGGCAGCGACGACTTTTTCGGCCGCATCGGCAAGGCCGTCACCGACGGCAAAGTTCATGTCGGATTCTTCCAGCATCTTCGCCGCAATGTCGGCGTTGGTACCGGCCAGACGAACAACGATGGGCACATCGGTCTGCAGGTTCTTACGCGCCTGAATAACCCCTTCGGCGACGCGGTCACATCGCACGATGCCACCAAAGATGTTGATGAGGATCGCTTTGACATTGGGATCGGACAAAAGAATCCGGAATCCGTTCTCAACCGTCTCGGCACTGGCACCGCCACCCACGTCGAGAAAGTTGGCAGGCGACCCCCCGGCGAGCTTGATGATGTCCATCGTCGCCATCGCCAGACCCGCTCCATTGACCATGCAGCCGATGGTCCCGTCGAGTTTGATGTAGTTCAGATCGAAAGAGGTCGCCTCGACCTCAAGAGGTTCTTCCTCATCGAGGTCGCGCAACTCCAATAGATCCTTGTGACGATACAGCGCGTTGTCGTCGAAGTTGATTTTCGCGTCGAGAGCCAATACGTGGCCGTCTCCGGTGACCACGAGTGGATTGATCTCGGCGATGGAGCAATCGGCACCTTCAAAAGCCTTGTAGAGATTCATCAGCAGTCCAGCGCCGGCGCGCACCTGCTTGCCCTCTAGCCCAAGGCCAAAGGCCAGCCGCGTCGCCTGGAAGGGCTGCAAACCCAGACCCGGTTCGACCGTTTCCCGGAGAATCTTCTCGGGCGTCTTGGCAGCGACCTCCTCGATCTCCACACCTCCCTCCTGGCTGGCCATCACCACAACCCGACTCTGTGCACGGTCGAGGGTGATCCCGAGGTAGAGTTCACGGCTGATGTCGCTGGCTCTTTCGACCAACACCTGCTTCACCTTCTGTCCTTCGGGGCCCGTCTGGTGGGTGACCAACTGCATCCCGAGGATATCGCTGGCGTGCTGGGCGGCTTGTTGAGGATCGTCGGCGACCTTGACGCCACCGCCTTTGCCGCGTCCACCGGCGTGGATCTGCGCCTTAACGACGACGCGACCACCGAAATCGGCGGCGATCGTTTGGGCTTGCTCGGCGGTAGTGGCAACCTTGCCGTCAGGGACAGCAACCCCGTAGGAGCGCAACAACTCCTTGCCTTGGAATTCGTGGATCTTCATCGGGACTCTCGTTCGAAGGTCGTGGGCGAAAAGGAAGGGCCCTTGGAAGCTTTGTACGGTACGTCAGAGCGCTCTTAGCGGCAAGACTCCCATCGTGCTGATTGCCTGTTGATCGGCTTCTACTGATATTGGGTGCGCATTCGCGCATGCGGACCCACCGCGTTCAAGATCCGTCCGAGTTCGACGATCGCTTCACGAACGCCCACCTGACGAGGCCTTCGGGTCAGGGGAGAGAAACACCGGTGTTCTCCACTTCGATCGGCAAGAAACTGGGCATGGCTCTGACGGGCCTGGTTCTGTACTCGTTCCTCATCGGACATCTGGCGGGCAATCTGCAGTTGTTCTTTGACGACGGTGGGACGGCATTCAATACGTATGCCGAGTTCATGATCAGCAACCCCTTGTTGGTACCGACGGAGTTCGTCCTCTTGGGCGCCCTCGTTCTCCATGTCTGGTTTGCCGCGTCTCTGACGCGGTTGTCGCGTCAGGCCAAGCCGCAGGGATATGCCGTCCGCCAAGCCGTGGGTGGCCGCTCTCTGGCATCTCGGACGATGATCTGGTCGGGGTCAACGATTCTGATCTTCCTCGTCATCCATATCCGGACGTTCAAATTTGGCCAGACCGGTGAGGGGGGTCTGTTCGCCCTTGTGGCAGACACCTTCCACCAGCCCGGTTGGGCAGCCGGCTACGTTGTGGTGATGACGGTGCTAGGCTTCCATTTGTGGCACGCCATGCACAGCGCCTTTCAAACCCTTGGATGGCATGCGCGGGCCGGTTGGCGCCGCGCTTCTATCCTTATGAGCATCCTCATCGCTGGTGGTTTCGCCGCGATCCCGATCTACTTCTTCCTGGCCCAGTGAGCTAATCAATCATGGCCCTCGACGGACATGTACCCGGCGGACCCCTGGCAGAAAAGTGGGATCGCCACCGTTTCGATCTGAAGTTGGTCAATCCCGCCAACAAACGCCGGCACAGTGTCATCGTCGTCGGTACGGGTTTGGCGGGCGCCTCGGCTGCGGCCACTTTGGCAGAGCTTGGATACCACGTCAAGTCCTTCTGTCTGCAGGATTCGCCCCGACGCGCCCACTCGATCGCCGCCCAGGGCGGGATCAACGCCGCCAAGAACTATCAGAATGACGGTGACAGTGTGTTCAGGTTGTTCTACGACACCATCAAGGGTGGCGACTATCGAGCCCGAGAAGCCAACGTGTACCGGCTGGCCCAGGTGTCTACCTCCATCATCGACCAGTGCGCTGCTCAGGGGGTGCCGTTTGCCCGAGAGTACGGTGGCACCCTGGCGAATCGGTCCTTCGGCGGAGCGCAGGTGTCTCGCACCTTCTATGCGCGGGGTCAGACCGGACAACAGCTCCTTCTGGGGGCCTACTCCGCTCTGATGCGACAGGTCGCTGCGGGCGGTGTGGAGATCTTTCCGCGACACGAAATGCTCGATCTGGTTGTCGCTGAGGGTCGTGCTCGAGGCATCGTCACCCGCAACCTGGTGACGGGTAAGATTCGCTCATGGGTGGCCGACGCGGTTCTTCTCTGCACAGGCGGATATGGCAACGCCTTCTACCTGTCGACGAATGCCAAGGGTTCCAACGTGACGGCAACCTGGCGCGCTCATCGTCGTGGCGCCCTGTTTGCGAATCCGTGCTTTACCCAGATCCACCCCACGTGCATCCCCGTATCCGGTAGCTACCAGGCCAAACTGACGCTGATGTCGGAGAGTCTGCGGAATGACGGCCGAGTCTGGGTGCCGAAACAAGGCGGTGATGCACGGTCCGCGGGAGCAATTCCAGAGGCGGATCGCGACTATTACCTCGAGCGACGTTACCCCAGTTTTGGCAACTTGGTGCCTCGTGATGTGGCCTCCCGGGCCGCAAAGGCGGTTTGTGACGAAGGGTTGGGCGTGGGCAGCGGACGCGCCGTCTACCTGGACTTCGCCGATGCCATTCAGCGAGACGGGGCCGACACGATTCGTCAGAAGTATGGGAACTTGTTCCAGATGTATGAAGAGATCACCGGTGATGATCCGTATACCACGCCGATGCAAATCTACCCTGCCGTCCATTACACGATGGGGGGACTGTGGGTCGACTACAACCTGATGAGCAACGTACCCGGTCTGTTTGTTCTCGGCGAAGCGAATTTCTCCGACCACGGGGCCAACCGTCTTGGCGCCTCGGCGCTGATGCAAGGGCTGGCCGATGGTTACTTCGTGATCCCTTACACGCTGGGTGGGTATCTGGCGGGCGCTCAGCTGGGTGGTGTCGATGAGAATCACTCGTCCTTTGAGGATACGGAAAAGCAGGCCCGGGAACGGATCAGCTCTCTACTGGCCGTGGACGGGTCACGAACTGTCGACGACTTCCATCGTGAGTTGGGCCTTTTGATGTGGGACCACTGTGGCATGGCACGCAATGCAGAGGGACTGACAGCCGCCCGGGGTCGCGTGCGTGAACTGCGCGATGACTTCTGGAAGAATCTGACCGTGACGGGTAGTGGCGGCGAGTTCAATCAGACCCTGGAGCGTGCCGGACGGGTCGCCGACTTCATGGAGTTCGCCGAGACGATGATCCAGGATGCGTTGACGCGTGACGAATCCTGCGGAGGGCACTTCCGAGAAGAACACCAGACCGAAGAAGGAGAGGCTCGGCGTGATGATGAGGACTTCGCCCATGTGGCGGCGTGGGAGTTTGCTGGCATCGGCAACAACGCCACGCTTCACAAGGAAGAACTTGCCTTCGAGAACGTGCAATTGACGCAGAGGAGCTACAAGTGAGCGACGTGGACATTACGCTGAAAGTGTGGCGTCAGGACGGTCCCGATCAGAAGGGCCGGTTCGAGACCTACCAGACCCAGGCAACACCTGACATGTCGTTTCTGGAGATGCTCGATGTCGTGAATGACTCGTTGGAGGAAGGGCAGAAACTGCCCATCTCCTTCGACAGTGACTGTCGTGAGGGGATTTGCGGCATGTGCAGTCTTGTCATCAATGGCGTCGCCCATGGACCGGGAGAAGGCACGACCACGTGTCAGTTGTACATGCGCAGTTTCGCAGACGGTGACACGATCACGATCGAACCATTCCGGGCTCGGTCATTTCCCGTCATTCGTGATCTGGTGGTTGATCGCTCGGCGTTTGATGATATCGTCCAGGCTGGCGGCTACAATTCCGTCAATACTGGCTCGGCACCGGACGCCAATTCCGTGCTGGTTTCCAAGGATCGCGCTGAGGAGGCCATGGATGCAGCCGCCTGTATCGGTTGCGGAGCCTGTGTTGCAACCTGCAAGAATGCGTCTGCCATGCTCTTTGTATCCGCCAAGCTCAAACACCTGAATGTTCTGCCCCAGGGGCAACCCGAGCGGCGAGAGCGCAGTCGGGCGATGCTGAAGGCGATGGACGATGCGGGCTTTGGTCACTGCACCAACGAGTATGAGTGTGAGGCGGTTTGCCCGAAGGAGATCTCCGTCGGCACCATCGCTTTCTTGAATCGTGAGGTCTACAGAAGTTCTCTCGTGACCTCGAGCCTGGCCCCGACGGTGACGGGAGAGTAAAGCGACGCAAGAACAGCCCGACTCGTCATCCGATACCAAAAGAGAAGGGCCGCAGATCCCGAGGATCTGCGGCCTTTTCTGCTTTGGTCTACGCGTGATCAGGTAGCGACGATGTTCACTCGCTTGCGGTTGCGACCCACGACCTCAAATGCCACCCGGCCATCGGTCGTTGCGTAGAGCGTGTCATCTCCACCCTTTTTTACGTTGATGCCGGGGTGGATGCGGGTGCCACGCTGACGGACGATGATCGTTCCCGCCGTCACGTGTTGTCCGCCATAGCGCTTGACGCCGAGGCGTTTGGACTGGCTGTCGCGACCATTGCGCGAACTACCGACGCCTTTCTTGTGTGCCATGGATTGTCCTGTCGTCCGTAGAGGAGGGAATGACGCTCTAGTTGGGAGCGACGATCCCGTCGATCTTCAAGTCTGTGTATTGCTGACGGTGCCCATTGCGGCGGCGATAGTTCTTCCGCCGCTTCATCTTGAATACGATGATCTTGTCGGCTTTTCCGTGGCCGACGACGGTGGCCTCCACCGATGCACCCTCGACCGTCGGCGTACCGACGTGAGTGGCTGCGTCGCCACGTACGAGCAAGACATCGGTGAGGGTCTGTTTGGCGCCTTCGTCAGCGTCGAGGCGAGGCACACGCACAGTGGCACCTTCTTCGACCTGGAACTGGTGGCTACCGATGCGGATGACGGCGTACATGCTGGTTTTCTCTTTTGTCAGACCAGGGGAGATCTGCCCACACACGTCGGCGGACAGAAGGACCAAAGCTAAGCCGACCCTCTGGATCTGTCAACGAGATCGACGGCCCCCGTTGTTGCCACCCACCCGGATCAAATGTTCGGCGGTGACGTCCAATTCTCGACGTGTCGAGATAAATCGATAGTCCTGCAGGGTCATCGTTGCGTCCTCGACGATGTCGACCCGCGTCTTGGTCGCCTTCCGCATGTCTTTGAGTCGACGACCATTCTCGCCACGAACCGCTGCGGCCACCTCCGGATGAACCCGAAGGTGAAAGCGGCGGTCGCTGTTGTGGGCATAGGCTCGGCGGAGCCAGCGCTCGATCTTGGTGATTGTCGTATCGGCCCCCATGATGCGACCTCGTCCCTCGCAGGTTGGGCAAGGTTCGGAGTGGGTGTGGAGCAGGTTCGGACGGACACGTTGGCGTGTCATTTCAATGAGGCCGAATTCGGAAATCTGGGGACTGATGGAGACCTTGGCCCGATCGCGTTTGACCTCCTCGATCATGGCATCGACGAGTTTGCGTCGATTCCGCTCGTCGTGCATGTCGATGAAATCGATGACGATGATGCCGCCGATGTCACGAAGGCGAAGCTGTCTGGCCACCTCACGAGCAGCTTCCAGATTGGTGTGGAGAATGCTCTCTTCTTGATCGCGTTTGCCCGTGTTGCGGGCGGAGTTTACGTCGATGAAGGTGCCGGCCTCCGCGTGATCGATCACGAGCGAACCACCGCGACGCATCCACACTTCGCGTTCGTTTACCTTGTCCAGTTCCCCTTCGATCTTGTTGACATCAAAGAGGGGTTTCTTGTCGCGATGCAGTTCGACCCGCTTGCGCAGCTCCGGTGAGACCTGCTTGAGGTATTCGACGATCTCGTCATAGAGATCGCGAGAGTCAACGACGAGGCGATCGACATTTTCGGTAAACAGATCTCGGATGACACTCGACGTCATGCCGATCTCACGATGGATGACCGCCGGCGGCTTGAGACGTTTATCGCGTTTCTGAATTCGCCGGAACGTGCGCGTCAGTTGCTTGAGGTCTTTGCGCAGGTCCTTCTCCGGTTTGCCGCGTCCTTCAGTGCGTACGATGGCCGAGAACCCATCCGGACACAGTTTGCGCACCACATCGCGCAAGCGACGCCGTTCGTTCCAGCTTGAGATCTTGCGCGACACACCGACCCAGTCACCATTGGGCATGGCGACGATGAAGCGACCGGCGAGACTGAGCTGTGTGGTCACCCGAGCCCCCTTGGTTCCGATGGGCTCTTTGGAGATCTGCACCAGCAGCTGCTGGCCCTTCTTCACCAGATCCTGGATGTTGGGAAACGAGCGCGATCGGCGGTGACGTGATGAGCCATTGCTCTCGTCATCCGATTCGGCTTCGACCATGTCACGCACCTGTAGAAACGCAGTGCGTTCAAGGCCGATTTCGACGAAGGCCGCCTGAAGGCTAGGCAGGACGGCTGTGACCGTGCCTTTGTAGATATCGCCGACAATCCGCTCGGCCTCAGGTCGTTCGACCCAGATTTCGGCCAGATCTCCGTCTTCGACGATGGCGATGCGGGATTCGTGAATCCCTTGATTGATGAATATTTCCGTACGCATGGACCTTGTCCTTGATGTCACCGGTTGCCGGTGACGTAGGTCCGGTACGGAGGGCAGGAGAGGGTATCGTCGCGCACGTGTCGCAACACGTATGCCCGCCGCGCAACCCTGCGACATGAGGGTCGTGGTGCGGCGATGGAAACTGGCGACGATCTGTGGTTGCCGGCCTTGTGCCGGACGAATCCACTCTGGGCCACTTCGTGCGGCATCCTCGACCTGCGAGGTAGGTTCGAGACCGTCTGCGTTCACATCACAGGTGACGCAGTCTATGACGGTGTATCGAGCCGGAAGATCCTGGCGTCCGTACCGGACGCGATGTTGTAAATGGGCCGACGCTGTGTCGGAACCCGCCGCCCGTCAGGGTCTTGCCCCGATGCTGGCGGTATGAAATCAAATAGTCAGGTTTCTTAATGGTACGCAGCGCATGCCGCTGCAGCAACCATCAGTCGTCGACGCCAGCGAGCAACAATTCCTGATACCGTGCGGGATTTTCGAACAATTGCAGCGCTTCCTGCACTTGATGGTCGTATTGGAGACCCGACAGGAGGCTTGCTTCGCGACCATGCAGTCGCAGGTCCAGTTCTCGCAGAAGTGCCTCACGAATGAAGGGTAGGGCCGCTTCGGGAAAGTTGAGATACTCTCTTCGGCGATCCATGGCGACCTGCAGACTGTCGAGGGCCTGCACGACGCTGCCATTCCAGCCTGCGTCCTGAGCGAGACGACGTAGCTGCTCCAACTCATCGTAACCGTCTGGTTGACGAGCATGAGCCAGTTGCGATTGGGGGAGGAAGCGTCGGAAAGCCTCCAGCATTTGAGCGTCCACGGCTGCGGTGGCAGTTTCGCGATCAGCATCGCGACCGACATAGTCGACGACAAAGTCGAAGAAGACACGCTGTCGATGCATCTGCTGGACGATCATGGGCGGTGTGGAATCGGTGACCGTCACATCCGGATCGATTCCGCCATGACCGAATACGGTTCGTCCACGCCGGGTTCGATAGATGACGGTGTCGGTGGAGGATTCGGCCGTCAGTTGTCGATCCGCCGCTTCGCCGATGAAGGCATCGAGGGGCGTCGAGAGAATCAGGCGTGCCTCATCCTCTTCCAATTCGAAACGGGCCTGCAATCGTTCGACGGCCGTTTCAGAATCCGGCGACCGCAGGATGAGTCCCAGCAGAAGCCCGGCTGGCAAGTCGTAGTCACCGGCCGGCACCTGCAGCAGCGCACCGGGGGGCACCGTCAACGACTGACGGTGGATGCTACGACCGCTAGGCGTGTAGTAGAGGGCGGTGGTGAGTTTGAGGGCGGCCTGGCCCAGATCGCGCAAGTCGAAGATGGTCTGTACCGACCCCTTGCCAAAGGAGCGTGTTCCCACCAGTAGAGCGCGGTCGTTATCCTGCAGGGCACCAGCCACAATCTCTGCAGCCGAAGCGCTCCCACCGTCGATAAGCACGATCAAAGGTAGGTCGCCGAACAACGGAGAGCGCTGGGAGATCTTTAGCTCGGCCCGATCGTGGTCGCGTTCTCGTACCGAAACGATGGGGGCGCCCTTCTCCAGGAACAGATCCGCCACTTCCGTGGCCTGGCTCAGCAGCCCTCCGGGATTCCCTCGCAGATCGAGGATGAGGCTGTGGATACCGTCCTCACGCAGCTGGCGAATAGCCTGTGCGACCTCCTCAGATGTTTCCTCAGAGAACCGGGTCTGCCGCATGCTGACATATCCAACCCCCGGCGATACTTGTCCACTGGCGGCCACACTGCGGATGGTGATCAGCTCTCTGGTGATCGCCACATCCCAATCGTTCTCCACGCCGCGTCTTGAAATCGTGATATGGACAGTGGACTCCGGCTCTCCTCGAAGTCGATTGACGATCTGTTCAAGACCCAGATCGAAAGTATCTCGGCCTTCGATTCCGACAATCAGGTCGCCAGGCAAAAGACCTGCCCTGGAAGCGGGGGTGTTTTCGATCGGCGCGATAATGACCGGATAGTGGTCTTTGAGGCCCACCGTGATTCCCAGACCCGCGAATTTACCCGACGTATCCTGTAGCAGCTGGCGCAGACCCTCTGCGCCGAAAAACTGACTGTAGGGGTCCAGATCGCGAAGCAGACCATCGATAGCTGATCGCATGATCTGTTCGTGGTCGACATCCTGGTAGTAATGTTCCACTACCCGGCCATAGACCGCGCCGAAGCGCTCCCAGCTGTCGTTGATATCTCCGTATAGATCCTTGTCAGCGTTGCTCGCCTGCACGGGTAAAGGGGCAATCAGCGTGATAACAGCGCAACCGAAACTGGCGATGAATCGTGACAATGGCATTGAGTTCACCCAGCTATTTCCGGAATGGAAAAGCAGCGAAACGTTCGTGAAGATGTGACCAGATTTGGTCGTGGATGGCATCTGCCGTGGTCACGGCATCGATCAAAAACCAATCCTGGCTTGCGATGGACATGTCCAGGAAGGCCTGACGGACGGCCTGCTGCAGAGAGGAACCGGCCTTTTCCAGTCGATCCTGTCGGCCTCCGCGGCGATGGCGCCGCTGCAAGGACACATCGACGGGCACATCAAGACAGATGGTGAGATCAGGCGTGGTGTCTGCGACGGCGATGTCATTCACAGCGTTCGCCAGGTCCACACCCAAACCCCGCCCGATCCCCTGGTAGGCTACGGTTGAGGCCGCATATCGGTCGCTGATGACCGGCTTACCCGACGCAAGGCTGGGGGCGATGAGCTCGGCCACATGTTGACGACGGCTGGCACCGTACAACAACAGTTCCGTGCGGTGATCCACATCTCCTGCATCCGGATCCAGAACGAGGTCGCGTATCCGCTCAGCCAGCGGTGTACCTCCAGGTTCTCGAGTGAGCACCACGTCGTGACCGTCCTCTTGAAGCCTCTCGAAGAGTCGCTTGGATTGGGTGGTCGTTCCCGACCCATCGATGCCTTCGAAGACGATGAAGAGGGGTGATTGCTTCACGCGCTGTTCAAACCGGGAGGCGCTTGCTGAACTCAAGTCGTAGCGTGCGGCGCGTAAGCGTTGGAAGAGCGCCTATTTGCCTGTAGACGAGATTGGCGTGGGGGAGGGGGCTGGAGGGTTGTTGAGCTTGTTGCGGATGTAGGCCAACCTTTCGATCACGGTGTAGTTGGTCGTGACCGCCAGTACGACGAGGACGAAGACAAGGCCTTCGTGTCCCAAGAGTCCTCCTATGGCAAGACCAGCAAGACGCTCTGGTCGCTGCATGAAGCCTACTTTGCAGTCCTCACCCAAACCCTCTGCGCGGGCACGGACATAGCTCACCATGAGGGATCCTGCCAAGGCAAAGAAGAGAATGGAACTTATCAACCAGTCTCCGCGACGAACCAGGTAGGTGGCAATGCCAAAGAACAGGAAGATCTCAGAGTATCGATCCGTTGTGGAATCTAGCAGTGCACCGAATTTGGTCTCACTGCGGCCCTCTCGCGCCAATTGGCCATCAAGGATGTCGCACAGACCCGCGGCGAGCATGATCGCCGCACCCCAACGCAGCTCTCCCACTGCGAAGGCCCCGGTGGCAACGACATTCATCAGCAATCCGAACAGGGTCAGCCAGTCTGGACGAAACCCCAGGCGGACGAACAGCTGGACGAGTGGCCGCAAGACGCTAGTTGCGGAAGACTTGAGGCGAGAGACGATCAAGGTGACATCGATCGGTGCAGAGGAGAGGTGGCCAAAAACCAGGTTGTACAAATGTGCGGACAAGAATATAGGCGGCTGCCAACAAGTGCAGCAAGAGGTAACTTGTCCACGAAGGAATCTGGACAGACGGTTTCTTATCCACGATTTGTTTAGGGCGTGTGGAAGACACCGTCATGGTCCGAGACCATAGCCAGCAACCTACGGTAAACCAATAGGTTAGGCAATATTGTGAGAGTCTGAGTTATCCACGCGCACTGTGGAAAACTCTGTGGAGAACCAGGCGTGCGGGACATGTTGTCCACATGGCTATCCACAGGAAAAGCGTTCCAGAAGGATGGCCCTGATTGGCGATCCTGGACCCTCGATTTCATGCAGCTCGCCGTGGGCGGGTTCATTCTCGTCGGGACTGATTGTCGTAATCAGACAGCCATGTTCATGGAGTTTGGCACCGGCGACCTGTCGAAGGTGGTCGATACCACCGACGGCGCGTGATGTGGCAATGTCGAAGGGCCCATCGTCGATGTCTTCCACGCGAGCATGGCGGACCCGGACATTTGTCAGGTCCAGCTGACGTACACAGTGACGAAGGAAGTTTGCGCGACGACGACGCGATTCCACGAGTGTAAACTGGCTTTGGGCAAACAGAATGGAGAGTGGGATCGCAGGTAGGCCACCCCCTGAGCCGACATCGAGAATATGGTCTCGGGGTCGATCGAGAATCAGACCTCCCAGTGCGACTGAAGGCAGAATGTGGTGTTGCTGCAGTCGTGGCAGATCGGCAGGGCTGATAAGGTTTACTTGGGTGGCAAAGCGAGCCAGCTCTCGCTCGTAACTTCTCAACAGGTCGGCGGCTTGCTCCAGGTCTTGCTGGGAGAGGGCGGGATGAACCTGGTTGAGAGCGAGGTGGAGGTTATCAGCCACGTGCCCTCATCTGACGTTTCTGAGCCACCAACTGGGGCAGCCCTGGCGTTGGAGTGGATTGTTTCACGTGGAACATCGGCGGGAAGGGGCACCATCGTCGTGCAGATTGTTTCACGTGAAACATCTACTTGCCAATGCAGAATTCCTGGAAAATCCGATCGAGCACCTCGTCTCCGATCTCCTCCCCCAACAGCTCATCGGTTTGCCGGAGGGCTTCCCACAGATCCGCCGCCGCCTTCTCCGGCTCTGCTCGGAGCACTCCCGAAGCGCGCTTCAACGCTTGCTCACAGGCCGCTAGCAGGGCGTCGTGGCGTTCCCGAAAGATTCCCCGGGCTGCTTCTCCCGATTCGCGAGGGAGAGCCTCCAGCAGTGCTTCCTGGAGCCTGCCTAGTCCAATTGACGTCTTTGCTGAGACAGGCACCACTGTCTTGGGCCACCCAGGACCCTCAGGCAGGTGCGTCGCCAAACCCAGATCCTGCTTGTTCAACACAACGACCTGGGCCTTGCTCACAATCTCACTGCCGCTGATCTGAGTCGGCCAAGGTGTGGCTCCATCCAGAACCAGCACGAGTACGTCTGCTTCTGTGGCCAGCTCCTGGGTTCGGCGCACGCCCTCCATCTCGACCTTGTCGGAGCCAGGACGCAGCCCCGCCGTATCCACAATTCGCAACAGCTCGCCGCCCCAGACAACACGTGCATCCACCCAGTCACGCGTGGTGCCTGGCGTAGCGGCCACGATGGCTCGCTCCTCATGGGCCAAGGCATTCAACAACGTCGACTTGCCCACGTTCGCAGGCCCCACCAACAAGACCATCCAGCCGTCTCGACGGCGCTTGGCGCCTTCATAGCCCTGGCGCAGTTGTTGCACACTGTCTGTGATTCTGGACAAGTCTTCTCGAACGATCGTGATCGCCTGAGGCTCGATGTCCTCGTCAGCAAAATCGAGATGAGCCTCGACCTGCACAATACACTGCAGTGTGGCCTCCCGCACCCGACGAATTTCATCACTGAGCCGCCCGCCCGCGGCGCCCAGGGCGGCAGCCAGATCCCTTCGCGTCCCGGCTTGGATCACATCGAGGACCGCTTCGGCCTGCAATAGATCGAGGCGACCATTCAGGAAGGCCCGCTGCGTGAACTCTCCGCGTTCAGCCACCACAGCGCCCTGCTGCAACGCCGCCTCCACGAGCAGTTCCACCACAAGCTCGCTGCCGTGGCAGCTCAGCTCCACCGTGTCTTCACCCGTATAAGAGCTAGGACCTTGCATGAACCAGGCGAGACCAGCATCGATTTGCTTGCCATCGCCGCCCACAAACTGTCCATACTGGACGCAGCGGGGCCTCCCTGAAAGAGACTTCTTAGATCGGAAGATGCGTTCAGCAATCGATAGCGCATTGGGTCCGCTGAGACGGACCACGCCCAACCCCCCACGCCCCCGCGGTGTGGCGACAGCTACGATGGTGGAATGGGCAGGCTCAGTTGGGGAGGTCACTCTCGTCTCCCGCGATGCGGCCAGTGGGCACCGGCCGGGGGGTCAGCGGCGTTCTCCATGCCGCCGCCTCGTTGTCACTAATCCGGAGCGAACACGGTCACCATGCCCACGCCCAGGAATCCAGTTGTCGGGTCGTCTACGTGCCGTCGGAGAAGCGAGCATGGGGTTCGGTGGCTGCCTTCGACTGTCGAAGGTGATTCGTCAGATACTGTTGGCCAATCTGCAATACATTGAAGACGGTCCAGTAGAGCACGAGGCCCGATGAAAAGTCCCACATGATGAAGACCATCACGACCGGCATGATGTACACCAGCGCCGCTTGCTTTGGGTCTTTCATCGTCATGCGCGATTGAAAGAACGTGGCCGTCGCCATCAGCAGCGGCAGCAAGTGCAGCGGAAAACCACCGATGTCGATTTCATCGGGTAGCGACAGGTCCGTGATCCACAACATCCACGGTGCCTGCCGCAGTTCAATCGTTGACGAGAATAACTCGTAAAGTGCGATGAAGATCGGCATCTGCAGCAGCATCGGAAGACAACTCCCGATGGGGTTCACGCCCTCGTCTCGATACAGCTTCATCGTCTCCTGACTCAGGCGGTTCTTGTCGTTCTGGTATTTCTCTCGCAACACCGTCAGCTTGGGCGCCAGCTCCTGCATGCGTGCTGCCGACTCATACGATTTGTGTGTGAGCGGGTAGACAAGAAGTTTCACGACCACACCAAACAAGACGATCACCCAGCCGTAGTTGGGCACCACCGTGTGGACGGCGACAAACACAATGAGAAAGACCTCGGCGATTTGTCTCACCACTGGGAAGCCGAGATCGAGAGCTTGGCTCAGCGAGCCTTCATAGCGCTCGACTTCCTCGAAATCTAGAGGGCCCGCATAGAACAGCGTCTCCCAAGTTTCATCGGTGGAATCCACACGCCTGCCAAACGCGAATTCGTACTCCCTGAAAGGTTCGCGGCTCAACGGCCGACCCGACATCTCGATGCGATGACGTTGCGAACCGGTTGGTGCCAGGGCCGCGAAGAAGTATTTGTTGCGCACACCGGCCCAACTCAACTCACCCCGCTCCTCCCAGCGATCGTCCTCATCTTCATCGACTTGTAGTTCCTCGAGACTGTCGTTGAAGTAGCACATCACACGCATGGCCTGCAGATCCAGCTTCGCATCACGCTCGGCCAGGTCGATGCCACCATTCCAATGCAGGAACGCCAACGTGCCATCGCGAAAACCACGGAAACGGTGCGTCAACCGGATGCCGTATTCGCCATCGGTCACCACGATGCGTCTTTCCAGCGACCGTCCGTCCCCGAGATCGGCGCGCATCGTGAGACTTGCCTCACCGCCCTCGGTCGCCCACACACTGTCAGCGTCAGGCTCGAAATGAAGATCTCGCAGATCGATGATCCGCTCATTCGATTCCGAACGCAGGCTTACTGTCAGTGACTCGGCGCCAGGCGGAATCAGATCGACAATACGGCCGTCCGGACGTCGATACTCCAGCAACTGGGCATTGAGGAAAGCCCCACCCCTCGTCGATAAAACCATCCGCTGCAGGTGGCTGCCGATTACGACCGTCCGCGCAGGCTTGGACGCCCCATCGGGTCCGGGCACCGCCGGCGGTGCCTCTGCTTCGACCCGATCCAGCGTGGCCGTTGATTGTGAACGCGGTGTTGTCTCGGTTGGCGGGTCCGGGGTCCGCTCTTGGGTGACGGCTTCCTGAACCGGACGCTCTTCCGGTGGAGGCGGTGTCAGGCCCATCCACTCGTAGTAGTAGGGCATCAAAAGAAAGATCAGGCCCACGAGGAGGAAGGCGAGCAGTGTCCGCTTGTCGTCCATGAACAGTCTTGTGCTCTCTTAGGAACTGAGCTTCAGTGTTGTGAGTGAGCTGCGCCGGTGGGCGCCTCGTGCAATCGATCCAGAAGTTCGGTTACTTGCCTCTCAAGAGCGGCGAATGACAACCCAACGGCTGAAGGCCGGGCCAGCAACACAATGCTTCCCGACGCGGGCGCGTCGAGGTCACGCATGATGTGACGGAGACGGCGTTTGAGTCGATTGCGAACGACGGCGTTACCAAGCGCCTTGCGGATCACGAAAATGGTGCCGTCATCCTCGCGGCCATCACGCACCCAAAGATCCGAGCCACGAGTCCAGCCCATTGTCGGGGTGCGCGGAACAGTGACCGTCGTCAGACGGAGAGACTCTTGCGCCCGCGACGGCGGCGGCGAGCCAGAATCGCGCGGCCGCCTGGCGTTCGCATGCGCTTGCGGAACCCGTGCTTGTTCTTGCGGCGGCGGTTGCTGGGTTGATACGTGCGCTTCACTGAAACCTGACTTTCATCAACATAATCTGGGGGAGATCCAACTGTTGCCTCGTCCACCCGCAAAATTGGGCGGGTGGAAACGGGTGAACCTAGGTGCTTTGCACCGATCTGTCAATCGAAGTTGTATGTGGTCATTCTCAGACTGACGGCGGAACAAGCCGTCAAAACACAGAACGCATCTTGACGATTCCGACGATCTGGCATCCCCTAGCCGCCCTTCAAAATCTCGCCTCTTCC
>PATE01000050.1 GCA_002712305.1 Gemmatimonadota bacterium | reverse complement strand
CGGCGTTCCGCTGGGGCGATGTGCTGGCCAAAGGCAAGGCGGAGGATGGGCCGGTTCGTATCGAGGTCGTCGGTCACCACGGCACCGAGTGGGTGCACGTGCGCGTTGAAGACGAGGATACGGGGAAACCTGTCGGCTGCCGCGTTCACTTCCGTTCAAAGCAGGGAAACTATCTGGCGCCCCACGGTCACCAGCAGGATGTGAATGTCGCCTGGTTTGAAGACATGGGTGGAGACTGCAAGACCAACGGCGTGCCTTATGCGTATATCGATGGCACGTGCCAGATCGAGCTCCCGAGAGGGGCCAACTATGTCGAAGTGGCGCGCGGTTTCGAATACGATCCTGTGCGAGAACTGGTTGAGATCAAGCCGGGGCAGCGCCACCTGACGGTGAAGGCGAAACGAGCCTTCGACATGAAGGCGAAGGGATACTACTCCGGTGATACGCACGTGCATTTTCTGTCTTCGCAGTCGAGTCACCTTGAGGCAGCGGGGGAGGATCTGAACGTGGTAAATCTGCTGGCCAGCAAGTGGGGCAGATTGTTTACCAGTTGGGAGGAGTTCACCGGTGGCCTGGCGCCGACCTCGAGCGACGATCACCTCGTCTGGGTCAGCCAGGAGAACCGGCAGCACGTGCTCGGGCACATCTCCCTGCTGGGTCTCAGCGAATTGGTTGCGCCCATGTGTACCGGTGGTCCCCAGGAGGACTGGGTCGGCGGTGAGGTGCAGACACTGATGGCAGATTGGGCCGAGGCGTGCAAGGCGCAGGGCGGTCTGGTGATCATGCCCCACATGCCCGTGCCCGACTTCGAGAATGCTGCCAACATCGTGATGGGGCATGCAGACGCGGCGGAGATGTGCTGGGTGTGGCAGGGTGAACAGATCGGCCAGGGAGAGAAGGGGTACTACCGCTGGCTCAATGTGGGTCAGAAACTTCCCATCGTCGGCGGCACGGACAAGATGTCCAACGGACGGATCTTGGGCGGGTCGCGGACCTACGCCAAGCTGCCTGACGGCGAGGAATTCACCTACGAAAACTGGTGCCGCGCCGTGAAGGCGGGCAACACCTTCGCCAGCACCGGCGCCATGATCGATCTGCGCGTGGAGGGGGCGCAGATGGGTGAGGAAATTTCGCTGCCCGGCAATGGAGGTACGTTGGAGATCGAAGTAGAGGCCAACAGCGTCTGGCCCCTCACGGCGGTGGAACTGATCGTCAATGGCGTCCGGCATGTGCGCGAAACGACCGACGAAGGGGATCGAACTCTGCGGCTGTCGACGAAGCTGAAGACGGAGAAATCGTGCTGGGTCGCGGCGCGATGCTGGGGTCCCTACGCCACAGACGCCGGGCCGGTGATGGCTCACTCGTCCCCCGTATACATCGACGTCGACAAACGTTGTGCCTTTGAGGAGACCGACGGCGAATACATGATGACCCACATGGAGGGTGGCATCACGTGGGCGCAGAAGATGGGTGTGTTCAAGGACGAAGCGGTTCGCGGCCGGTTGATCGGTCTGTTTCGCGAGGCGCAGGGTGAACTGCGTCGCAGGATGGCTAAATAGATGTACGACCTTCGGGGGAAGACGGCGATCGTCACCGGTGCCGGCGGTGAACACGGCATCGGCCGGGCCATCGCCCTCAGACTGGCGCAGGAAGGTGCACAGGTCGTCGTCACCGATGTCACACTCGATGGCCCTGGCGCGTGGGGCGGCCTGCCGGTTGTGGCTGCGCAGATCGAAGAGGCCGGTCCTGCGGCGTTGGCCCTGCAGGTCGATATCCGCGAGCGCGAGCAGGTGCAGCAGATGGTCGACGACAGTCTCGAGCGGTTCGGTCGCATCGATATTCTCGTCAACAACGCCGGTGCACCGGCCGGCCCCGATCGGGTGCCCCTTGTCGATCTGCCCGAGTCTGAATGGCAGCGTGTTCAGGAGGTCAACGGCAAGGGGACCTTCCTCTGCGCTCAGGCCGTGGCAAGACACATGATCGCGCGAGGAGGTGGTGGGCGGATCATCAATATCTCCTCTTCCGCCGGCCGTCAGGGCATCCCTCGATTTGGGGCCTACTGTGCGTCCAAGTTCGCCATTATCGGATTGACGCAAGTGCTGGCCAAGGAACTCGGCGAGTACCAGATCACGGCCAATGCCATCTGCCCCGGGCTCACAGAAACCGAACGCCTCGCGGGCATGGCTGAGGGGCTACGGCCAGAGGGGGTCGATATGGAGACCCATCGGCAGGGGTTGATCGCAGAGCACGCTGCGATGGTGCCCCTCGGGCGAATCGCCCAGCCCGACGACGTGGCCCGAACCGCCACTTTTCTCGCCTCGGACGAAGCAGCATATCTGTCAGGACTGGCTGTGAATGTATCAGGTGGGGCATGGCTCACCTGACCCAAGCATAGGAGAGGCAAGACATGGACATTGCGACACTCATCGGTGTCATTGCGGGTCTGGCCCTCATCTTCGGACTGATGCAAGCTCTGACGAACAGATTGGAAGTGGCTGACGCCCCGGAATCTCTGCACAAGCGTATGGTGACCGAGGGTTTCATGAGCCTGCAGTCGGGCGACAATCCACGAATCGTCGAACACAAGTTGAGTGTCTTAATTGAGCCGCGATTGCGTCCGTCGGGTAATCCTGCTCCTCCGCAGTCCGCGCCGCAGTCGACCCAGGCTGACGAGGAACTGGTCGCCGAGGTGGCTCGGAATCCCGCCAGCACCACCGACACGACCTTCCAGTTTGCCGATGCTGCGCGCCTGTCGGATCGCTCCATTCAGGCTGTTTTGCGCCAAATCGATCAGAAGGATCTCGTCGGCGGGTTGAAGGGCGCCCCCGAGTCTGTGCGGGCGAATTTCCTCGGCAACATGTCGCAGAGGGTAAGGGGATTCATCGAGGAAGAGATCGGCCACTTACAGGCGGACGCAGCGACGATCGCCGAAGTGCAGGGGCGGATCGCCAACCACATTGCCAAACTCGCCGAGGAAGGGAAGCTCGACCTGCCGGAGGCTGAAGCTTGACGCAACTGCCCATGACGGTTCGCCATCCGGACGGACTGTTCGTTCCCCGCTCCTATGTGTGTTATCGGGCCAGTGAGACCATTCACGTCGATGGCGACCTGGAAAAGCCGGTGTGGCAGGCGGCAACGTGGACGGAGGCCTTCGAAGATCACCAGGCCCCGAATGCACCTGCGCCGTGGAAGCTGACCAAGGCGGCCATGCTGTGGGACGACGAAGCCCTCTACTTCGCGGCGCGTCTGCACGAGGACAACGTCTGGGCGACGATCACCGAACGAGACACCGTCATCTACCACGACAACGATTTCGAAGTGTTCCTCGACGTGGATGGACGCGGTCAGAACTACTACGAACTCGAGGTGAACGCCCTGAACACGGTGTGGGACATGTTTCATCCCAAGGAGTATCACCGCAGGTCGTGTCTGGTGACGGCGTATGACATCGACGGTCTCGAAACGGCCGTGCTCGTGCAGGGGACGCTGAATGATTCCAGCGACACGGACGAAGGGTGGGCGGTCGAGATCAAGTGGCCATGGAGTGCCATCACCGGGCACATCCCGCGAGATCACATTCCCCCCATATCCGGCCAGATGATACGGGTGAATTTCTCCCGCGTTCAGTATCCCACGCTCGACGGAGAGGCGCGCCGCAAGCCTGGTTCGCGCTGCGAGGACTGGATCTGGAATTCGACGAACTGTGGCGATCTCCATATCCCCGAGACCTGGGGGCGCGTCTTTTTCAGTGAGCACACCACCGCCGAGGAAGACGATCAGGTGGAGATGCTCGCTGCACCCACGATTCGCCCGCGTCCGACGCCGACGCCGCGCCATGTGGACGACATGGTCTGGATCGAGGCCTGTGACGTTACGATGGGTCCCGATCCCTCAGACGCCGCCGCCAGTCCCGCTCACGAGGTTCACCTCGATGGCTACTGGATCGATCGGTATCCCGTGACGGTCTCTCAATTCGTCAAGTTCCTGAATGACACCGGTCTGGATGAACACTACGTGGAGTACATGGCCAACCCCGATGAGTGCGGAATCCGCGCCGTGGGAGGCGGCTATGAGGTCGTTCCGGGTCGCGAGATGCATCCCGTCGTCTACGTGACCCACACGGCGGCGTCGCAGTATGCCCTGTGGTATGACCGACTGCTCCCCACCGAGGCCCAATGGGAGAGGGCGGCGCGAGGTCTGGCGGGACGCACGTATCCATGGGGTGAGGAGCCACCCACGCCGGAACGGGCGAACTACGACTACCAGTACGGGGGAACCACCCGCGTCGGGTCGTTCCCACTCGGTGCCACGCCAGAGGGGATCCTTGATCTGGCGGGCAATGTGAAGGAGTGGTGTCGCGACGAGTATCACTCCTACCCGGGGGGGGGACCGATGCTGGAGTTCGTCAACAGCGCCACAGACACCCTGGATCTGCATCAGCAGCAGGCCCTGGTCCGCGAGCTGTATTCTGTTCGTGGGGGTGGCTTCAGCAAACAGGAAGCAAATCTACCGAGTGCCTATCGCGATGCCGACGGTCCGGGTCGCTGGTTTTTCAGTCTCGGGTTTCGCTGTGTGCGTGAAGAGGAGTAAACAAGCGCAGGTCGTGGTTCTTACGGTTTTCATGTGTGTTACCGCATGGGCCGACGAGACGACATCACCACCGCAGGTCGCACCGTCCTTGCTGGCAAGCGACTTCGAAGGCGATCTGACCCCATGGCGCGCTGACCCTCTGCCCCGCATGGGGTTGCAGCCCCTGACCCTGTTCACGCAACCCGATGGGAATCGATGCCTGCGGGCCGACAGCGTCATCGACTTCCGGGCCTTCGGCGTGAAGCTGTCGGATCTGGCGGACGACACCGTCGACATCGCAGACTGGCCTCTGCTGAGCTGGCGATGGCAGGTATCGGCGGCCCTGACAGGGGCGGATGCCACAAAGAAGGCGGGCGACGATTACGCCGCCCGCCTCTATCTGGTTTTCAGCAACAGCCGTTGGAACCCACTGGCCGTCCGCACCCTCGTTTACATCTGGGACAACAAGCTGCCCGTGGGCACGATGGTTCCCAGCACGTGGGCGCTGAAGCGGGGCCGGATGGTCGTGCTGCGCTCTGGTGATCTCGATGCAGGGCGCTGGGTCACTGAATCTCGCAACGTACACACCGACTTCGTGGACGCCTTCGGCTACGAACCTCCTGCCTTACGCGGCCGCCTGACGTGCGTTCTCCTGCACGGCCTGAATCATCGCCTTGATGTACCCCCACTGATAAGCCCAGGCCTGGCGATGGGCGCCCGGTTCGCTGTGGCCCGGACCATGGTCGGGGACCACCATGTGCGGGTATCCGACCTCATTCAAGGCCTGCATGTTCTGATACATGCTCATCACGCCCTCATCAGGCCAGACTTCCTGGAACTTATTCGGGCCGCCGATGATGTTACGGAAGTGGCAGAGGAAAATCTTGTTCTGCGACCCGAACTCACGGATGATGGCTGGCACATCATTTGACGAATCAGGCGTCGCCTCCGCCATGCAGCCCAGACACAGATTCAGGCCGTGATAGTCGCTCTCACAGATGGTGATGAACTTTCGAAAGCCGTCCGGCCCACCCATGACACGATCGACGCCACGGAAACCGGGCGGCAACCACGGATCACAGGGGTGACAGGCCATGCGCACCTTGCATTCTTCTGCGACGGGGACGACACGCTCGAGATAATACGTGATGCGCTCCCAGTTCATCTCGGCGGTGACGGGTTCATCGTAGCGCTGTGAGTCGTCTGCCTTTTCGATGTCCCACGTGCTGTAACTCGAGTTGCCCCGGCCAGGTGGGTCACTGGGTGTTCGCTGATTCTCCATCTCGCACAGGTAATACTTGATCGCCGGGATCCCTGCCTCGGCCGCCTGGCGAATCATGTTGCACACCAGTTCGATCTCTTTGTCACCTTCCTCGCGATTGCCCAGCATGTAGTTGGGCACCTCGCCGCCATGGCAGTTCAGTGAGGAGATGGGGATGGCTACCATCTCCATCTCGATGCCGAACTTGGCGCATTTCTCCTTCTTTTCGATCAACTCCTTCACATCCCAACCGATTTCGCGATCAAAGGTGATGAAGTTCTCGTTCTTGGCCGTAACGCCGTGGCGAGCGAGGAATTCGAGATCCTCGTCCGTCGTCGTCCACTGCTGCGTGCCTACGTGCATGGCGTGATCTCCGCGGGAGAAGGGATAGGATCGATAGGAATGATCAGGTGAGGTCGCTGTGCTGTTGGCGGATATGGTCAACGATGCGGGCCACAGTGGTTTCGGTGGCGCCGATCGCATCGTGCACTCTGTGCCCCCAAGGTTCGTCGCCCAGTTGAGCGCGCCAGGTGCGAATGGATTCTACGTTGGCGGCACCCGCCTTCACGAGTTCGTCCACATGGCGAGCCAACCGCTTCTGCACGGCGACCGTGCCCACATCACCGTGAGCGTGATCGTGAGCTACATGCCAGATCGCGGCGGCGAGCCGCACATAGCTGGAGATAACATCCGTGGCCAGGATCAGCGGTTCGTGAAGCTTGGGCTGTAACTGATCCCGGGCCTGCTGGCACTTGGACAAGCGCGCTGAGAAGTCTCTTGTCCGGTGGAAATGTCGGAAGATGCCTTCGCTGAATCGGGGAGGCTCCCCATCCTCGACACTCTGGGCAAGAGTACCCCACGTATAGTCGATGGGGAATCCGCTGTCGTAGACGTCGTATTCTACGTCGCCCAGCCGCGCCGCCCATCGGCCGACGGCCTCGGGCTTCTTGATCCCCTCACGGACGGCCCAGGCCGTGGCAAAGTCCTCCACACTGCGCCCATTCCCGTTCCATCCATATTCGGCCAGAGCAGAGATGGCGAATCCGCAGATCTCTTTCGCCTGATTGCCCCAGGCCAACATGCCATAGGCCCCAGCGTATCCTCGAGCGTGCAGTTGATTAACGTAGTTCTGAATTCGCTGTGCCGAATACTGCGGGACTTTCACCTCCGGCGTGTCCACATCTCCGTAGGCGCCTATGGGAACGTCGTAACTGGCGATCCACCGACCTTCGCGAGCAGCTTTGTCGAGCAGGGGATTGGCGAACAGATCGCGGGGCTGGTGACGGACCCGCTCCATGCCGCTGGCGCAGGCACGCTCGAAGCGAACCTCCGGTGGCAATTCAGCGAGGATCTGATCATCCTGCTCCGGCGTGGTCGTGGAGGAGAAGATCCGAATGCAGAGGTCGGGGTGACTCCGTCGCACCTTCTCCCAGGCAGAGACGAAGGCCCGTGTCTCGAGCACGAACTGCCCAATGGGCGTGCACCGCTCGCACTCACACTGACACGGACGTTCCGACAGCCAGCAGCTGATTTCGTCGGCGCCCTGCTGGGCGATCGATTCCATCCACTGACCAAGGACGACGGCCAGCTTCGGCTGCGACGCACAAGGTGCCCGATGCTGATTGCCCTGTTTGTGGGCAAAATAGCGACCCGCCAGGGCCCGATCTCCCTTGCCTGCCAGTTCTGGATGGGCGCGGAACAGACCAACCTCGTGAAGGAAATTGAGGTGCACGATGTAGGGCACGTAACTGAAACCGAGATGACGTACTCGTTTCATCACGGTCGAATCGATGGTCGCCGTATTGCGGCGGCCTCGTTGGACCGGCGCCAGCGTCATCTCGGCCATCTTGCCGAAGTTCAGCTTCATCGACGACATCCATGGAATCCATCCGGAGACGGGGTAGTTCCACAGCCCTCGCTGCTCAATATCCGGCCAATCGGTAATCGCCACGTCGGGGATGCTCAGTCGACGGTTCTTCCTGCCTCCCTCTATGAGTTGGGCCATCGTCATGGCTCCGTAGAGACAACCCACGGAGGTCTGTCCGCAGATCACAATCAACTCGGGAGAGACGGTGACGATCTGATACGCCTGATCGGAATTGGGCAGTGAACTCAAATCCTGCACCGGCTGGTGGCCGGCCAGTTTCTCATAGGTGCCAAGCTCGATGGTGAGCTGTGGCTGCTCGTCACACTCGACACCTACGGCATCCCGCAGAAGCTGGGTCCCGACCCGGAGGATTTCATCCCGACCGCGCTGCCGAATTCGAAGGGCAGCGGGAGAGACTGTCCGAGATGCGCCGAGGGTTGTCTTCTGCGGCAGGGGCAGCAGATGTCGAGTCCAGTCGGTAGTTGTCATGGGCGCCAACATTAGGAATGGATCGAGTCTTCCGCCAACATGCTGATTGAGCCGAGTCCGCGAGGGGCGTACAATTCTCGGCCATGAGAGCAAAAGATCGCTTCACCACCATCGGGTACGTCCTGGCCCTGGGGCTGCTTCTGGTTGCCTCCGTCGAGGCGAAGCAGGTCTTGACTGTACACGTAGACGCCACTGAACTGCCGCGCAAACTGCTGCGTAGCCGGATCGAGGTCGATGTCGATGCGGATACGCTGGTGTTTCTCTATCCGAAATGGATCCCGGGGATTCATGCCCCGAAAGGCCCCATCGAGAATGTCGCCGGCTTTGTTCCCCGAGATGCACAGGGCCAGGTCCTGGCGTGGGAGCGGGACGGCACCGATATGTTTCGTTTCCTCGTGCCGCGCCAAGAGGCCGCCGAGGGGCCGACGACCGTCGAACTGACCTATATCACCAACCAGCCGTCGACCAACTCTCGTGGCGTTGACGCCTTCGGTTACCGAACACTCGGCATCATCAACTGGAATACGGTCCTCCTCTATCTCGAAGGATTGAAGATCGTCGGCATCGATGACCGAGTCTTCACCAGGGAACGACTCCAGGCCGCTGTCAAGGCTTCAAAGCAGACGGGTCAGATCGAGTTACTCACCCTCGATGCGCAACAGTATGTCACCTACACATTGGCCTATGCCGGGGGACATCAGTATTTGCATACCGTCCCCGTAGAGGGCCGAGTCGATCGTCTTGAACAGATCGTTGCACCGCGGAGGCCGGGTGTCTGAGGCCTCCGACCACCAATGATGGAGAAGAGTTTTGCTGACGGATGAACAGGTCGCGTCCTTTGAACGCGATGGGTTTCTCAATGGGGGTGTTTTGCTCGACAATGACGAGGTTGTCGAACTGCGAGCAGATCTGGAGCGGGTGCTGGAGATCGGGCCCGATGGGATTGGTGACAACGATCCGAGGCCGGTTTCCTTCCGGGATCTACGCAGTGGAAGCGATGGGCCCAGCGACACACCCGTCTGGCAGATCGTCAACATCTGGGAATCGGCACCGGCCTTCGAACAGTTGATCTATCATCCCTTCATCGTGCGCGCCATCAGCCAGTTGACCGGTCATCGAGACCTGCAGGTCTGGCACGATCAGATCCAGTACAAACCCGCAGAGACCGGTGGCGCCACGACCTGGCACCAGGATGCTCCTCTGTGGCCCATCATCAAACCCATGACACCCGTCTCTGCCTGGATCCCGATGGATGACGCAGATGAGGACAACGGCTGCATGTGGATGGTCCCCGGTAGCCACAAGTGGGGCAATCAGATCGAGTTCCTGCGCACAAATGGCAATCTGCAAAAGCTGGAAGAGTTCGATCGTCTCGCTTCCTTCGATGCCCCTGATAACGCGCCCGTGGCGGCGCGTCCATGGCCGGTGAAGAAGGGGGAGGTCTCCTTCCATCATTCACTGACCTGGCACGGGTCTCCTTTCAATCAATCGCCCCGCCCGCGCCGCGCGATCGCCATTCACTACATGACGGGTGAGGCCAAGTATGACGAGAGCGGGAATCATCTNATGAAACAGTTCGTCGATCTGTCCGACGGTGCGCCCATGGCCGAGGCAGGACCGCACTTCCCGGTTGTCTGTCAGAATGGCGAACCCGTCGGTATACCAGATCAGCTTCGCTCGATGGGAGATCCCTCTTCCACATAGGCCACACGTACGAGGTCACAGACCGAGATCACACATAGAGGACGACGAGGATGAACGACGTACGAATCGGTATCGCCGGCATCGGTGGCATGGGCTCAAACCATGCGCAGTATCTGTCGAGAGGTGAAGTGCCAGGCGCCCAACTCACCGCGGTCTCTGACACACGAGCAGAACGACTGAGTTGGGCGGAAGAGACGCTCGGCAGCAGCGTCTCCCGCTTCGACGATGCTGAGGACATGATTTCCTCAGGGGAGGTGGATGCGGTGATCATCGCTACACCTCACTACTTCCATCCTCCGATTGCCATCGCCGCCTTTGAGGCGGGACTGCATGTCATGTCGGAGAAGCCGGCTGGTGTCTACACCCGTCAGGTAAAGCAGATGAACGAGGCCGCCGTCAAAAGTGGCAAGGTGTTCGGCCTCATGCTCAACCAGCGTGCCCGGGGAGGGACGCGGAAACTTCAAGAGTTGGTCGCTTCGGGTGAGTTGGGGGAGGTTCGTCGAACCAACTACATCATCACCTCCTGGTTTCGGGCGCAGAGCTACTATGACTCAGGCGGTTGGCGGGCGACCTGGGCGGGCGAGGGAGGTGGTGTGCTGGCGAACCAATGCCCGCACAATCTGGATCTGTGGCAGTGGATCTGCGGCATGCCCTCCCGGATGCGGGCGTTCTGCCACTTCGGCAAACACCACAACATCGAGGTGGAGGACGATGTAACGGCGTACGTGGAGTACCCCAATGGTGCGACAGGAGTTTTCGTCACGACCACCGGTGATGCTCCGGGCACGAATCGACTTGAGATCACGGGAGACCGTGGCAAAATCGTGGCCGAAGGCAACAAGATCACATTTCACCGTACCGAAACATCGGTCAGCCAGTTTCTGAAGGAATATCCCGGAGGTTTCGGCAGCCCCGGCGTGTGGACGTGCGACATCCCACCCGCCCGAGGTGGAGGTGAACACAAGGCGATCACGACCAATTGGGTGCAGTCGATCCTCGATGGCGGCAAGACCGAACTGATGGCACCCGGACTCGAAGGGATCCACAGTGTGGAGTTGTTCAATGCCATGCTGCTGTCGGCCTGGACCGACGACTGGGTCGACCTTCCCGTCGATGCAGATCTCTATTACGACGAGCTGCAGAAACGNGTGGCCACTTCGCAGGCGAAGGATGAGGGTGGCAAGACGATGGATGTGTCTGNCAGTTTCCAGTAACGGCCATGGCAAAAGATAGCCTCACGCTCGCTCAGCGCCTGCAGGGGCTGGTGCCGGTGGTGCCGACGCCCATGCTGGACGATGAGTCGCTCGACGAGGCGGGATTCGAGCGACTTGCCGCATTTACACTGACCTATCCGTTTAGTGGGATCTGGGCACTGGCCTCAGCCGGGGAGGATCAGAATCTGTCCGACTCGGTCATCGACCGGGCGACAGACCTGTTTGTCGCAGGTTTCGGTGGAAAGGTCCCCGTGCACGATCTGGTTGCCTGCGGCGACCTTCCCACTGCGAGGGCGCAGCAGCGGGTGATCAATGAATTCATCGCCCGGATGCCAAAGCTGAGCAACAGGGAGGTGCACGGCGAGGTGAAGTGTGTTCTGGAGATCCGTGGCGNGATAAGCCGANATGTCTNAGCNCCTTTTGTCGCCGCCACCGACGATCTGCGAGATGAGTTTGTCCAACTGATCGACGAACTGAACCTGTTTGAAAGGATGTGACAACCGCCATGCCCATCGCTCTNCATCAACGACGGCAGGTNCTTGAACTCGACGACAACGGCCACATCCGCTGGCGTGTCGTGGAAGAAACCATCGAGGTCGAGGCCTCGTCCACGGCGCTGTTGTTGTGTGATGTGTGGGACGGCCACTGGAGCCGTGGGGCACGTGAGCGTCTCGAGGAACTGATTCCATCCATGAATCAAGTGACAGCCTCTGCTCGGGACTCGGGGCTGTTGATCGTTCATTCGCCGTCGGACACAATGGATTTCTACGAAGGGCACGCCGCACGGGTCAGAGCGCAGATGACGGATCCGGTAGAGCCGCCGCAGGTGCTGCCCGCTCCGGCTGCCGATGGCGATTCACTTGTGGCGGGTCTGTACGCTCCGAATGGAACGGCACAGGAATACGATCCGCCGCTACCCATAGACGATAGCGACCAGGGATCGACCACACCGGAGGATTCTCCGTCGAAACAGTGGAGACGACAGCACGCGGGCATCGAGATCGACGACGAGCGTGATCTGATCAGCGATGAAGGAGCCGTCGTCTACGGCGCCCTTCGTGCCCGCGGGATCGATCGCGTTCTGCTCATGGGAGTGCACACGAACATGTGTGTGTTGCATCGAACGTTTGCCATCAAGGCCATGGCCAAACGTGGTATTCACATGATCCTCATACGCGATCTTACCGACTCGATGTACAACCCCGCGAGACCGCCCTATGTAGACCATGATGAAGGAACACGTCTCGTGGTGGGCTATGTGGAGAAGTTCTGGGGTGCCTCTATTGACAGTGCTGATCTATGATGACGACAACACTCCTCGATGGCGGAGAGGGCCATCGATACGAAGAACACGCCGGAGATTGGGGAGGACTGCCGCCCGGCGCGTCCCTGCGAGAGATCGCGGATGTCGTCGTCGATCGCCATGGACGCGTTCACGTTCTCACCCGTGGCGAACATGGAATCCTCGTCTTCGAGCAAGACGGGGAGTTTCTCTATGCCTGGGGAGAGGACATCTTCCAGCGTCCTCACGGCGCTACCCTCGGGGGAGACGATACACTGTGGTGCGTAGATGACGATGGCCACGGCATTTATCAGTGTTCCCTTGACGGCAAGGTGTTGCGTACGATCGGCACATCAGGGCAGGCCGCTGCGGCCATGAGCGGGAAACCGTTCAACAAGCCGACAAAACTTGCCGTTCACCCTGACACGGGGGATCTGTTCATCACCGATGGCTACGGCAATGCGCGTGTGCATCGGTATTCGGCGCACGGAGAGCACATCCTCTCGTGGGGCGAGAGCGGCTGCGAAGCCGGGCAGTTCAACCTGCCCCACAGTGTGGCGATCGACAAAGCGGGGCGTGTGCTGGTGGCGGATCGGGAGAACCACCGGATTCAGATCTTCGATACGAATGGCGACTATCTGACCGAATGGGGGCAGATGCATCGGCCCTGCGCCTTCCATATCGACGGAGATCTGGCGTACGTGGGGCAGCTGCCCTCCCATCTGCCGGTGAACGCCACGTATCCCAATATCGGCGCCTGCGTGACCATCCACGATATGGATGGGCGACAGCTGGCACGACTCGGCGATGCGTTTCCAGGGGAGGAGCCTGGTCAGTTCACCGCTCCCCACGGTATCGCCGTCACCGAGTCGGGGGATGTGTTCGTCGGAGAAGTGTCCTTCAGTGCCTGGGGCAAAAGGCTGCCCGTGCCGCGCACGGCGCGGTGTCTGCGCAAACTGACACGACTGTGAGATTCACTCAGGGGTGAGGGAACCTCAGTATACGGGCTCCCTGTTGAGGGCTGAATTGATCTGTCCCCTGGCCACCATATCCACCATACAAGGGGAAGGTGTTGATCCTTCGCACCTGCTCGGTGGCGACGGATCGAGCGTCGAGCATGCATCTCTCGAGCAACACGGGGTCGCCGTAGTGCCACGCTGCCATCAGGGCCTCGTGATTGAGACCTTTCTCGTAGGCGTGCAGGGGATCCATCGTGCTCCGGTTGACCCCATTGACCAACGTCGTGCGATCCGCCAGTTGAGCCAGTCGAATCCCCGTTTCCCGTAGACGGCCCCCAACACCGCCGGCCTCAAGGAATGGGAAGTCGGCGAAGTTCTGGTACAGATCTGTGTCATCTCCGACGTCTCCGCCAAACTCGCCCGTCTCCACCAGACGGTGTTTGAGCCACCAATCTCTCTACAACGACGGAAACGGCCCGCAAGGCGACATCGGATGGAACGCGGAGATTGAACACGCCGTCCACGTCGGCGAGCAGGGCTGGACTCTATAAATCCGACTTCCTCTGGCTCAGTCGTCTGAGATAAAGGAATCTCTGCGCGGCCAGGTCTGGGGGTTCAATCTCGCTCGAATCCGGATCGCCAATGCGTCCGAGTATGGGCAGTGGGTGCCGACGTATGGATCCGCACTTCGCCCCGACCGATTCGGCTATCTGATCTTTCAGTAGCCTATATCACGCACGGGCGCTGACTCCGAAGGCTTCGGGGTGGCGCTTCACGTCGACGAACCCTGCTTCCTCGAGTCGACGGATAACGCCGGGGACGACGCGCTTGCCAGATGGACTCTCGAGATTGCCGATGTAGTGGAATAGTCGGCCATGTCGCGCGAGCACGCGGTGCAGCTGTCGATAGAAGGCCCCACCATACAGGTCGCCTGCCAGCTCCAGAACGGGGGGGTCGTGAAGGATGCGATCGAACTGATCTTCCTCGAACTCCTCGATGATGTCGGCAATGTCACCCTCGCCGCAGATGATCTGATCACTATCGAACAAATCCTGAGACCAGGGGTTGAGCCGCTGCAGGTCGACGACGGCGGGGTCAAATTCGACGGTGTGAACTGTGGCCGCACCGCGACGGCGTGCTTCGATGGCGGTGTATCCCAGCCCCGTCGCCGTGTCGAGGACGCGGCTTCCTTTCAGCGAGTGCAGCGGGGCCAGCTTCAGGTCCGTATCCTGCCCCGGGTGGACTCCCTTGATCCGATGCATGAGTGTGCCGGACAACAGCAGCGCGGGGGGGCCGTCGGTGGCGTAGAGACTGGCCAATCTACCCGTAACGGTGGACATGGACTGCAGCCGCCGGCACTCGGATCCCGAGACTGCAAAACAACCGATTTCGTCGGTACGGATCGTTTCGATGGCGGACCAGGAAAGCAGGCCGGTCGGCCCCACCACGCCTTCGGTCGACAGTGATACAGCGGTTGTGGACCGGCCGAGATCAAGACTGACGTCCAACGTGTTTTCGGCCCGATCTCTGGCTTCCACCAAGGCGCGAACCTGTCGGGCACTGAGCGTGACGTGGGTTACGGGGGCGCTAGCTGCGCACATGAGTGGCAGACAGCCGCGCCACCTAACCCAATCGCTGGCACAGCGCCTGGGTCTGGGTGACGATCAGGGGTTCGATGGCATCGGTGAATCGAGCAGGCCGCCGAAAGTAGTGGTGTGACCCGTCCACTTCGTACCCTCCCAATGGATGGGCATTGGCACTGGGCACGTAGGCGATCAGACCATTGGCATAGGCGACGGTGATCGTCGTTGCAGGCGACAGGACGCTCTTGATGTGCAGGCCGATTTCGCTCAGCACCTCGCCGCCGAGAAAGACGAGTCGAAGATCCTCATGCAATTTGAGGACCTGGATCTCATGCGGACAGGTCGACGCCAATGGCCCGTGGGCCCGTTGCTGAAGCATCAGTTGCGCCCAGTTCCTCAGCCACTCGTCGTCCCCTTGGGCCACGGCGCGCAACTCGTCGTCTTCCATTCTCTTGTCATATGGCAGACCGTGGAAGACGTGGTCGATGCCGAGTCCCTTGGCATCGGTGCCCTGCTCCGCAGAGCGCCCCCGCAGAACATCGTCGGCTATGGCCGTGCCCGCCGCCTCGAGTTCTGCCAGATCGGGTCGGGGGAATTCGTCGGCAGGCTGGCCGCCGAACCAGGGCCGCACATCTCCGGCACACCCCGTGGCGAAAAGGGCTAAGGCACCCGTCTCGCGCTCGAGGTGGCGGCACAGGTAGCCCGGATAGTCAGGGCCGATATCATACCCACCGACGCTGGTGGGGTGACAGCCATAGATCGTGAGAGAACCGATCAACTGATCGGTTTCTCCATAGACCCAGAGTGTATCCAGATCTCGATCGATGGGCCCCTCTGGATGGGGGGCGAAGATGATCCCCCCCGATCCGTCCGGGCGGCGTCGATTCACACCAAAACTGGAGTGTCCCCGGCTATGTCCAACACGCCCAGGGGTAGCGCCGGCGATCGATTGCAGCGCAACCGCCTGGCAGCGCTCGGTCAGATAGTCTGCATATGCCGACTCGATGGCGCCGGGCATGTTCCACGGTGTGAAGAAGGGGGCGCAGTGCGTGTGGGTCGCTGTCAGGACGATCTGTCGTGGCAGCAGGCCCGTCACATCGGAAATGGCCTGTCGAAGCGCAGCATCATAGGGCGCAGTGTAGCCGATGACGTCGGCTGTGATGATCAGGGCGGCATCGTCCTCGCCCTGCAGGTAGATCGCTCCTGCATAAAGCGGTGCGTACACGCCCTCTGATCGGTGGTCTCGGTTCGCATAACCGGTCAGATATACCGGCTCAGTCGGTGTGATCTCGATCTGCGCGCAACCCGTCTTCATGAACGGAGTTCTCCTGTTTCTGTGACCTGGTCGAGGCCCAAACCTCGCAAGTTGGCCAATTCCTGACGGTCTTCAGCTTCGTAGAGACGCCAGATCAGCCGCAGACCCTGAAGGCTCGAGGGCCCATCTGTGAGCGGCGACTGGCCAGAGTCGATGCAGTCGAGGAAGTGACGCATCTCGTTCTCGGTGTGTTTGCCCGTTTCGTGGGTCGAGACGACCTCTGGGTCACTGCCGGGTCTCAGGACTCGAAGCTCGCCGGCGCGGATGTCAGCTTCGATCATCCCCTCGGTGCCGTGGGCATGGAACGTGTAGGCCAACCGCGTCGCGCGTGCTCCCCACGTGCCAAAGTGATACCCAAGGCGGCCTCCCTCGAATTCGATGGTGACATTGCTCGTTCCTTCTCGTTCCATCCACTCGGTACCGGTATTGGAACCCATGTGTGTACCTCGAAGTGGGCGCCCAAGATACCACAACAGGATATCGATGTAGTGGCAGCCATGCGAGAAGAGCTGGCCACCTCCGAGGGTGGCCTCCTTCAGGGCCCAGTGGCCCTCTTCATAACGTGTGAGTTGCTCAGTCCAGATCGATACCTGGAAAACATCACCCACAGATCCATCATCGATCATCTGCTTCATCCCCGTCACCAGGGGGTGGAAGCGCATGCAGTAGGCGACCATCAGAATCAGATCGCGAGATCGTGCCTCATCGATCAACTCGAGGCACTCTGCCTCGCTGATGGCCATCGGCTTTTCGAGCAGCACATGTTTGCCCGCCCGAAGACACTGCAGCGCGATGGGGTGGTGAAGATGGTGGGGCAGGACAAGGAGGCACGCGTCCACATCATCCAGGACGTCGGCCACGTCCGTGGCGACGCGGAGCCCGTCCACATGTTCGGCGACAGCTGCTGTGCGGGTCTCATCGACATCGACGGCTGCGACGAGTTCGAGTCGATCGGCAAGGACATCGAAACGACGAAGATGGGCACGGGACATGCCGCCACATCCTACGAGAGCAAGTCGGGTCCTGGACATGAGGATTCAGATGTGCTCCTTTTCTGGGTCAAGATCTTGGGCCACAATATGGGGCGCCGCGCTTGCGCCGACCATGGCAGTCAGAACAGGTGGAATAAAGAATGGAAAAATTGCTGTCGGCGGAGGACTTCTCTTTCTGGGACAAGAACGGTTACGTCGTCATTCCTGACGTGGTACCGCCCCAGAATCTGCAGGCCGTCATCGACGAGATCTGGGATTTTCTGGGGATGAGTCCCGATGAGCCGGATGACTGGTATCGAGAGCCGGCGACCAAGGGGGGGATGGTGGAGATGTACCAGACCCAGGGACTATGGAACAATCGCCAGCACCCGAAAGTCCACCAGGCATTCTCTGAGATCTGGGGCACGCAGAAGCTCTGGGTGAGTATGGACCGGGCGAACTTCAAGCCGCCTCAACGTGAGGACAAGCCGGACTGGAAGCATGAGGGCATGATTCACTGGGATCTTGATACGTCGAAGAGACCGATTGCCTTCGGCGTGCAGGGAGTACTGTATCTGGAGGATACCGGAGAAGATCAGGGAACATTCCAGTGCGTTCCCGGCTTCCATCGATATTTCGAAGAGTGGGTCCGAAGCCAGCCCGAGGACCGAAACCCCTCGCACCCTGACCTGGAAGGTCTCGACATCAGCAAGATCGCCGGCAAGGCAGGAGACCTGTTGATCTGGCATCGGTTGCTGGCCCACGGGAACTCCGTCAATCGGTCAGATCGGCCGCGGCTTGCCCAGTATATCACCATGTCGCCGGCCAACGATGTCGACGAAAAGGCACGAAAAGACCGAGTCCACCTGTGGAAGGAGAGGTTGAGTCCCAAGGGATTTCTAGGCGACGAACGTCGCTGGGAGGAGAACAATCCTCCTGCGGAGCTCACCGACCTGGGACGGCGTCTGGTGGGGTTGGACACCTGGTCAGGTCAGCCGGAGGAAGTCGACTGACCTGTCCGAAAGGACAGGACACATCCCGACCATCGTCCGATTCGAGCCGACTGCGGGTCGGCTACCTTGAAAGCGTCCAATGACGCTCACGTCACGTTTGTTACGTGACCATCAAGGACGCTCACATGAATCCGACGAATCCTACCGCATTGATCACCGGTGCATCTCGTGGTTTGGGTGCCGCCCTGGCGCGTGAGTTGGCGCAACGAGGTTGGCATCTGATTCTCGACGCTCGCACCCGCATCGATCTGGAACGCCTGGCAGCCGCACGTGGAAGCGGGCCTACTACGAATCGCCAAGGAAGCACTGAACAATGCACTGCAACACGCCAACGCGACACGTATCGATCTGGGCCTGAGCCTGTCCGCTGAGCAGGTTCAGCTAATGATCCACGATGATGGCTGTGGTTTCGATCCCCAGAACATCGACACTTCGCGACACGGACTGGTAGGCATCACAGAGAGGGCCCGACTGCTGACAGCTGATCTGTCCATCGAGATTCAGCTGAATGAGGGAACGCGGGTCACGGCGACGTTGGTGGCAACAAGGGGCAACGACGCGTGACCAACATCCGCATCTTCATCATCGACGATCACGATGTCGTTCGGGAGGGATTGGCTGCGATGTTGTCGACGGAGTCGGATTTCGACATCGCCGGCCAAGCAGGCAGTGGGGGAAGACGCGCTCGCCGCCCTGCACGAGGTCGGGGCCGATGTCATTCTGCTCGATCTGGAAATGCCCGGTCTCGATGGCATTCAGACGCTCGGCGCCATGGATGAGGCGGGCATGACGACTCCCGTCATCGTCTTCACTGTTTTCGATACCGATGATCGCATCGTCGATGCCGTGCAGGCCGGTGCCAGAGGTTATCTGCTGAAAAGTGCGCCGAGGCAGGAACTGTTCGACGCCAGTCTCATCGTGCATGGTGGTGGAACGCTTCTGCAGCCCGTCGTGGCCACAAGACTGCTCGACACGCTGCGCGGCGGCGAAGGCCAGAATCCCGAGGATCTGACGGAGCGCGAGCTGAAAGGCGTGAGGATTCTGGCCACGGGTCAGCAGAACAAGGAGATCGCTGATGTGCTCTCCATCAGCGAGCGAACCGTCAAGTTTCACGTGAGCGCTCTGCTGCGGAAGCTGGGGGCGGGCAATCGGACCGAGGCGGTGGCGATCGCTTCAGAGAGAAAGATCATCCAGCGGGGAGGGCGTTGATCGGCTCTCAGGTGACGACGGCACCGTCTGCAATCGCTGGGTCCACGGATCGCCCGGTCTGCGTTCCTATTCTCTGAACAGTTCGATCACGTCGAGCAAACTCAAGCCCGTGTGGTATCCAGGATCGGCGTCGGCCGTGGCAGGGATTGCCGCCGAGATCGAGCCATCGATGGCGAGGGTCTGAATGGCCATCAGATGGACCTCCGGTCGAAGGTAGTTCTCGACGAACGCGTTGTGGCAGTCTCGCCAGATCGCCAGGCTGCGCTGCTTCACCTCTGCAGATTCACTTTCCCTATAGCAGAATGCGGCTGAGCGGATCGTTTCAGGCAGTGACCACCAGGGCATGTCTGTGTGCAGCGGGCGACGCCCGACCAGATCGTAGGCCTTACAGATCCCACCGGGCTGTGGCTGAAAACCAAGACTGAAGATCTGCCACAGGATCGTGGGCAAGGGCTCTGTCACAGCCTGGAGGCGCCGAGTCGTACGTGGATTGTTCTCCAACTGCTGCGCAGCCCTCAGAAACTTGTAGGCAAGTCCCACGAACTCGAGGGCATGACCCGGATCGCACAAGACGCTGCCGTCCTCCATCCTCAGCGGCAGATCATCTTCGCCGACGAATTCCCAGAAGTCGCCTTCCTCGAACCCCGCAACACGTCCGCCCATGTTGGCATGGGTACCGATTTCGTACTCCATAAGGCGCAGTCCCATGTCGACGGCCCCTGTGTCGCCGGCGGTAGCGCCAAGGGCGCACGCGCCCAACTGGATCATGTAGGCACCGTGGCCATAGCGGCCGGGCAGGGCTTCGATGGGATTGGTGGGGTCGAGGGGTTGCTGGTCACTGGTGAAACGCCGTGCCAGGATGTCCTCGGAGACCTCCGTCATCCAGGCCTGTGCCTCTGCTTCGATCTGGGGGAGCCCAAGGTCGCGTGCGGCAGCAAATAGACCTTTGGAGCCAAACAGGTCACTATAGCCGCTGGGCGTTTCGGGGTCTGGAGCCAACGCTGCCTGCGAGCCGTCCTCGGCAAGGACAAAGGGGCCGCCATCGGGAGACATGAAGAAGAACAGGTGGCCCTCGTTGGCACTGCGCAGTTGTCGCAGCGAGTCGAGAACCACCGATTCCATCGACCGTAAACGTTCCGTCAGTGCGCGGGTTCGGGCGTCTGGTGATCGCTCCGACCAGTGGGCATGTCCGGCCAGTGCTTCCAGGCCTCGCCCCTGAATCCACCCATAGATCGTGTCTCGCCCACGCACCGGGTCGGTGGCATCGAAATCGGCTCCCGACTGCAGATCGAGTTTCGTGTCGACAAAAGGATAGCTTCCATCATGTCGCTCAAATCGGTCGAGAATCGCTTCGATGTTCGCGTGGCAGATCGCCTCATAGTCGTCGACGACTGTGAGCAAGTCCTGCTCGGAGGGAGCGTCGGGCAACAGATACCCGCTGAAACGCCGCGTGGAATTCTCCTGCTCTTGCCGCAGAGCATGGTTGAAGTCTCCGGTGTCAGCCATGATCGAGGACTCCGTGCGCCAGAGTTGATCCGGTATAGCTCATTTCAGCAGACTCTTTCGCCCCACAACGCTGCACAGGGGGCATGCGGCGAAATCATGATTTCGTGCGGGACAATACTCACGTCCGAAGTAGATGATCTGCAGATGCAGCTTGTTCCACGTGTCCTCAGGGAAGGCGCGCTTCAGATCTTTCTCGGTCTGTTCCACATTCTTGCCTGTCGAGAGTCCCCAACGATACGCCAGGCGATGAATGTGTGTATCCACGGGGAAGGCGGGTTGGCCAAAGGCCTGTGCTACGACGACGGACGCGGTCTTGTGCCCTACACCCGGCAGATCCTCCAACTTCTCCAGCGTCTCGGGCACTTCGCCATCGTGTCGCTCAAGCAGAAGTTCGGACAGGCGGTGGATGTTTTTCGATTTACCTGGCGCCAGGCCAACGGTTCGCACGTGATCGAGAATCTGATCGACGGTGAGTTTCACCATCTTTTGCGGCGTGTCCGCGTCGGCAAACAGGGCCGGGGTGACCTGGTTGACCTTGACATCCGTCGTCTGCGCCGATAACAGGACGGCGATCAGCAGCTCAAAAGGCGACCGATGGGACAGGGGGATGGGCGGAACGTCATAGAGCCGATCAAGGGTGTCGGCGATGAAGCTGACCTTCTCCGCCTTGGTCAGGGATGGGGGCATCAGGTAGATCTTATGGGTGTTTGGCGAGAAAGGAGTCGATCAGCCTGCGTGAGATGCTGATCCCATCCGGCAGGGATGGTGGTAGGTGTCTGGCAGAAAACCAGCCGGCGTCGACGATTTCGTCCTCATCGATGCGGATGTCTCTGCCCGCCCACGCGGCCGTGAATCCGACCATGAGAGAATGCGGGAATGGCCACGACTGGCTGCACCGATACGTGATGTCAGAGACCTCGACACCGACCTCCTCGTAGATCTCGCGGGCGACGGCCTCCTCGAGCGTTTCCCCCGCTTCAACGAACCCGGCGATGATGCTGTAGCGTCCTTCGGGGAACCGGGCATTCCGAGCCAGAAGAAACTCGTCCCCTTTGTGGATGAGCGTGATGACGGCAGGTGAGACGCGCGGAAAGGACAGCAGCCCACAGTCGGGACACCGGCGGGCGCGGTCTGATTCGTGATAGTCGGCGTTCTGGCCGCAGCGGCCACAGAAATGGTGGGTCCGATCCCAGTTGACGACCTGGAAGGCACGACCGGCGAGTTGGAAAATGCCTTCTGAGAAATCAGCATACAACTCGCGCAAACCCATCAGGGCCATGCCCTGTGGCGGGGTGGCGGTCTGCAGGTCGACGGCGAAGCAATGGACATCGTCCAGCTGGCCGAGATAGTGAGGATCTCGAAAGAGCAGATCGAGTTCCCCGAAGCTTTCAAGTCGCGGCAGCAGATATCCTTTGGGATCGGCGTACACCAGCAGCCGATCTTCCGAGAAGGCGAAGTACAGGCACGAGCCCAACGCCCCCGACGGAGGGACCACGGCCGGCTCGAGCTGCCGGTCGAGGGCCTCGCAGTTGGTTACGGGTTCTTCTTCTTCCACGCCGCCTTGTTTGCCTTCATCTCACGATTCGGTTTGATCTGACTCGATGTGGTCTGGGTCTTTTTGTCGTACAGCCAATTGCCCTGATTGTCCCGCAAAACGGGGGCGCGTTTGGCCACCGCCGGCGGCCGCGCCACACGGGTTGGCTTTTGGGCATACCAGTAGGCGGTGGAGCTCATCTCGTTACAGAGGTGATTTCCATGGCCGTGTTCGATGGTCACCTTTAGCTCGCGGCGGAAGCGGACCGGATTTTCGATGTGGTGAACGTAGCTGGTCTGATAACCATTCGTGTTGTCTTCGTGAATGGAGGAACCATTGCGCAGGAATGCATTGTCCTGCATTCCCCAGGCTTGATTCAGATAGTCCTCCGAGCCGGTTCCATGCAGGTCGGGTGGCCACTTATAGCCATCGACCCAGATCATGTCGTCGCCTTCGCCCCACCAGGTTCCCTGGAAGTTGGTCACCGAGAGATTGCAGCCGATGTAGTGTCCGGCGCCCTTGGTGTCGAGGATGACGTAATTGTTATCCCAGGCGAGTCTTTCCTTGTTGGCGATGTTCGCCTCGGGCGTATTCACCCTGATTGCATGACCCCAACCCCCGAAAGGATTCTCGCGGCGAAATTCGGCGTGGAAGTACCCCAGATCGTCGTCAGGCGCACTCTCAAAGGCCTCCCAGTCGAAGTAGAAATACTGGCGATGAGGCTGCTTGCTCTCATTGACCAGTTCCACCAGGGCACGTTCGCGAAACGGCATGGGTGCGTAACAGTTGAGGGCACAGCCGCTGTTGAAGGTGTTGTTGGCGCGCGTGGAAGCGGTGAACAGCAAAGACTCGTACGAGTTGACGATGTTGTGGCCGAGGCCGAAGAAATCACCGAGGGGAACATTCACACTGGGCGACCGTGCATTGTCCCAGGTGATCCGCAGCAGCACTTCGCGATAGTGGTTTCCCTGGGTCATCCAGATGTGGTTGATCAGTCCGGCGCCATCGATGTCAGCAAGAACCCGGGTTTCTCCCGGTTCGATGATCCACGCATCCGCATTGCGGCCATTGTGTTCCCAACTCGAATGTCGGCCACTTCGACCGGGTCGTATCCGCGCCAGATCGTCCAGCATTCCTCTCATGTCGTGCTCACATTCCTTCAGTGTGTCGTTTCCAGTCGAGGGCCATCAGCCAGGGACTCCCAGCGTTTCGTCCACTCAGCCGATCCATCCTCCTCGAACAATTCAAGGCGTATGCCGGCAACGCCGCCCTCAGGGTAGCCTGTCTGTCGGTCGACGCTCGGCCACCCGCGTTGGACAAAACGTCCACCGCGTGGCATGTGCAGTTCGCTGATGAATCGCGGAACCTCGGTCTTCGGTGTCTGACGGATGCGCTCCAACTCCGCCTCATCTACATCCACGCCCAGACCGGGTGCCTCCGGTACCGGTGTGCTGCCTTCGGCGACCTCGAGGCGGCCACCCGTGACGTCTTCGTCATACTGGTCATCGAGATTGGTCGAGTGAGAGAGATTCGGCACTACCGCACCCAGGTGCATGGCCATCGCCTTTGACAGAGTACCGCCAGTCAACTGAATCACGCATCCAACGTTGGCCTCGGCGCAGGTCCACGCCCGCTTGATGGCGGCAGGGATGCCGTGCTCGGCAATCATGTAGAGGTCGGCGCAGCCGTGAAGCATCTCGGGTCCACCGCCCAACTGGGGTACATGCATCAACAGGGGGATACTGATCTGGTTGCGAAGACGACGCCACCCCTCCAAGTCACGCCAGTTCAGCGGATCTTCGAGGATTCCCACAACGGGTGACTTGTCGAGCTTCTCCACGATCTTGAGCACCCAGTTGAGTGGCCGATTGTGGTTCAGATCCCAGTGGAAGCGGAATCCCTCAGGGGCCACATCCTCTACGGCACGTGTCTGCTCGAGGATGCAGTAGTAGTTGCACGAGTGCATCTTGAAGGTCATGTAGCCTTCGCCGACGGCTCGCTGAACCTCTGCAGCCAGATCTTCCGGAGAAGCAGGGCGCGTCCACGCCGCGACGGGCACCCGGTCGCGCACCTTCTGCCCGATCAGCTTGTAGGCGGGCACTTCCAGATGTTTGCCGACGGCATCGTAGATGGCACCTGAGACCCCCGGATTCACGGGAGCCATGAGGTAGTCGACAGGATTGCTGTCGATCATGGACTCGATCTGAGACGCCGGTAGATCGACATGACCTCGACAATCGCCCCAGCCAACGATGCCATTGTCACAGGTCACCTTAAAGACCGTCTGTGTGTCGATGCCGACAAATCGTGGTTTCTGAGCAGAATTCCTCACAGCCAGTTTTGGATTGATCTGAATCGCTTCGACGTCCGTGATCTTCATCGGGATTCCTGTCGTTATCGGTGCGCGCGTTCAAGGGCGGTTAGGTTAAGGAATGGCTCGAACGGATCAAATGAATCAGATCTTCAGTTGGCCTGACTCCAGCAGATGCTCGATGCACTCGGCGAAGATCTGCTCCGTCGTGTATCTCGGCTCGTATCCCAGCAGGCGCCGGCCCTTGTCGATACTCGAGCAAGGGGAGTGGACGACGTGCGATTCGATGATGGCGAAAGACTCGTCCCCGACGATGGCACGCAGATCAGGCAGGGGCACATACGCCAGATTGGGTTCGGTGCCGAACAGCGCTGCCACACTCCGACAGCAGCCAAGCAGCGACATGGCATAGGGCGCCACGGCGCTGAAGGACTGTCCCAGGGACTGCTCCCGGCGATCGATCGATCGGTGAAACAACTGAGCTACATCGTCGCCATGGACATGGTGAATGGTGGCCAGGCCAAGATCGGGCAGGTGCACGGGCTCCTGTGCCGCGAGACGTTCGTAGACGCCGACACCATTGCGACTGCCCTGGGGGTCGATGGGCAACCATCGGCGGCCACTGATATGCCCAGGGTGGATGATCGTGGCCGGGAATCCCTCCTCGCGCCAGGCGGTCACCAGATCGACCTCAATCTGCGCCTTGTCGATGCCGTATTGAGTCGTCGGACGGCGTGGGTGGTGCTCCTCGTAGGGTGCCCGCTCTGTCGGCCCGTAGGCCCAGATCGTTCCACAGTGCAGAAAGTGGTCGATACGACCTCCGAAGGCGTCCATCATCGATTGATTCTGCTGCGGCGTGAAGGCGATCAAGTCGATGACGATATCCGCATCGATCGACTCCATCCGTTGCTGCCACGTCCCGGCCTCCTCTTCGGCGCGACGATCGGCCACGACCCAGTGCACCTGTGGCCAGCCAAGAGGTTCGGGGGTGTATTGGGGCTTTGCATGGCGAGCAACGACGATGACCTGGTGCCCAGCCTGGAGCAGTCGCGGGACGAGATAACTGCCAATGTGGCCGGTTCCACCGACGACGAGAACACGCATAGGAGATTGCTCCACAGGAACAGGGGAGCCGAAAGTGTACGTGATCGTCCCACGCGATCAACCAGGCGGGACAGGGGGTAGCGCTACGAGGCCAGCGTATCGAACAGCAGAACGCGACCGCCGTGACGAACGAGTGCGCCCTCCTCCTCCAGGTGGAGTTGGCCATCGATGGCCACCAGTTCTCTCAGCATTTGATGTGGCTCATGTGGAGCGATCTGCAGTGAGCGGACCTTCGTGCCATCCAGGTAGTCGATGCGTAGTCGCTGAACCGACAACGCAGGGGCGGGGCGCAAGCTGACCACGGGCACGATGCGGTGTATCTCGCTCACACGAATCCGCCACCTTATCGAGAGGCCGCTGCGCACCTCAAGCTGGTGATGATCCAGTCGATACCTGACGGGCACGATGGTGAAGGTCAGCACGACGGGCACGCCGGTGGCGATGAGGAACCAAAGGAGGGGGAACCACGGACGTTCCTGCCCCAACACGGGGGAGATCACACCGATTGCCGCGACATCGACGATGAAGGTGGCCAACAGCAGCAAGATCAGGGGCATCGTGTCGATGCGAGGGCGATAACGCTTCATGGGCGACGTAGATCTGTTGGAGATGCGTCCAACACACAACCCTGATGCATGGCCACCATATGGATGGCCACTGCTACATGTGACCCCTCAGGAGGGGGCGTGAGAATCCGATGGGCAATTCACCCCCTGGCGATCGGGTGCCCGGCGTCATGAAGTGGATGGCGAAGGCACGACGCTGCCGGTCGGTGCGATTGGGAGGCGTGAAGTGCAGTGTCTGGCAGTGATGGAAGAGCGCACCCCCCGCGGGCAAGGGCACGACTCTAGATTCGGCAGGGTCGGGCGTGCCGGCGTCCAGCAGGACGTCACCTCGTTCGTGCCCCATCGCTGCAAGGTGCGATCCCGGCAGTAGATGCATGGCTCCATTGTCGACATCTACGTCGTCGAGGGTCAGCCAGCAACTGACGAGGGTAGCGGGCAGGCAGCGCCAGTACGCGTTGTCCTGGTGTGGATGGATGGGACCTCCGTGGTGGGCGGGTTTGAACAAGGCCTGATCATGGAACAGTTGAATGTTCGGCCCGATCAGATCCTCGGCGATGTCGAGGATCGGCTCATGGTAGAGCAGTCGCCGGAAGGAGAGGGAGCGCTCGCACATCTGCATGATCTGCAGCATCTCTTCTTCGGCGCCCTCGTCGTGACGCTGTGCGGCGCCGCCGTCGGCGGAGAGATTGCGGTATTGCGCAGACTCTCGAGCCTCGTTGAAGGCACGGTCGTATTCGGAGCGCAGTTCATCCAACTCGCTGTCTGCAATCAACTTACCGATAGAGACGTAGCCTTCGCGACGGAAGGTGTCGATCTGGTCCTGCGTGAGGGAGCGGTTGGGGTTTTGTTGCTTTTCGGCGGTTTTCACTGGCAGATAGTCTTGGCTTCTTCAGACATATTTCTGAAACACTTGAGTGCCTAAGTAGGCCATAGCGAATGCTCTGAGCAAATTATGGTCCCACAAAGAGCACCCTTGGGAGTCTTTGCCCTGCAAGCCGAGGGTTTCGAACAGTCGGGGCAACCCAACAAGAGTGAGGGCGGAGTGTTCCATTACGAAACGAAGCCATTTTAGAAAAGACGGGTTCCGAATCTGATCTGCCTTAAGTCGCAGTGCGGCACGGATGATGGGTTCGACAAGTTGAACACGCCCGAGTTTAATCCTGCCGTTGAAGCGAACAGGGACGGAAATGGCATCCTTATAAGGGCCAGCGGAGGTCGGCCTGGTGGCAAACTCGCACGACCCACCTGCCGGGACTATCCTTACGCCTGTTGGCACCCTTCCCGGACTTTGGGAATCGTCATGACAGGCTGCCGACCGCAGACGGCTGCCCCTCTGCCCCGAGGTCCTCATGTTGACCACATGGATCATCGCCGGTGTTATCATGCTCCTGCTGGAGCTCTTTCTGCCAGGGATGATACTCGGCTTCCTTGGTGGTAGTTCACTCATCGTCGCCGCCCTCATCTGGTGGGGTTGGCTCGACACCTGGGTGTCCTCCCTCACGGCCTGGTTCATCCTCTCCATCGGGCTCCTCGTGACCTTGAGGAGCTTTTTCCAGCGCTTGATCGGCGGGGACTCTGAAACACAATCCACAGATGAAGAGGCGGCTGCGTACGGCACCATCGTGGAAGTGGTAGAGAGAATCACCCCCGAGAAACCGGGCAGGATCCATTACCGCGGCGCCCCGTGGGAAGCCATCTGCTACGACAACACGATCGAAGCCGGAGGCAAAGCGATGCTTGCCTTTCGCGAGAATCTCTTGTGGGTCGTGGAAGCTTCGAGTCCCGACGAAGACGAGTCCATCAACAAGGAGTGCCCCATCCCATGTTAACTGCCTTCACGATTCTTGTGCTGATCGCTCTGTTTGTCCTGCTAAAGACCTTCGTCGTCGTGCCCATGCGCGAAGCGGTGGTCATCGAAAGGCTGGGCAAGTTTCGAGCCGTGTTGACCCCCGGTTTTCATTTTCTCATCCCCTTCTTTGACCGCATTGCCTATCGCCATGAAACGCGCGAGCAGGTGATCGATATTCCGAGCCAAGGCTGTATTACGCGGGATAACATTCAGGTCGAGGTGGATGGGCTGGTCTACCTGCAGGTTCTGGATCCGAAGCAGGCCAGTTACGGAATCGAGGATTACAAGCGAGCCGGGATCAATTTGGCGCAGACCACGATGCGGGCAGAGATCGGCAAACTGACCCTTGGCCAGTCGTTCTACGAGAGAGAGGCGCTGAACGAGACGATCGTTACCGAAATTGACAAGGCATCGGATCCATGGGGCATCAAGGTGCTCCGCTACGAACTGAGAAACATCACGCCCTCTCCCAATGTCGTGCACACGCTGGAGCGGCAAATGGAAGCGGAGCGGGAGAAGCGCGCAGAAATTGTCAGAGCCTCGGCTGAGAAGGAGGCCACCATCAACGTTTCTGAAGGCGAACGGCAGGAGGACATCAATCTCTCAGAAGGAGAGAAACAGAGGCGTATCAACGTCGCCAAAGGTCGTGCCGAAGCGATCTCCATCGTCGCGGAGGCCACCGCCGAGGGTACGAGACTGATTGCCGCCGCCGTGCAGAAGGATGGCGGGTCGGCCGCGTTGAAGATGCAGTTGGTAGAGGAATACATCAATTCGCTCACCGAAATCACGACGAAGGCCAATGTCTCTGTCGTGCCTCTGGAATTGGCCAAGATTCAAGGGTTCTTCGAAGGGATCTCGGACGTCGCGGAAGGCGTGCCGGCGAACAAGGAGAGGATGTGACATGTCAAACGTCTTCGACATCTTCAACCTCATCGTTTGGGGCATCCTGTTCGTGGTCCTCATTATCAAGTTCTTCCGTTCGATTCGGCTTGTGCCGACTCAGCAAGCCTACATCGTGGAGCGCCTTGGCAAATACACACGGACTCTGAAACCAGGCTTTCACGCTTTGGTTCCATTCATCGACAAGGTCGCTTTCGTTCGCGATCTCAAGGAAGAGACCGTTGATGTGCCGCCACAGGAGTGCTTCACACGTGACGAGGTCCAAGTAGAGGTGGACGGGGTCATCTATATGACCGTCACGGACCCGGTCAAAGCCAGCTATGGTGTCACGAGCTACTCCTTTGCCGCCACGCAGTTGGCACAGACCACGACGCGCTCCGTGATCGGTACCCTCGAACTGGATCGCACCTTTGAGGAGCGCGACCTGATTTCAGCCAAGGTGGTCGAGGTGCTCGAGAAATCGGGAGAGATGTGGGGGATCCGGGTGCATCGCTATGAAATCAAGAACTTGTCACCGCCGCCGACGGTGAAGGAAGCGATGGAGAAGCAGGTCACGGCGGAGAGAAATCGTCGCGCCATCGTCGCTGGGTCAGAGGGGGACAAGCAGAGCCGGATCAACACCTCGGAGGGCAAGCGCCAGGATCTGATCAATCGCTCCGAGGGCGAGATGCAGCGTATGATCAACGAAGCGCAGGGTCAGGCAGAAGAGGTCCGCGCCGTCGCTCGTGCGACGGCCGAGTCTATCGAAAAGGTCGCCGCTTCCATCAGTGTGCCCGGCGGCGAGTCGTCGGTACGTCTGCAACTGGCGGAGCGATATCTGCGCCGACTGCGCAGTCTGGCAGACGCCAAAACAAACGTGCTCCTGCCGCTGGATCTGGCCAACCTGGAACAGATCCTCGACTCCATCGAACTCCCCGGCTTTGATCAGCGGCGTAACCAAGGGGCCTGACAGTTGGGGCCACTCGCTTCAGCAGAGGGCTGGAATGTCCCCTTCGACAGCCCCTTCTACCCACCCCTACCGGCGAAGTATGAACAGGTTCTTTTTCATCTCGTTTTCTTCAGTTGTGATCCGGCGGCTACGCGCGACCTGCTGCCTGATCCTCTGGAACCTTCGCCGGATGGTCGTTGCGTGGCTATGGGCATCTCGGTTCCCAAATGCAGCGCCTATGGCGCCTTCGAAGAAGCGGCCTTGCAGCTGTCCTGTCGTTTTGGAGACCAGATAGGCTGGTACTGTTCTCATGTCTGGCACAATGGCCCCGCGGGTATTACCGCGGGTCGAGAGGTCTATGGCACGCCGAAGTTTCTGGCTGATGTCGAAATCGGCGGGACTCAGGAGCAGATCAGCACCGTGGCCGGAACTGACGGAACGAACGAGATCTCGATCCAGAGTCGCGCACCCGATCCAGCGGCTATGGAAGAGCTGCCCGACCTGTCGCCCTCTTGGCGGTTGAAGGTAATCCCGCGAGCGGACGGTCCAGGTCCTGCCATCAAACAGCTGATCGATGGTTCCACGGCGACGACTGATCTCCAGATTGCCTGGTGCCGACGTGGAGAGGGGACGGTGAGATTTGAGCGGTCTGCCGCACGAGATCTTACCGGCCTGGCGCCGGTGTCCTACGACGGTGCCTACCACATGGAGGCGAGTTATTCAGAAGGGTACGCCACCATTGTGCACGATTTTCTCAAGGGGTGATGCGCGGATCGCCGAGTTCCTTGGCGTGAGCAAGGCACAGGCGAATCCGGGTTGGGAGAGGGCTTCCCACGGGACTACCCCGAAGCTCTTCGAGAGATGGCACAAGCCAGAGGGCATCCTGTGCGACTGGTGGTACCAAGGCGATAGAGGGCCTCGATCGCACTATATCAACGACGGGTCTGGTGTGTTCCTGGCGGGGCGGCTCCGACAATGGTCAAGTAGACGTGGTCCTGGCCAGCCGTGGGACACAGGACCGGCTGCTGCTGCAGAAACGAGTTACTCTGCCGTGATGACCGGTGACTGAGCGGCTCGTTCAAGGAGTTCGCCGAAATCCGAAGTGCCGTCGTCATCGAGATACTCCGTCGAGCAGCCCCATTCATCGACGGGTTGGTTGCCCTTGCCATAGAACTCCCACTTCTGCCCTGAGTTGGCGAAGTAGATATTCACACCGCCGGGACGACACACCTTGATGAGCCGTTTGGGCACGGAGTGGTCGGCCTTCTCCACGCGATACTTGCTCAACGCGGTGTCATCCAACTCGATTCCCAGGCCCGGCTCCTCCGGCACCCGAGCGTGTCCGCCCAACACAGGCATGCGCTCTTTCAGCAGGCTGTGCTCGTAGAGCTCATGACAGGTGATGGTTGGCCACTGTGCCATCGGTAAGACGGCACTCAAGTGCAGAGATAGAGCCGTCGTCGGGGCGGCGCCGACCATCTGCAGGAAGAAGGGCATGTCGAGAGACTCTGCCGTGTGGCCCTGGCGCATGATATTCGAGATGCCGCCACCCAAGACCCAGCCATCGCAGACGCCGCCTAGTTCCAAGCCCTGGCGAGTACCGATCGAGCCGTAGTGGTGGGCGATGGCCGTCTCGATCTGTGAACGCATGAAATGATTCCCCGACGCGTCGTGACGCGGGATGGGGTCCTCAAAGATCTTGATCTTTGGAAAGGTGCTCTCCAACTCACGAAGCAAGGGGATGGCGTTGGACGCATTGTTGAGGAATGCATTCCAATCGGCATCGATGCGAAAGTGGTCGGGCGTAACGTCGCTGATTCGACGGATCGTTTCGCGAACGTCAAACCAGGGCCGGGTCTTAATTTTGATACAGTCGTAGCCAAGGCCCACCGCTGTTTTCGCCTCGATCTCGTATTTCTCTGGCGACATGTCGTGATCCCAGAAAGAGATCGCACACCAGTCCCGAATCTTCCTGCCCAGCAACTGATAGGCGGGGACGCCGGCCAGTTTTCCCGTCGCATCGAGAAGGGCCATCTGCAGCCCCGCTCCCAACGAGTCATCCCACATGAGTGATGCCGGTGTGCTCCCAATGACACGTTCCTGTGCCTGCACGCGGCCCCAGGTGTAATTCTGAATCGTTTCACCCCAGCCGACGATTCCAGCATCCGTTTCGACGCGTGTGATCTCCAGTTCTGACCACGTGTGAACACCGGCACGCTCCATCTCGCGTCGGACTCGTTCTACAAAGGGAACATGCAGCAGGAAACGCTCGACGTTGGTTACCTTGGCGGTCATAGCGGATTCACTCTCGATTTCATGCCACCGCAAAGCGATTGCGCCGATGGCAAGGGTTCAATAGCCTGAAAAGGCCGATCGGGGTGCAAGCGGCAGAACATAGAGCCCAGTCCCCATTACTTCGAGTCCAAAATGTCCAAACAGGTACAACTCACTGATTTTCCGCGTTACCCTGAAGAGGAGATGAGGCAGCGCGCGGCTGACTTCTATTCGGATTCGGCGCGACGCCGGTCGGTCCGCGACTTTGCCGATACGCCTGTGGATCGAGAGGTGATCGAATCCTGTCTGCGCGCCGCGGGTACGGCGCCCAGCGGGGCAAACCTCCAACCTTGGCACTTCGTTGCGGTGAGCGATCCAGACCTAAAGGAGAAGATCCGTGTCGGCGCCGAACACGAGGAGCGAGAGTTCTACAGTCACCGCGCGCCCCAAGAGTGGCTACGGGCGATTGAGCCGCTAGGAACCGATGCGAGCAAACCCTTGCTCGAAGTCGCGCCGTGGCTGATCGGTATCTTTTTGCAGCGATGGGGGACAGACGAGGAAGGGGCGAGCCGGAAACATTACTACGTTCACGAGTCTGTGGGCATCGCAACGGGCGTATTGATCACGGCCCTCCACCACGCCGGTCTTGCCTGCCTGACTCATACACCAAGTCCCATGGGATTCCTCAACGAGTTGATGCAGCGGCCCGACAACGAACGACCCTATCTGTTGTTGGTCGTCGGGTACCCAGCAGCCGATACGCAGGTCCCCGCGATCGGGCGCAAATCATTGGAAGAGATCACGACGTTTCTGTAGCACCCTCATCGTCAGAAGGAAGCGCAATGCGAATCGGTATCGCCGGTGTGCACGATGGTCACATCTCAGGGATGGTGCAGTCTGCCCGACAGGCGTCCTCAGCCGAGTTGGTGGGGATCGTGGAGGCCGACGATGCCCTCTACCAGCGCTACACGGAGCCAGGAAGGATCCCTCGCTTCGAGAGCGTGGAGAGCCTGCTCAGCGAGGCAAAACCCGACGTCGTTATGGAAGGAATCACCCACGAGGGCAAGGCGGATCTGGTAGAGGCGTGTGCTGCGGCGGGAGTCCACGTGCTCCTCGACAAACCTCTGTGCCGGACTCTCGACGACTGGGAGAGGATTCGTCGTGCCGTGCAATCTGGCGGTATCAAGTTGTCCATGTGGTTCACGTCGCGCAGCCATCCACCCTTCATCGCGCTACGCAATGCCATTACGGCAGGGGAACTGGGAGATCTGGTGAGTATGATCTCCACCCATCCGCACAAAACATCACGTGATGGAGCACCTGCCTGGTATTTCGACCGCAGTGTCTACACGGGTCCCTTCCACGATCTGGCATGTCACGGCGTCGATCAGGTGCGTTGGCTCACTGGTGCCGAATGTGTTGGCGTGCACGCCCTGGAAACTTGCCGGAAATACACGGACGATCCACCTCTTGCGGACCATGTGCAGGCTTCTTTCCAGATGAGCGATGGTTCGCTGGCAACCCTTACCGCCGACTGGCTTACCCCGCAGAAGTCACCCTCCTTCGGAGACACTCGTTTCATCGTGATGGGGACGAAGGGATCGGCTCATTTACGGGCCTACGCCAAAGATGATCTACTGCTGGTCACGGATCAGGTCGAGCCGCATCGGCCCGATTTTCCGGCCGGCGAGGGTGGAGGATTCGTGCAGGACATGATCACAGCGTGGAGTCGTGGTGACGAGCATTTCATCACGACACGAGACGTGCTTGCCGTGGCTCAGGCGTGTCTGATGGCCCAGGAATCGGCCGCTCAGGGCGGGCGGTTTCTCGAGATTCCCTCTCTGTAAACAGTCAGTTTCCGGCTGTGTACGCAGGATGGCGTTAGTCACTGAATCGCAGGGCCTTCTCCAGAGATGGCATCAATCCTGCGACCCGATGACCAAATTCTCTTTCGAGAAGGTCACGATCGCCATTCCAGCGGACCGTGGTTTCGACACAGCGATACCAGGGTTCACCTGCCAGGCGTAGGCGAATGCCGCTTGGACCACGAAATCCGAGCAGGATTCTGTGCGGGCCCTGAACGGAGCACGGAACACTCACCGGGCGTGTTGAGCCCTCGGTGAGTCGAAGCATATGACCTTGCGAGTCGCCGATCCGATAGGGGATCGTTTCTGCGTGGTCGCCCACGGCCCCAGTACGAAAATCCTGGATGATCATCTTGGCGGCTTTCGCATGAAGGGACGTGAGTCAGGCACCCGGTCTGTCACCCAATGCCTTGGTGACTGACGGTGGGAAGAGTTCCTGCACATCTCCCTCAAGTCGCAGGGTGACACCTGGAAGGCGGTCGTGGTCTGTCTCGCCCTGATTGATGATGACATAGGGTACACCACGCTCGGCCGCCGTCAGTGGGATGTTGGCCGCCGGATACACGGACAGCGTCGATCCAAGAGCGACGACCAGGTCAGCTCTTTCGGTCGCGTTCAGCGCGCGCTGCATATCGCTATCGATCAAGTTCTGTCCAAAGCTGATCGTCGCTGGCTTGAGCAAACCTCCGCAGGTGCAGCGAGGAGGAATCCGGGTATCGGCAAAGGCTTCGAAGTGCGGATCTGGCTCGCTCCGATCGCCGCAGGTCAGGCATTCGACGTGGGTATTGGTTCCGTGGATCTCCACAAGGCGGGCCGGAGTCGTTCCTGCACGGGAGTGCAGGCCATCGATGTTTTGCGTGACCACCATTTCAACTCGTTCGTCTTGTTCCAATTGCACAATGGCTTCGTGCACCGGTGTCGGCCGGGCATTGCGCAGAGCAGGCCAGCCTTCGAGCTTGAAGTCCCAGTGCTCAATCCTCGATGCCTCGGACCGCAGGAAGTCGTCAAAATAGACGGGCTGCCGTCTCTTCCACACGCCATCGGGGCCCCGGAAATCGGGGATTCCACTGGTGGTGGAGATCCCTGCGCCCGTGAACAGCAGGATTTGCCGTGCCGTCGCAAGGTGTTCGACGAGTTGCGGAGCAGGCTCTGAGGGTGTCACATCAAGCGCCTGGATAGGATCCGGTTGGCAGGCGACAGTGTACGACCAGGACCGCAGCCGAGCGAGTCATCTCTTCGAGAGAAGGATTCATGAAGCGAGCAGCCATCATCAACGACAACCCACAACGATGCCTCGAGGTATATGGCAGTGGACGGTATGAACAACTGACGCAGATCTGCGATCTCATACCCGGTGTGCTGACGGCCGAACAGGTGCAGGAGCGCCTCGGTGAGTTGTCGGATGTAGAGGTCGTGTTTTCAACGTGGGGATATCCTGTCCTCGACACGGCAACCCTCGATGCAATGCCCCATTATCGTGCCCTGTTCTACGCGGCCGGGTCGGTCAAGTCCTTCGCACCCGCTTTGCTTGAGCGCGACATCACCGTCGTGTCGGGATGGGCGGCGAATGGGGTTCCCGTGGCCGAGTTCACCGTCGCGCAAATTCTGCTAGCCTGCAAGGGCTACTTCCGAAATACGCGCGATTTCTCAGACCCAAGCGCCCGATCCACAGCTCATCGCGGGGCCGGTGTGTTCGGCGAGACGGTGGGGCTCATCGGTGTGGGCATGGTCGGGCGAGCCGTCGTCGAGTTGCTGCGACCCTTCGTGCTGAGAGTTGTCGTGCATGACCCCTTTCTGTCCGACAACGATGCGGCCCAACTCGGTGTTGAAAAGGTTTCATTGGAAGAGCTGTTCGCCCAGTCCTACGTGGTGAGCAATCATCTGCCGAATTTGCCCGAGCTTCAGGGTGTGCTGCACGGTGGATTGCTAGAACAGCTGCGGCCGGATGCGACCTTCATCAATACAGGGCGCGGAGCGCAGGTGGTGGAGGCGGATATGATGCGGATCTGGAGTGCACGTCCAGATCTGACGGCCTTGCTCGATGTTACGATGCCTGAGCCCCCAGAAGAGGGAAGCCCATTTTACGAGATGCCGAACGTCCATCTTAGTACCCATATCGCAGGGTCGATGAATGACGAGATCGTGCGAATGGCCGATTACATGATCGAGGATTTCCGGCGGTGGGAAGAGGGTGTGCCACTCAACTACCAGGTGACCCCCGAACGACTCGAGACGATGGCCTGAACGTCGGGCAGCTCCTCAGCGGATGATGGCGCCTCCAAGACACCGTTCACCCGAATAGAGAACGGCATGTTGCCCGGCGGCCACACCGGGATCCGCCTCTTCCAGCTTGATGTGAAGACCGCCGTCTGGATTGTTCTGTATGTGGCAGTTCGCAAGCTCAGGACCATGACGCAGCTTGACCTGCAGCGCTCCTTCTGCAGGGGTCTCACAAATCCAGTTTGGCACCTCTGTGTCTAGCGCATTCCTGCTCCGCTCAAGCCTGTGCTCGCCGTGCGTGACATAGAGGACGTTCTCTTCCACGGACTTACCCACCACATACCACGGCCCCCCGGCCAGACCCAGGCCGTAGCGCTGGCCGATGGTATAGAACCAATAGCCGTGATGTTCACCCAGTTTGCTCCCAGCGTCGATATCGATGATCGATCCCGTGCGCCGTCCAAGGTGGAACTCGATGAACTGGCGATAGTCGATCTTGCCGAGAAAACAGATCCCCTGGCTGTCCTTGCGATCCCGGGCGGGCAAGGCAAAATCACTCGCTTTCTGCCGGACCTGGGCCTTCGTCAGATCACCGATGGGAAAGCGGATCTTTTCAAGCTGTTGCTGTGTCAGCTGTGAGAGGAAATAGGTCTGATCCTTAACAGGATCGGGTGCCCTGTGCAGGTGGGCACCATGTGTATCTGACACGACGCGTGCGTAGTGACCGGACGCTACCTGATCGACATCCACTTCCACTCGATCGAGGAAGGCGCCGAACTTGATCCGCCGGTTGCAGAACACGTCAGGGCTCGGTGTGCGTCCGCCGCGGAGTTCGGCCAGTACATGTCCCACAATGTGTTCAAGGTATTCGGTCTGGAGAGGGACGATCTCCAAGGGGACCCCCAGGCTCTCGCACGTGGCGCGGGCGAAAGACACGTCCTCTTCCCACGGACAGTCCCCCGCAAACGACATGACCTCCTCTTCCAGCCAGACCTTCAGGTAGAAGGCACGAAGGTCAGGAACCCCCTCGTCGTGTAGCAGACGCAGCGCGACAGAACTGTCGACCCCGCCGGAAAGCAGGACGGCTGTGGTCAACGGAATTCTGCTCGCAGGCTTGCCTCTACAGCAGGCCTGAAGCTCTCCAGAGATTGTGTCTTCATGCCCGGAATCTTGCCTCGGTCATCGTAGCGACGCAGTCGAACCGCGTCTTCGCAGTGCTCGAGTCCTTCGAAGGATGTCACTTCGGCGGCGGACATGGGGCCGCCCTGCAACTTCAGGCTGAGCACCGACGAAGGCGACAGATCCGCCTCATAGGTCGAATCGACGGTGCACAGGTAGCGTTTGGCGGCAACGTGCAGCCTGGCCGGTTCGGTCACGGCTGCCACGAACCATGGGGCAAGATAGTCGGCACCCGCATCTTCGTGGTGACCATCGATCCCTTGTTCGGCAATGTCTTCATCCATCCCATGTACGAGATGACCGATGTCATGGAGCAGGGCCGACGCAACCAGTGTGCCATGGGCAGTCTCTTCGGCAGCAAAGTGGGCACACTGCAGCATGTGCTCTACGGTGGTCACCGATTCTCCATAACTCAGGTGAGCCTGCTCAGAAAACAGGGCAAATATCGTGTCGATGATCTGGTCGCCAGATTTGCTCATTCCTTTGTCTCCCCGATGCTGGATTCGCGCGCCAGGGGGGCCAGTGGCAGCAAGATCACAAGCGCGACGATACAGGCCCAGGCAGCGATGTGATAGGTGCCGAACCAATCGGCCGACAAACCGAACAACGTCGGTCCGAGGGCACTGGCCGCGACACCGAAGGCGACGGCATAACTGCGAATGGCACCCAGGTGTCGGCGCCCATAGTAACGTGGCCACGTAACACTGGAAAGAAGCCGTGCCATGCCGCCCTGGATGCCGTAGCCCGTGATCATGAGCGGACGTCCCCAGGATTCGTCGAGATATACGAGTCCCACGTTGGTAGCGATCATGCCGAGCTGATACACGACTAGGTGTGGCCGCAGAGTGGTCCGGTCACTGATCCAACCGCCGGTAAAATGAACGATGACGGCAATGATGGCGGCCGGCAGAAACATGGCGATCGCCCCCGAACGATCCAATCCCGCCTGCACATGAATATCGACGACGTGGAACGGCAGCGCCGTACCCACCATTCCCGACATGAACATGGCGGCGATGAAGATCCAGAAGGCCGTGGTCTGGCGAGCATGCTGAAGGCTAACACCGGTGATCATCCCGGTAGTTCCGTCTGGATGGTCCCGGCTCAAGCCATCTGGCTGCAGGCCACACTCCTCCGGATTGTCCCGATAGGCGACGGCGGCCAGCATCGTCAGACCCACACCGATCCCCAATCCCAACAGGAGCCAGGCCCCCTTCCAGCCGTGCGCCTCGATCAGCTCATTGAAGAAAACGGGCGCCGAAGAGAACCCAAAGGAACTGAGGAGACCGACGATGCCACTGACCAATCCACGGCGTTTCTCGAACCACTTGAGAATCATGTTTGAGCTGCTCATGGTGAGCACGCCCTGACCGAGGAATCGGAGAGCAAAGAAGCTCAACGCCATGACGGAGAAGGCGACGGCCGCATGGAGCGAGAGGCCGGCAGGCAGGGCGCTCAGCGCATGGTGCGCCGCGCGGATCGCCACATCGATCTGGCTCAACAGGATTAGGGCGCAGCCCATAGACAACGCTGTCACGACCGTCATGGTGCGGCTCCCGAGGCGGTCGTATATTCTCCCCGCTCTTGGCAGCAGGAACGCGCTGGTCAAGGTGCCGACCAGATAGGTCAGGCTGAGCTGTACCCGTGTCAGCCCCGTTGCCGCCATCAGGTGATCGGTGAAGACGGACACCCCAACGGTCTGTCCAGGAGCGCTGCACAGCACTCCGATCGTACCGGCAACCATGACGACCCAGCCGTAGAAGAACGGCACGTTCCGAACGGCAAATGGCCACGCGGGGCGATCGAAGGGCAGGCGGCGCAGTCGCGCCCGTGAGGCGTCGTCGTTCGTCTCCATGAGACACCGAATATACACGCCGTCCGCGTGGCACGATGCGCCGGGTGCGGTCTGGCACAGGTGATTGCATTCCGCCACAGGGAGGGGAGGACCCCATGCGATATCGTGATTTCGGCCGCACAGGGTGGCAAGTTTCCACCATCGGCCTGGGTACCTGGAACATCGGGAACCAGTGGGGGGCCCTCGACGACAAGACGGCGTGGGCAACTGTGCGCGCCGCCTACGATCACGGCATGAATCTATTCGATGCAGCCGAGTCGTATGGTGTGCCCAACGGTCTTTCCGAAGAACGACTCGGCGTGGCGATGGCTGGCTTCCGTCACAACGTCTACGTGGTCAGCAAGATCGGAAACTGGGGTGCGCGCACGGGGCAGGCGGTCCCCAAGACCACCGTCGATATGATCCGTCTGTGTGCCCACGCCTCCCTTCACCGCCTTCGGACCGACTACCATGATGTTCTGCTCTGCCACGACGGGGGCATCGAAGATCCGTCAGTCTACCTGGAGGGGTTCAAGGCACTGCAGAAGGAGGGTCGTCTCCGGCACTACGGCATCTCGACGAACGATCTCGACTTGCTGAAACGCTTCAATCACGAGGGGGGCTGCAAGGTGGTGCAGGTGGACTACTCGCTCGTCAATCGTACTCCCGAGGCAGAACTGCTTCCTTACTGTCTTGCCCAGGGCATCGCCGTGATGGTTCGTGGGCCCCTGGCTCGCGGTCTTCTGTCAGGTCGCTATACGAAGGAGTCGCGTTTCGACGACGAGGTGCGCAGCACCTACAACGTGGGTGGTGACGCGCGCGATACCTTCGAGACGCGCATGGATACGGTCGACAAGATTCGTGAACTCGTCGAACCGGCACAGATGGTGAGCACAGCTCTGCAATACGTGATCTCTCAGCCCACACTTCCAGTGGCGATCCCAGGTGCTAAGTCTCCTGAGCAGGCGGAGATGAATGCGGCAGCTGGTGCCGATACCCTCAGCGAAGAAGAGGTGGCGCGGTTGCAGGTCTGAACACGTCACGCCAAGATGAATCTTCCCAAGATCGTCTCAGACACCCGCGAGGAAGTATCCGAGAAGCTCAAGGATCGCCCGAAGCTGGCGTCCATGTTCGCCCAGTGTTTCCCGAATACACTCGAGACGACGACGAAACGTCTCGACGATGGCACGACCTACGTCTTTACGGGAGACATTCCGGCCATGTGGCTGCGCGATTCCAGTGCGCAGCTGTCTCCCTACATCGACCTGGCAGCCGCCGACGAAGAGCTCCGCCATCTCATTGCAGGCGCCATTCAGCGTCAAATTCGATACATCCACATCGACCCCTATGCGAACGCCTTCAATGAGGAGGCCAGTGGTGCTGCATGGGCCAAGGACGAGACCGATACCAATCCCTGGGTGTGGGAACGAAAATATGAGATCGATTCGCTCTGTTATCCGCTCTGGCTGAGTCAGCGATATTGGAAGGCCACTGGTGACGAGAGCATCTTCGATGACGAGTTTCGGCGCGCCGTCGAGACGATTCTCCAGATCTGGCGAACAGAACAGCATCACCGAGAGCAGTCACCTTACACGTTCCAGCGATTCGACTGTCCGCCCAGTGATACCCTCGTAGACGGGGGGCTCGGGGCACCGGTGACTCACACGGGAATGACCTGGTCTGGCTTCCGCCCAAGCGATGACGCCTGTCGTTATGGTTATCTGGTTCCCTCCAACATGTTCGCCACCGTTGTGCTTTCCCACGTGAGCGACGTGGCCGAGCAGGTCTGGGCAGACGAAGAATTGGCCCAACGGGCGAGTGATCTCAGATCAGACATCGAATCCGGTCTTGATCAATACGCGAAGGTCGAACACGACGGCAACCTCATCTATGCCTACGAGACAGATGGCCTCGGCAACCATCATCTCATGGATGATGCGAACGTCCCCAGTCTGCTGTCGCTGCCCTATCTGGGATACTGCGCCGCCGATGACCCCGTTTATCTGTCGACTCGTCGATTCGTCCTTAGTTCGGCGAATCCTTACTACTATCAGGGCCGGGTTGCTCAGGGCATTGGTAGCCCTCATACGCCGCACGGGTATGTCTGGCACATTGCGTTGGCCATGCAGGGGCTGACAGCCACATCGATCGAAGAGATGGGCCGTGTGATGGACATGCTCGAGGCCACCGACGGTGGGACGGGATTCATGCACGAGGGGTTCGACCCCGACGATCCGTCAACATTTACACGTGGGTGGTTCGCATGGGCGAATTCGATCTTCGCTGAGTTCGTTCTGACCTGGCTGCGACGACGAGGCGATGGCTGATCGTTACGTTGGGGGGCTACGGGTGGCAGCTCCCGAACCGACACTCCATCTGGCCAAGATCACCAGAGAGGTGGCGAAGACCTTCTGGGGTGATGCG
>PATE01000049.1 GCA_002712305.1 Gemmatimonadota bacterium | reverse complement strand
TGGTATGACAAACGATTCATGTACGACCCCGCCATTCGCATCCCCTTTGTCGCCCAATGTCCGGGACACACACCCGCGGGTGTCGTTTCTCCCCACATGATCATGAATGTCGACGTGGCGCCGACGATCCTCGATTTCGCAGGCATCGAATCTCCCCCCACGGTTCAAGGAGTCAGTCTCCGCCCCTTGATGATGGGGTCATCCCCCGCCGACTGGCGTGAGGCCGTCTACTATGCCTATTACGAAGACTCGTGGCGCCTGCGCGACACCGGCATGGAACAGATGTCCGAACCAGGCTTCGAGTACTTCACACCCCACCGAATCGGGCCTCATCGGGGCATTCGAACCGATCGCCACAAGTTGATCGAGTACTTCGGCGAACTGGATGANGACGAGAAGTCGGCAGCCTACTGGGAGTTCTTCGATCTCCACGAAGATCCCGATGAACAGGTCAACCGCTACGACGACCCCGGCTACGCGGCACAGATCGCCGATCTACGAGGGCAGTTGCGACGCGTGCAGTCCGAGATTGGCGACACGGGTTGAAAAAAAAGAGGGGCACCGGTCGACGACCGATACCCCTCGTTGATCGGATGACCATTGTTCGGGTCAGTTGCCGATGCCGATCGCCTCGGCCAGTTCAGGCAGGCTTCGATATCGTTTCGGGTCGCGCAGCCGCGACAGGGCCCGTTCCTTCAGCTGACGGACACGCTCCCGCGTGAGCCCCATCAGACCGCCGATCTGCTCGAGGGTCAGAGGCTCTTCGCCGTCTAGACCATAGTAACAGCGACAGATATAGTTCTCACGCTCGTCGAGNGTTTCCAGGACGGCGTCGATCTGGGCACGGCCGTCTCGATCCATCACNCCCTCATCGGGGGATGCGGTGGCCTCGTCGGCCAGGACGCTCATCAGATTGCGCTCATCTCCCTCTTCGAAGGTCAGATCCAGGGAGGCCTCGGGGCGCCCCTTCATCATCGTCTCCAGGATTTCGGCCTCGGCAACGCCCAATTCTTCGGCAATCTCGGCCGTGGAAACGTTCCGCTTCCCTTCCTCACCGAGTTTGACCCGAATGCGCGAGATGTCCCGCAGAAGATTCTGGCGAGTGACCGGCACCCGGACGGTGCGTGTCTGATCGGTCAGGGTCTGCATGATCGACTGGCGAATCCACCAGACCGCATAGGAGATAAACTTGAAGCCACGCTCCCCGTCGAATCGATCGGCAGCCTTCATGAGGCCTACGTTTCCGNCCGATACCAGTTCGGCCATACTCAATCCGCGATTCTGATACTGGCGGGCCACGTCTACGACGAAGCGCAGATTGGCGCTGGCCAACTCGTCGCGCGCAGCCATGTCACCCTTGTGGATTTTGGCAGAGAGCTCAACTTCGCGCTCTCGGGACAGTGGCGTGGAGTCCTCGATGTCAGCGAAGTAGCGGCGAAGCAGATCCGTGTCCTCGTCGGCGTGAATCGTCATAACCCCTTGTCTTTGTTGGCGTTCAACGGACTTTGCGCGNNTCTCGGAGCAGCTCGTATCTCGAATGGCCACAGGCCGTCCGACAGGTGTCGCTTTNTAGAANATCTACAAATGCCACCAAAGCGCAACAGTTGTGTTTGTCTAAGTTGTAGCTGGACAGCTACTTACCCCGATAGNGTTCTGATCCGTCGAGGACCGACTCCTTGTCAGCGGCGAGACCGGACTAGATTCAGGCGGCCATCGCCTCACGAAGTCGGCGGCTGAGAATCCGCATCATGCTGAATGCGATGGACGAATAGCGGCGCAGAATCCGTTCGAGATCGCCTCGCTGCAGAGACAGCAGGCGGACATCGCCCACGGCGATGACGGATGCCGAACGAGGTTCATCATCCAGCAATGTCATGTCACCGAAGACCTGCTTGTCGGACAACATGGCCATGCGACTCCCCTCGGTGTCGTTGTCACCGAAGATCCTTACTTCCAGTTGTCCCGCCACGACGATATACATCTTGTCACCCAGTGATCCCTGCTCGATGACACAGGTACCCTCCTTCGCCGCCTCTTCCTGAACGGCCAGGGCGATGTGGTACAACTCTTCCAATGGCAACGCGGCGAAAAACGGCGACCCCTTCAGGAAGGTGATCTTCTCCATATTCGTCAGGGGCTGATCACCCTCGGCTTCATGCTCATGGTCACTCATCAGTTCCAGGATCTCCTTGACCTGTTCCGGCACATCTTCACCGAGTTGGTCACGTAGTTGTTGCAGCAGATGCGGCCGTCCGAGTCTTAGAGCCGTCCAGCCTGCTGCCATCTGCGTCCACGGGTCCGACGCCTGCAGCACATGGCGCAAGGCGGTGTCCAGATCGATTCTGCGGCCTGCCTCTTGCCAGCCACTCATCTCCCACGCCTGCTGTTGCTGTTCGTCCACATCGTCGGTCAACAGTGGCAGTAGTGGCCCCAACAGCTGGGGGTTGCCAATGTTTTCCAGCAACTCGATCGCATTCTCGCGAGCGCCAGCATCGCCTTCGCCCATGCGCTCCATCAGGTCGGCCACGACATCGACGTCTCCCAGTTGTCCCAGCAATCGTACTGCCGACTGTCGTGCGCTGTCGATGGCAAGCTCAAGCTGATCCCGCAGCAATCGGGTCTCGTCTTCATCGCCCTGCTGCGTCAGCAGTTCGATGATCACGCGTGCCCGGTGCGCTTCGATCAGTTGCTGACGNGTAATGGGCATCAGGGCCTCCACCAGNTCGTCGTCACCCTGACTCAGAACACCAACCAGGCCCTCCCACTGCTTCACCGATGCCCCGTCGAGGGCAGCCAGCAACGTGCGGCCCCCGTCCTGACCGTCGGCGACGAATCGTCCGGTCAGGGTTTCCACGGCGGCATCCACGACATCTCGATCGGGGTCTCCCAACATGTCGATGAGCAAAGTGAGTCCCTCGCCTGCGTCCACCGANAGGCAACGAACGGCCGCCTCCCGAACCGCGGGGTGATGATGATGAAGATGCCCGCGGATCTGATCNAGGAAAATGGCGACCTGCGCCGTACGATTCGCCACATCGACACCGGCTACGATCTCTCCAACCTGCNTCGACTCGATCAGCGACTCGAGCATCAATGCACGNGCCGTAGAAGAATCGGCGTCATCCAGCCGCTCGAGGATGACGAGAAACTCCGTCTGGAGTTCAGCATTGCCCGCGTCGGGGACCAGCCTTGGAGCCACCGCNTCNATGACGCTCTGGCGTTGCTGTGGGTCCAGCTCTGATCCGGAAACAAGCTGGGAGGACCAGGTGGCAGCGCTGAGACGCACCTGTTCATCTTCGTCGTCGAGGTGACGCAGGGCGTGATCGAGGATGGTCTGATCCACACTGGAGGCACCCAACGTCTGCCAGGCGGCGGCCCGGATTCTGGGGTTGTCGTGATCGATGAGTGGTTCGCAGACCTGGGCCGCAGCACTCTCATTCTGTTTGAGGATTTCGATCCCCATCTCCCGCACACCGTCATCGGCGTGCAGCAGAAGGCTGCGCGGGAACTCGACCGAGTCTGACACGACCTGCCGCATGGCCTGCATCGCCTGCTCGTCCTCCACGTCGAAATCCTGATCCTTCACAGCCTGAATCAGGACCTGCCGATGACTCTGCCGCAGACGCCATCCGACCCACGCCATGGCCACGCTCGCCACAGCCAGTCCGGTGAACAGCTGTGAAAGCGTCAGGACATCCTGCGCATGCAGGGCGGTGACGCCCGCCCCAAGAAGCCCACCGAAGAGCATGAAACCGCCCTCCATGATCATGCGGGTACCATCAGCGTTGCGATCGGGTACCAGTTTCATCAGAACCTGGTAGGTCGGTGCAATCACTGCATCGAGCAGAACGTAATTGAGCAGATTGATAGCAAAGATGACCACCAGCGCCGAGACGGGCAGCCAGTCTCCGAAGACGCCGACCAGCAACAATGCCGCGGCGGCATGGATAACATAGAGCCACAGATACACATTGCCGATACCAAGCCAGCGCAGAATATGTCGCAGTAGAATTGTCGTCGTCAGCATCGTCGCCACGCCGGCCAGGGCGAAGAAGGCGCCGAAGAGTCCCATGATCTGCGCTTCTTCGGGGAAACTCTCCCGGGCGATCACATTGAAGCCGTAGTGAATGGCCGTGTAGAGGGCGAACAAGACCAGCGAGAGTATGAACAGAGATCGCAGATACGAGGAGCGGGCAAAGTAGTCAAGATTCTGCCGCATCGTCGCCGCCGACCCGGACTCGCCGGCGGGGGTGACGAAATACCTTCGCATGAGAGGTCGCAGCAGGCCGATGACAACCAGCGTGTTCAGTGCTGCCAGACCGTAGATCTGCCACGAATCCCATCCCACCCTTCCGAGCCCACCCACCAGAAACCCGCCACCGATATCACCCAGGGTCGTGCTGGCCGCAAGGAGGGGAAACAGAACCTTCGCTCTGGAGGCGAAACAGATCCCCCCCGCCACGATCCAGACCTGGAATCCGGCCACGTTGCGAATGAGCTCCGAAGAGACAAACAGGAAGGAATAGAAACCATCACCGACGGTGACGGCACCGGTTTCCACGCCCAGCAAGGCCATGGCATTTGCCGCCAGGACGATGGCCAACAACACGAAGAGACTCAGCACCAGGCGGTGTCGCTGTACCCTGGTGGTCAACCACGACAGAGCGACCATCGTCGAAAAGAACACGACGGCGATCCAGCTGTACATCTGCGGCAGATGCTGAGGGCCCACACGGATATTGAAGACACCTGACGCGACGGCTTTGACGATCCCGTCGTCCACGGCCACCAGAAAAAAAGCGAGTGCAGCCAGACTCAGGCGCGGCACCTCATTGCGCCGCAGATTGAGCAGTTTTAACAGTCGCTGCATCATCTCCCCTGAGCCGGTGCGGCTTCAGCCACGGCCTAGCCGCTGATCTTCGGCAGACAGCCATTCAGCATAGGGACGCGGCATCGGGTCTGGCTCGCCCAGTGCATGGTGCTCGCGCCAACTGATGAGCGGATGCTGCCGGTCGGTCTGGGGCAGTTCCACACGGCGACCGTGTGCCGCGGATTCGAAGATGGCCATCATGATCTCCATCACGTGCCGCCCCTCCTGGCCGCTGCAGCAGTGTGACCTGCCCTCGTCGAGAGCCTGAACGTATTCGTCGACGAAGGCATAGTCCGCTTCTGCCGCTGCCCCGTCGGGGCTGAAAGACGCGGGCCATATGGGCTCGAGGTCTTCCCACGACGCATCCGTCGACGGCTCATCGTGAGGAACTGGCAGCAACCATGCCCCCCCCGAGCGCCAGAACAATCGGCCCTCCGTGCCGTACACTTCGAGGGCATAGGCGGTTGAATCGACTTTGGGGAACCGGTGTTGCAGCAGGGTACCGGTCACGCCACCGTCGAAGGCGAGCTGAGCCGTGATGTTCTCGCCGGCGATCCACCCCATCCCGTTGGCGGCCGGGATGACATCCTGTGACGTGATCGATCGGCCATCGACGAGGGCTGTCGCGCTCAGACTGCGGCAGGGGCCAGCAAGACCCAGCATGTTGTTGAGCATGTGCGTGCCGATGTTCATCAGTCCGTAACCGGCGTAGTACCCCTTGCCACTTCCGTGTAGATAGCGGAGAGTGCCAATTCGACCGCTTGCCAAAGCCTGCTGGACCGCCCGCATGGAGCCACCACAGCGGCCCTGGTGGTGGACGGCGATCTGCAGGTCACCATCGGCCGCTCGGGCCAATACGCGGTCGGCCTCATCTAGGGTCTGACACAGCGGCTTCTCGATGTCGATATGCACGCCCAGTTGGAGAACGGCCATAGCCAATTCGTAGTGGAATTCAGTCCCCGTCGGGATCGCCACGATGTCGGGCGATTCCTCGGCGATCATCTGGCGGAAATCGTCGTAGCGGGCAGCGACCCCCAATTCCTCCCCCAGTGTATCTCGCCGTTCCTTGAGCAGATCGCACAGAGCCACCAGATCTGTTCGTGGATGTTGGTGGTATGCTCGAGCAGCGGCGGTACCGCGACCTCGACAGCCCAGAATGGCAACACGATAGTTCTTCATTGTTTGTCCCCTCGAGGCCGTACATCCTGTGATGTGTCTGACTCTTTGCCCCAAATATCCACCATCGCGGGCCCATCGGTGATATACTCGCTCGAAGCCACCTCATCTATCGTGCGCAAACGCTCCGTCACCTCGGAGATTCTCTTCACCTGCTGTTCGATGCGCTCCAGCTTCGTTTTCGACTTCTCGTCAAGATTCTTGTTGAGCAGCCGCAAGGACTGCGCGTTCGTGGAAATGATGACGAGGGGATTGTTGATCTCGTGATTGACGGTGATCACCATCTGACCGACCGTGGCCAGTTTCTCCATCTTGATCAGTTCGGCCTCCAACTCTCACCAGTTTCCTGTCGTCTTTTGATTCAGTCCAGATCGTTGAGCTGTGCGCGTTTCCAGTACGTTTTCAGGTGTTGCTCTATCCACGAAGCGCGCGCCTGAACCAAGGCGTTGAAGCCGCCCCACGTCCAGCGCGTCGGCCAGCCCCGTCGCCGAATCTGCTTGCGCACCGCCTTCCGTCGTGCTTCAGGAAGCTGCTCAAAGACGTCCCTGCTCAGCCGCGCCATCGTTCGTTCATAGGTGTAGGAGATGAGATTGTGGATGTGCTGGACCAGCTTGTCCGGCTGCATTACGGTCACTCTGGGGCAATGCATGGCGCCTTCGCGGCGGACGAAACCGCGAACCCACTCTTCTGGCATCTCATCAGCGTGTAGCTTGGCAGCGGCATCGATCGTCTCCTTATCGAGCACGGCGTAGGTTCGGCAGATCAGAGGCCGCACGGGATAGATCGTGCACCCGCGATCAGCACCAAGAAAGGGGCACTGCCCCGGACGCTCCTGTGTATGACCCAGCAAATCGCGCGCACGCTCCGCAGGCTCTTCATGCCGCACATACTCGGCGATGCGCACATACTCGGCCAGATACAGAGGGAACATCGTCGCATATCCCTCGCGCATCTCGTCGTCCGTCAGCACGCAGCACTCGCCCGAGCCGGCGCAGCACGTGGCCGGCACCTGATGGTAGATCTCATCGAGCTGAGATGACAGTGCCTGTCGCTGCTCGACGGTGAGTGATGCAGCAAACTCTGCGTCGGCATCGAAATCTGGCGACGTACGATCTGGCATATCGAGATCTGTGACGATATCGGGGATGGAATCGGACATGGGTATCGAAGGAAAATGACGCAACCCCAGCCCGTCGGCAAGACGAGACCAGCCCGTCGGCAACCCTCGGATCGGGTCGGATGGTCGCCCTTGACGAATTTGGACGCCTCTGATTATCTCAGAACGAAGGAGGTGCCAACCTTGGCAGAGCCACGGAAATTCTTAGGCATTCACTATCAGTGCTGCAATGTCTACGCGCGTGCCTATATCGACAAGGAGGGGAAGAAGTATGTCGGTTCCTGTCCTCGATGCCGCAAGCGTGTGGAGGTCAACGTCGGCAAGGGCGGCACCGACGCCCGTTTCTTCAATGCGACCTGACCTCTACGCCCCAGACTTGTAGCCCGACAGGTAGCCAGACGCCTACCCCAGGGTGGCCAGAGCGCGCTCGATCGACGCGCGCACCAATGTCTCGGCATCCGGGGAGACCATCAAGACACTCGGGTACACCTTGTAGGCATCGTCGATCTCGTAGCCCCCACGATCATACTCATCCGCCGTGGGGATATAACCAACGCACCCACCGACGTATCCACACAGCCACGCCAGTTCGTGGTGCTGCTCCAGGTCTATCTGGTATCGTGCGAAGATCTCACCCTCCAGGCCGATCAGGCGCAGTTTGCCGATTCGTAGCGCCTTGATGGCAAAGGACTGGTGACGCATCGCCTCGCGTGGAAGCGACAGCAGCTCCCGCGCCCAGGCCAAACGAGCCTCGGGGACCCTGCGCAGGGACAGGTCGTCGCTGAAGGCTGCTTTCTTGATCGCCAGTTTCAGCGAATCGATGGAAGCTCCGGCTGCTGTGCGCAGGGCGGAGGGTGGGTCCATCAGGGGCAGATCGATTCGCTCGTGAGTTGCACCAATGACATCCGCGAGCATGGGCTGAGATCCCGAGAGACCCTCAACGACCGCACGGCCCACGACCATTCCCAGCTGTTGGACGACATCGAAATCTGCATTCCCCAGGGGGGGGTTCAGATCGCCGCAGGCGCCGTTGATGAACATGGCCAGCTCGGCGCCCGTGGCCTGTTCGATGTGGCCGACCATGCTGCCCGGCCAATCGGCGCTTAGAAGGCGGTTGGCACCCCCGAGTATCACCGGGTGACAGGCATAGTGCACCAGTACTGCAGAGCCTGCATCGGTTGCGATCTGCAGAGCATGCGCCTGCCTGGGGACCAGACCGGCCGGATCGCAGCCACCCGGAAGTGTCCTGAGCTGGGCTCGACGATTGATCGCCATCTCCACATCGACACTCGTGGTGGTCAGGTGGCATGGCGCAAGACCGTCTACGGCCTGGCGCGCGGCCTCGATCAGCATCGGCGCCAGTCCCTCCACGTATTCGACGGGGACCTCCCCCATGCCTCGAAAGGACAGACTCAGGGGTCCACTATGGGTGTGGGTCGCGCACAGCAGCAAATTCTCGGGTGAGGAATCGATACGTGCACTGATCCGTTCACACAACTGTTGGGCGACATCGGCGTCGAGACCGACCAGGTCGAGACTGATCACTCCGACGCGTTGCCCATGGAGCTCAAAGACCAACACACGTCCATACAGTGGATCATGGATCCCCAGACTCGGCCCTGGGCGCCCCCAATAGCCTCCCATATCGGTCCCGACAGGTGGTGTGATTTCGACGGCTGCCCAGCCAGCCCGGAGGGTCACGGTGCCTCCTGAACGGAAGACCACCCCTGCGGCAGCCGAACGACAAGAGTGCTGTCATCGACGGCGTCGAACAGGGCCTGCAGGTCGTGTGGTTGCAGGCGAATGTCGTGGGGTGACTTCCAGATCTCCAAAGCCGAGATGAGGGTTTCATCGGTAAGCAAGAGGGCTGATGTTTCGGTCGCCGCATCGGCCAGATACCGTTCCCAATCGAAGGGACCGGTTTGCACACGATCGTAGGGACCGGCTGGTCTGACGTGTCTCAAGTGGTCGGCCACCGCGAGAGGTGCCGAAGGACCCACGACTGCGGGCGGCTGCGACAGTTGGGCCGGGCACGTGCGCAACAGGGCAGCCTGATGATAGAGACGAACCTGGGCGGCCTCGTGATCGATGACCAGATAAGGTGCGTCGGTGCGTGCCAGTTCGAGCCACTGGGCAAGGGACGCGTTGATCTGATGAAGAGGGGCGTCTGCGTCGGCGGCCACGGACCCCACCCACAGCCAGACGCTGCACAGCATCAAGAAATCGCGGGTTCGCCAGGCCCGCGACAGATACCGTGGCTGACATGGGCAGGCCAAAATGAGACGAGTCAGTAGATGTAGACGGGCCATCCCACATCCACGTGTTCGTAGAAGTATTCCAGATCTTCAGCGCCGACGCGGACGCAGCCATGGGTGATCGACTTGCCGAGGTTGACCTCGTACAAAGTGCCGTGAATCATCAGATCCTTGGCGAAATAGAGCGCGTATCGACCGAGCACGCCTCGCTGGAATCGACGTGGGTCTTCGGCGAAGACGGGGACCTGTTCTCCCACTTCAAGAAAGTGCCAGTCCGGCTTGACCCACAACGGATCGCTGACCTTTCGCAGAATGCTGAAACGACCACTGGGTGTGGCAAACTTCCAACTCCACTTCCACAATTTCTCCCGTCCCTGAAAACGACGGGCCGCCCCTGTGGCCGCGACGGCCGAGCGCAACAGTCGATGGTCTGTGTCACGCAGCTGAACGACGTTGTCACGGGTATCGATGACCAAATACGGCGTTGCCATCGTCTGTGCTGACGTCAACTCCTGAAGTAGACGGCGATGGTTCTGATGTACTGAATCCGTCGTCGAAGATGCGACGGCGAGCAACGGCTGCAGCAGCGACAGAGCGACGTACATGCAAAACGACCGGAGAGGAAATCCTCTCCGGTCGTTTTTCTTGTTCATCGTTGGTCGAGTCCTGAACGTGAAACCCTCAAGTCAAATGCAGCAGGCTCAGCTACCCCGCATGTACCAGGGCGTGTTCTTCTCGACGAGCTCCTCATACCTGGCGACGGCACTGGCAACACCTGTGCTCACATCGGCGGCCTTCGAGCGCGCGCTTCCAGCCTTCGTCGAAGCACTGGCGAAGTCTTCGCGAGCCGAAGCGGAACGGGCGGCGCTCAGATCGGCGTCAGCAGCGTCGAGGGCAGCACTCAACTCTTCGATGTCGCCTTCGGTGCCTTTGCCGGCAGGTGCCGCATCAAGAGCTTCACGAGCACTGGAGACGGCAGCGGCAGCGGCGGCAATCGCACCGTCCGCACCACTCTTGGCCTGTGACTTGGCGGATGAAGCGGAACTCCGGGCGCGATCGGCCTTGGCCTTGGCGTCGGAGATCTGAGAAGCGACAGGCTCCCAGTCCTTGAACATCTTGCCGGCCTCTTCATCAAAGGCACTCTTGGCGGCGGTGTACGCGCTCTGAGCGGCCGACAGTTCACTGCTGGCGTATGTCTCGGCGCCTGCTGCCTTGGCGCCGTCGAGAGCCGCCTTGGCGGCATCGAGGTCCGCCTGGGGGCCGTCGCCGCCGCACGCAGCCAGCATAGCCACGCAACAGAGAGCGACAAGCGAAATCCACCGGGACGATACCCGCATTATGATGTCCTCCGGACCGATCGTTCGGTGCAGACCCGACTAGATTTGATCAGGCCCAGACCGCGACATTGCTCGGTCGATTTTGACGGTAACTGCTTGTTGTGAATACGGCTTATCTACAGTAGGCACAAACTACAGACCGAATCGAAGACTTGTCAAGGCCAAAGGAGGCCTGATACAGGAGTCCGTCAGCGCTCCAAGCGCTTATTCGGTCGCGTCGGGCGTTGTTGGTCCGTCTCCTGACGGACCTGATTCTGCAATTCTGAGTATTCCCGCTCCAACTGAGCCACTTCTTCCCTGGCCGGGTCAAGGGTTGATCGAGTCTCGGTCAACTGTTCATTGGCCTGGTCGATCTTGCCCTGCAGCTCATCGCGCAGTTCATCAGCCCGGTCGAGGCGAGGCTCGATGGCGCGTTTGTAGCGGTAGTAGTCGATGATGACCTGAGCTGCGAAGAACAGACAGCCCACGGCCAGCAGCGCCAGCACCCATTCCATCTGCTACCACCCTCCTCTTGGCGCCCCGTCGACGGCCGGCACTGTGCAGATCATCTCAGGTGCTCCAAGGCAATTCTGATTCGGATTCAGATTCGTGCGGGCCATCGTCATCGTCTTCATCATCGACGTCAAAGATCCAGCCACAGTTTGTGCACAGAGGATGGTCATCGACACGCCCCTGGCCACATTGCGGGCAGCCCTTGGGTGTGGGGGCCAGGTATTTGACGGCCACCACAACGAGGAGAAAGATGACAAATGCGATGGACCCATAGATCACGGCCTCTATCTCTCAAGCGGACAACTCGGCGATCCGTGCATTCGCCTCTCGCAGGCGGAGGGACAGGATCCGGGAAATGTTGAGGATGAGTGTCATCTGAACCCGCGGTCCCTCGGTGAACACGGTGGTCAGAGCCTGCTTCGGGAAGGCGAGAACCATCGTTGGTCCGCAGGCACGAATATCGGCTGATCGCGGGAGGATATCGATGAGGGACATTTCGCCGAAGAATTCGCCGGACTGATCCAGGCGAGCGAGGGGAATACTACGAGCACCCTCCCGGTATTCGACCTGGACCGCACCATCGGTCAGGATGAAGAGGCAGTCGGACGGCGTATTCTGTTCGACGATGAGTTCACCATCGCCGTAGCTACGTTCCTCAGCCGCTGCCAGAAGCGTCTCGACCTCTGCATCGGTCAACCCCACAAGCAGGGACGAGTATCCGATTCCATTATCTGCCAAAATCACAACTCCTGACCAAGACTCGGCCCCAACTCCGACCGCCTTCACAATCACTCGCCAATATAGCGGCCGCGCTGGAAGATCGTCAAGCCGAGAATCGTCGCAACTCCCTTAGAACGCTGGACTTGTGAGCGTGTGCCCCAGCTAACTAACCACCG
>PATE01000048.1 GCA_002712305.1 Gemmatimonadota bacterium | reverse complement strand
TGATACTCCTCATTGGGGCTCCCCAACAAAGATCGTCACATACCTGATCACTATCTTTAAGATACTGGGACCTTTGCCGGTCCTAGTTAGTTTATTAGCGTCACCAATCGTCCAAAGAGACGACCAATACATCTTATTGAGGTAATAGAGTGGTATTTCTGCGTCTCCCACAGTTACGGACTGTCTGACTATGCACAAAGGGACTCCCGGCGAGCAGAAGATTCAGGCTCAACAGCAAAGCAGAGCCCGTGCGGAAAGGTTCTACAGACGCCAAATGCGTACCAGCCTCTCAGAGAGAATGGTACGACTTATCGGTCAACAAGAAATGGTATTCGTTGCCACAGCTGATATGGATGGCAACTGCGACTGCTCACCAAGGTTTGGTGGCGCTGGGTTTGTTCTAGTACTGGATGATAGAACACTTGCCTACCCTGAGTATCGTGGCAATGGTGTTTTTGCTAGCTTAGGAAATATCTTAGAGAACCCTCATGTAGGTTTGGTTTTTCTTGACTTCTTTGACACAACTGTCGGGCTACATGTAAACGGCAGTGCAGATAGTTACGTGCCTTCTGAGCTCCCCTCGAGCTTATTGGCATATCTCGAGAAAGAACAGCCGAAGATCGATTCAGCGGTTGAGAGATGGGTAGTGATCACAGTGGATGAAGCCTACATCCATTGCTCGAAGCATGTACCATCTTTAGAAAAGAAAGAAAAAGCTATCAGATGGGGTACAGATGACCGGGAAGCAAAATCAGATGATTACTTTTTAAGATCGGCGAGACGGGAATCAAGGAGAGTCAGAGAAAACTCTTCGGATAGACCAACCGATTAGGGGCAATTCCTGACTACGGATCAGGAATCCACCCCTCCTACTTGAAGCGCCTTCTCATTTGATAATGGCCATGCCCTGGTGCTGCCGCCGCGCCTTAACCTGGTACGCTACCACGGCGTGCAGGCGCCGGCCTGCCCTGACCGAGCATCGATTTTCGACCCGATCGAATTGTTCAGCGGATTGCCGAGTTGATCACCTCGACCGTTTCTGAAGACCAGGACATGTCATCGTGAGCCGCTTGCGTGGGTACAGGGCCCTGGGCACCTTCTCGCCCTGACCGATACCAGTCTATCCCTAACGCCCTCGGCCGTGGAACTCGTCCACGAAGAAGGACTCTCGGCGTGAGATTCGCCCCCGAACTGCTCGAGCACAATCAGAGGTGGGCCCGCCACCTGCACGACACGGATCCCACGTATTTCGATCGCAGGCAGCAGAACAGCCCCCCAACTACCTGTGGATGGGGTGTGCCGACAGCCGTGTGCCCCCCAATCTCGTGGTGGGCCTTGAACCAGATGAAATCTTCGTCCACCGCAATGTGGCCAATGTCGTGTCACCCAGTGATGGAAATGTCATGGCAGTGCTGCAGTTCGCCGTGGATGTGTTGAAGGTGGCGAATTTCATCGTATGTGGGCACTATGGCTGCGGTGGAGTTCGGGCCAGCCTTGAACCCCAGCAAGCGGGGCCCCTCGGCATGTGGATCGATCAAGTCGCCGCCATCGGACGACGACACGTAGCTGAACTGAAACAGCTCGAGCCCGAGCAGCGACTGCGTCGCCCGTGCGAGTTGAATGCCCCCGCGCAGGTCCATACGCTGGCGGAGACGGAGATCATCAACCGTACCTGGGACCGGCAACAACCCGTGTATCTCCACGGTTGGATCTACGATCTGCATACAGGACTGCTGAATGACCTGGGCGTGGACGTAGAGCGAGAGGTATTGTAGGTGGACCCTTCGCCGCCGGCCCTCGACCTCGACCTCGGTCTTCGTAAACTCGGCTACGATGGCTTCCGACCCGGTCAACGAGAAGCGGTCGAAACACTCCTGGACACGGGCCGACTGTTGCTGGTGGCTCCCACTGGCGGCGGCAAGAGCCTGACGTATCAGCTACCCGCAGCCATGCTGCAGGGCACAACCCTGGTCGTGTCTCCTCTGATCGCACTCATGCACGACCAGGTGTCGGCGCTGACCGACCGGGGGGTGTCCGCCACCTATCTGGCGGGTACGCTGGACGCAGACCAGATCCGTTCACGACTCGGACAGATCGCCCGGGGCGAACACAAACTCGTCTTTGTGGCGCCCGAACGGCTCGTCTTCGATGGCTTTCGCGAGCTCCTTTCGCGCCTCGACTGTCCGCTGGTGGCCATCGACGAGGCCCATTGTATCAGCGAGTGGGGTCACGACTTTCGTCCCGAGTACATGCAGATCGGACAGATTCTGCAACAGTTGCCCAACGCCCGCGTTCTCGCCTGCACGGCGACGGCGACGCCGGTGGTCCGGGACGAGATTCTCGAGCGACTCGGCCTGCCCTCGACCACACCCCAGCAGCTGCGTGGTTTTGCTCGTCCGAACCTGGCGTTTCGCGTCCTGGAGACACAGACCAAACCGCAACGTATCGCCGGCATCGACCAGTTGCTGGCCGAGAGCCTTGGCGCGCCCGGTTCGGCTCGGGGCACGGCGATCATCTATTCGCCCACTCGCAAAGCGACAGAAGAGGAGGCGCAGCGCCTGTCGGAGGCGGGTTGGAATGCGGCCCCCTATCACGCCGGCATGGACCCGGATCGACGTCAGTCAGTGCAGACGACATTTGCCGCCGGGCAGCAGGAGGTCGTGGTAGCCACCAATGCCTTCGGCATGGGCATCGATCGGGCGGATGTGCGCTGCATCGGCCACCTGGGCCCCCCGGGCTCGGTGGAGGCCTACTATCAGGAAGCGGGTCGTGCTGGCCGTGATGGCGAGCCAGCTACGTGCCTGTTGCTGGTCTCTCCAGCGGACATGCCATTGCGTCGTCGGCTGATCGAACGAGATGTGGAAGGACGATCACCGGACCCCGAGACCATCGAGCATCGCTGGAATCTGTTCCTCGAACTCATGCGATATGCGGAGGGAGGCGCCTGCCGGCATGACGCCATTCTCCGCTATTTCGGGGACGAAGAAGAGACCCTTTCCGGGTGTGGTCGCTGTGACAACTGTCTTCGCCTGGAAGACGACGACGAAGCCGATGCCGTGCAGATCGCCGAGATCGTGCGCAAGGCACTTTGTGGTGCAGCGCGCATCCATGGGCGGTTTGGCCTGGGAGCGGCGGCGCGTCTTCTCAGAGGCGGCGAGGATCTTCGACTGCAACGTGCGGGGCTGGCCGACACACCCACCTTTGGAATCATGTCCGATCGGGATGAGGACTGGCTCGTACGCCTCCTGTCGAGATGTGTGACTGCCGGTTGGCTTGAATTCGGCGAACATCGTGTGGTCAGGGTGACTCCCGAGGGATATGACGTCATTCACGCGAGACGTCCCGTTCGCCTGGTGCTGCCTGCCCGTCAACGTCCGTCGCCCCAGCGGGGCTCCTCAGGGGGGCGTCGCTCCCGCAAAGCAGCCTCGGTTGTGGCCGATCTCGATGCCGCCGGGCGCGATCTGTTCGAGGCGTTGCGCGCGTGGCGTCTGACCACCGCATCGGGTGAGGGGAAACCCCCGTACGTCGTGGCGAGTGATCGCACGCTACGGGATGTGGCCACTCTTCGACCCACCACCGAAGATGAACTGCTTCTGTGTCACGGGATCGGTCCGGCGAAGATGGAAAAGTATGGGACCGCCATGCTGAGCATCATTGGCGAGGGCACGCATTCGGGAGGCTGAGGCAGGTGCGGGATGGTGGCGGCCAGCTACCCCTCCACGTAGGTTCGGTCCACCTGATGACCGTGGAGGACCCGTGACCGATCGCCCGAACCTACTTCTCATCCTCACCGACCACTGGCGTGGTGATAGCCTGGGCCGACTTGGCCACCCCGTTGCCGACACTCCCCACCTAGACTCTTTGTCAGCGGGTGGAACAACGTTCACTCGGGCCTATACCCCGTGCCCGTCGTGTATTGCCGCCCGTCGCTCGCTGATGACGGGCATGACACCCTACAGCCAGGGCATGGTCGGTTATCAGGACGGCAAACCATGGGACTATGAACACACCCTGGCCGGCACACTCCGTGACAGTGGATATCAGACCGTCAATGTGGGCAAGACTCACTTCCACCCACCGCGCCTGCACCTGGGCTTCGAACAACTGACCACAAGCCAGGACTACAGCGAATGGCTTGACCGCCAGGCAGGCATGGCGGAGGTCGAGAAATTCGCCCACGGTGTACCGGCCAACTCCTGGCTGGCACGGCCCAATCACCTGCCCGAGCATCAGATCGAGGAGACGTGGTTCACAACACGGGCCCTCGACTTTCTGAGCCATCGCGACCCCACTCGGCCCTTCTTCCTCTGCCTGTCCTTCAATGGACCACATCCGCCCTGGTGCCCACCGCAGGTCTTCTACGATCAGTTCATCGGTCGCCAGATGCCCGAACCGGCCATCGGCGATTGGGCCAACGTGCACGCTGACGAGGCAGAGATCCCCATGGACGTGAATCAGTGGCGAGGTCGCGTCCCCGACCACGTGATGCAACGAGCTCGGGGTGCCTACTTCGCCTATCTCGCCTTCCTCGATGCACAGATTGGACGATTGGTCGAACACCTGAACCGCTCGGGTCTCCTTGGAAACACGCTGACCCTGTTCACATCGGATCATGGTGAAATGCTGGGCGATCATCACCTGTGGCGTAAGACCTACGCCTACGAGGCATCTGCGCGAGTCCCCTTCATCGTGCGCCCACCCGCGTCGATGACTAAGGTCGCACGAAATGTCGAGATCGATGCACCGATCACGGTCGGCTGGGAGGACATCATGCCCACCTTCCTCGATGCGGCGGCGGTGCCGATCCCGAACTCGGTGGAAGGTTGCAGCGTTCTTCCACTGATGCGGGGCGAGCTCGGTGGCTGGCGTTCCTACTATCACGGTGAACACTCGCCGTGTTACCACCCTGAGAATGCGAACCAGTTTCTCACCGATGGCCACTGGAAGTATGTGTGGAATCCGATTGATGGGGGCGAGCAACTGTTCCATCTCGACGTCGATCCACACGAGTGCCAAGACCTGGCACCCCACGCGCCAGATCAACTCGGACTGTGGCGTAGTCGCATGATCAGCGAATTGGCCCCCAGAGATGACGCGTTGTCCGACGGCGAGCGCTTGATCCCCGGACCGGTTCCTGTTTGGCGATTCGGTGAGGCAGACGAACTCCACCTGGGTTAACTGACAAACATCGACACAACAGCGCCTATGCGGCCATTGTGTAGGCGTCGCCGCTGCTGAGCCGTCCCAGTGGCGCCAACCCACTCTGCCACCTTTACTTATGGGCCTATGCGCCCCCCTTCTGCACCATCCTTTTCATCGCCGTCCTGGGTCTGCTCGACACCGCCGCGCTGAACGCCGGGGCCGCCTCGAGGCTAGCGGTATCGCCGCTTGGGATCACACCATAGATCAGAGCCCCCACGAGGACCACCAGAACTACGAGGTAGACAACACCAATATTCGACAGTTCTTGGTGTAGGATATTAGGTCTCCGCAAATTCATAGACCCTGTCCTCCTAGCGATTGTCGAACAATCCCCCTCTCCCTTCCACCCGACGCCTGCCGAAGTCGGCACGCGAGCGTAACATCGTCAACCTGCCTCGCTTGCCGGTTGGAGGCGCTTGACGACGGCTCGCAGTTGGCGGCGAGTCAGCAGGCCACCAGCCAGCAGGTCGGTGATCACATCGCCCCCCTTGCCCGCATAGTGGGTTTGCACGAGTTGCCCCAACGCCTCAATACGCGTCTGGCCCTGTTCTACACGAGCCTGAAAACGTTTCCCGTACTTGCTCCCATCATGCTCGACCAGCCGTCGTCGGCACATGATGCTCAGCAGCTTTCGCACCGTATTCGACGTCGGCGGATCGGGCAGAGCCAGCCGGATCTCCCCTACGGTCAGCGCCCCCTGCTGCCACAGCGCCCCAAGGATCTGAGCCTCGCGTCCGGTGAGTCCCGGTGTCGTCTTTCGAGCCATGGCCCCTTACACCGGGAGGGCCAGAAGACGGTTGGTCGAGGAAAGGTGGATCAGTTCAGAGAAGTGATACACCTGTGCTCCCCCGTCGACGGGCGTCGGTACCTCGACGACGAAGTCGGCGAAATCGGCCGTGTTGAAGGCGACGAAAGCGAGGCGCAGCCCATCGGCACTGCAGTCCCGCCGCTTCAAATCGTGAAGGGCGACGGGGCCACTGTCGACCTGGTAGTTGTCGTCCTCACGACGCGTATTCATGGTCTTCACCGGAAATTCGACGATGGATCTCAACTTCTGCGCTGGATCGGCGATCTCCACTTGCGCGACCAGAGGTGCATAGCTGTAGGTCGCCTCTCTAGCCTGAGCATGGGTCTGAAGCACCTTGGCCTCTGGGACTTCGATCAGATGCTGGAGCTGACCATCCCACCAATCGATGGACGGGCGAGTGTCGCGATAGGTATCCGTCACGCGCGATTTTCGTCTGAAGACGACCGTCCACTGCGGGCCGAAAACCGGCAGGAAGTCGTAGTTGTCGTCGTGGAACAGATCATGGACGGCGAAGGTGTTTTCACTCTTGCATGAACCAACCTGGAGGTAGTCCTCTACATCCCCCGTCTGCTCGTCAATGAGACGAGTACGAGATTCGACCCAGAATCGAACCTCATTGCTCGGTGCCTTGCCGAGGAGAAAACTGCGTCCGTAGTCGAGGGGAGCCAGGGCATCCATAGGTATCTCCGGGTGGGGTGTTGCGAGTCTTCAGGTCGAATGGTAACGTGAAGAAAGACCATCAGCCGCTCGAGATCGAATCGCAAATGGACCCACTCACAGCCAGCATCATTGACACAGCCAGTGCTCTGAAGTCTCAGCAACTGGCCGGCGAGATGAACGTCCGCCTTCTCGACAAGGCCCTCGATGCGCAGGCACAGCAGGCCCTGGGTCTGCTGTCGACGTTACCCGCCGGGGGTGCTCCGTCCGGAGGGGGTGTGGGTCAGCTCCTGGACATCGTGGCATAGATCGCGTTAGCCGCGATCTCATCACCTGGGGCGATCGCCCCGCTGATCCGCTCCACACATCACGGTCAAGAACCTTCTCGAGGCTCCTCGAGTTCGGCGATGACGATCCACGCCTGACGTCGAATCCACGGTAGCGTCAAAACACATCGATCCAATGCCCCGAGTAGCCCGGTCAGCAGACCAAACCCAGGTCGGCCGTCCCACATCGCGGCGGCCAGCGAGATCAGGTGATGGTAGCTGAAGCGATTTCTTCCGAAACCCGCAGCCAGCAGACGAAGATCGGACGCCATCAGTGGATGTTCGTCCACGGTCCGCATAGCCGGGGTCCGTCGTCGATACCAGTTGATCAGCGGATTGTGTCCAAGAGGCTCGAAAAACACAGCGTCCCCATCGGGGCGTAGAACGCGCTGGATCTCAGCCAGAGCTCGAGTAACATCGAGATGGTGGAGGATTCCACTGCCACAGATGCGATCGAATCTGTGATCGGCAAGGGGCAGAGCTTCGGCATTCATGACTTCGAACTCGATCTGCTGTTCAAGTCCCTCCGAAGCCGCCTGTGCTCTGGCCAATTCGATCGCTCCGGGTGAGATATCGATCCCCGTCACGTGTGCACCCCGTCGTGCCAGGTCGAAAGCGCAACTTCCGGGGCCACACCCATATTCGAGGACATCGAGTCCCTCGCAAGCGTGCAGAACCCGCTTGCGATACAGGCCTTTGCTCTTGCTGGCCACGGCGTAGAATCGCGAAGCCTCTGCGCGGAAATCATCGGTGAAAACGTGATCGTGAAACTCGGCCTCGCGCTGTAACCTGGTGTGTACCACTACTCCCAGACCAGGGCCTCGATGCGACGATTCAGCGTCTTGTTTTCGGGCGAATCGTTCGGAACGAGAGGTTGATCTTCCCCATAGCCTCGACTCTCGATCATTTCCGCATTGATAAAATCGAATTCGACGATCATGTATTCGACGACACTTCTCGCACGCAATTCGGACAAGACCTGGTTGGCTTCGGCATCGCCATCGGAGTCCGTGTGCCCTTCGATGACGAGCTTGGATGGTGTGAACATCTCCACGAAACGCGCCACCTTTGCGAACTCCTCGGCTGCGTCCGCTTTCAGTGTCGCGTCTCCCGGGTCGAACAACACGCCTGAATCGATCACGAGCCGTGGGACAACGAGGTCGGAGACCATAGCCGTTTTATATCGGATGATCGGGTGCGCCATGGCCGCTTGGTTGGGCAAGAATCTGCCCAACGACGACCCGGACTTGGCGTCGGTGATCTCCATGGTCCCGATCAACATTCGGATCGGAGGCACAGATGGATTAAGTCGCTTCTCGCGGTAGACGTTGAGGATATTCCCTTTGTTGATGCTCATCTCCACCCCCCGATCGACGTAATAGCGTCGATCGCTGAGCGTCCCTTTCGGTTCATTCCCCGTGCTTGGCGGGTTGAGGACGTAGAGAATCCGAGGGGGCTGATACTGAGCCACCCCAGGCTGCGGGAACCCGTAGAGCAGTAAGACAAGGAGAAGGGCAAAGCCGCTTCCTCGTGCGAGAGGTCGTACCATACGATCGATGATCCGCGGGATTCGAGTGTCTGAAGGGTCATTCATATTGTAACAAGGCGGGTGTCGATCGACAAAGAAAGTTGACCCGCCTGACTCACCCGATCTATCGTAACGGCCCGCAGGAGCACGGACAGGAGCCCATGGAACAAAGACTCGATCGAGGTGACGTACGACTGATCCTCGCATGTCTGGCGATCACCGTCGTCAGCCTCGTGGTCGGTACCCACTACTTCTATCAGGCCTTTCCCGAAGCGACGATCGACTTTCGATTGACTCGGGATGAAGCCCGTTCGCACGCGGCGTCATTCCTCGATCATCGCGGCTTCGATCTGAGCGACTATCACCACGCAGCGATCTTCAACTTCGACAACAATGCGAAGACCTTTCTCGAGTTCGAGTTGGGACTTCAGGGCGCCAGCGACCTGATCGACAACCCGGTCCGACTCTGGCGTTGGTCCCATCGGTGGTTCAAGGAACGCGAGAAGGACGAGCTACGCGTTCAGATCACCACCACCGGCGATCTGGTGGGCTTTCGACACGAAATCGACGAGGAGGCGCCTGGCGCCCGTCTGTCACAGGAACAGGCCCGGGCCCAGGCCGAGCAGTTTCTCATCCACGCCATGGGACACGACCTGGTGAGTCTCGAATTCGTCGAGGCAGGCACGACACAGCGTCCAGAGCGCAGTGACCACACCTTCACCTGGAAACTGGCCGGCTTCCAGGTCGAAACCGACGGCACGTCCGATGCCACATATCGATATCGCGTCATCGTGCAGGGCGATCTTGTCGGCGGCTACGAAGAGTTCCTCAAGATCCCGGAGGCCTGGCAGGACGATTTCGACGAGATGTACTCGCGCAATCTCACGACAGGCATCGTGGCGCAACTGTTTCTCTTCTTTACGATCGTCGCCATGGCGATCCTGCTGGTGGGTCGGATTCGACTTCAGGACGTACGCTGGCGATTGGTTATCGCCTTTGGCGTGATCACCTTCGTCCTCTCCTTTCTCGCCAATCTCAACAATCTGCCAGTCATCACCTTCGGTTTCGACACGACAGGGACCTTGTCGAGTTTCATGACCGAGAATGTGCTGCTGGGTTTCGCCACAGCTCTCGTGGAGGCCCTGTTCGTCGCTTTCCTCACCGCCGGTGCCGAACCGCTGTATCGTGAGTATTTCGCCGATCAGATCAGTCTATCCGAACAGTTCCAGCCCGACGGCATCCGAACCAAGCGCTTCCTGATCGGGACCATTCTCGGCCTCACGATGACGGCGGGATTCGTCGCCTACCAGGTCGTTTTCTATCTCATTGCCGAACGCTTCGGGTCCTGGGGGCCGGCCGAGATTCCCTATGCGGAGATGATCAACACCCATATTCCCTGGGTCGTTGTGCTGCTCATCGGCTGGTTGCCCGCCGTCCAGGAAGAATTCATTTCCAGGGCATTCTCCATCCCCTTCTTCCATCGTTTCATGAAGCATCGCTGGCTAGCCGTTGTCGTCGCCGCCGTGATCTGGGGCTTCGCCCACGCGGGTTACCCACAGCAACCCTTCTGGATCCGCGGCCTTGAGGTGTCGTTGGCCGGTATCGTGGTGGGTTATATCGTGCTGCGGTGGGGACTTCTGCCGGCCCTGGTCTGGCACTATACCATCGATGCTCTGTATACGGCGCTGATTCTGTTGCGCTCGAGCAACACGTATTACGTGTTGTCTGCGGCCTTGTCGGTGGGCCTGATGCTTCTGCCTCTCATCCTGGCGATCATCCTGTATGCGAGACGCCACTACTTCATTGACCCGGGATCTCTGCTCAACAGCGAGGACGCCGCCCCGGCTTTGACGCCGGTCCACGCGGGGCGTGCGACTCCAATGAGTCCGGAGGCGCAGATCCTGGAAGGCAGCGACCCAACGCCGATCTATCACCCCCTGAGTAGACGACGATGGCTGTGGGGTGTCGCTGGCGTGACCCTCGGTGCTGTCGTGTTCTTCACCGAACCAGACCCCGCCCTTCCCGACCTCGACATCGCCTTCACCGCTGAGGACGCCGAGCAGACGGCCATCGCCTGGATGCGCGAGTCCGGTGTAGATGTCGATCGATATACGTCGGTTGCACACACTCAGGCCCAGTGGGATGGTCAGGCCGTCGAGTATCGTGCCGAGCGAGTCGGTCTCGACGTTGCGCTGTCACCCTTCGGTAACGAACTGGCGACAGCAGTATGGTCGGTTCGGTTCTTCGAACCAGGAGAAAAGGAGGAGTGGACCCTCTCTTTCCTCCCCCATGACACAACCCTCTATCGCGTGAAGCACACGCTGCCGGAAAACGCCGAGGGAGCCGATCTGACCGAAGCAGAGGCCAAGGCCATCGCCCTGCAGGCATTGTCCGACTTCGGCATCGACGCGTCGGCCCTCGAAGTGAAGGATGTCTCGTCGGAGAAACTCGATGGTCGCAGAGACCATTGGTTTGCCTGGGAGACACCCGAAGGGGATCCACGCCGCGTTGAGGATTCGCGACTCCGCTACGATGTTCACATCGCCGGAGATTCGGTTGCCGATCTTGAACGTTCGATCAAGCTGCCAGAAGAGTGGCTGCGAGATCGGCGCGAGAGCACGCTTTGGCGCACTGCGTTGGAATGGATTCCCCGCGCCGGTGTCGCCGCGCTCGGCCTCCACATGTTGTGGTTGCTTATCGCCAGCATCCGTGTGGGAACGATCCAGTGGCGCAGACCAATCTGGTATGGTGGCATCGGGGCCACGCTGTTTCTCGTGGCTTTCCTCAACGGTCTACCCACGTTCCTCGTGTTCTACCCTACGCAGATTCCTATGGGCATGTTCAGTATCATCCAGGCCGTCGTCACGATCATGGCGACGCTGTTCATGGGTCTCGTGCTCATTGCCGGCTCCGGCTTGTTCGCCTCTTTGTTCCCGGGAACCCTTGGCACGCTCAGCCGTGGGACACTTCGGGCCTGGCTGCCGGATGCGATTGGCTTGTCCTTGTTGGCAGGGGCCGCCAGCCTCTGTGCCGACCGGTGGTCGAAGTGGCTTGTGGGCGTGTTGCCAGACAGCGTCCCCATCCACGGCCCCGCTGTGCCCGGCCAATTGTCCGACGTGATTCCCGTGCTGTCGGGCGTTGTTTCAGCGCTCAGCAGTGCCTTGCAGGCACCGCTGTGGATCGCCGTGGTCGTGTACTACGCCTGCCGCGTCATCCGCCGTCCTTCGATCATCATCGTTGCCCTGCTCGCTTTCTACGGTGCGAGTGCGGGGGCAAGCGCCTACACACCGATCGAGTTCTTCGTCGCCCTGGGCCGGTCGTGCCTGATCGCCGCCGTGTACGCGTTTGCCCTGTCCCAGTTCTTCCGTGACAATCTGCTGGCGTATGGTCTGGCCGCCTTTGTCACCACCACTGCTAAAGGTGCCGGACTGCTGCTGCTGCAGAGCAGCACGACACTGCAGTGGCAGGGCGGGGTGTGGATTCTGATCGGCGTGACGGTCCTGGGCTCTTTGTGGATCTGGGCAAGACGCCCCCTCGAACGACAATCAAGCTAAACCGCCAAGGAGCGATTCCATGCACGTACTTGTGACCGGTGCGGCCGGCAAGGTCGGTCGATTCGTCGCCGAGGGACTTCAACGTCAGGGGCACCGGGTTCGTGGCAGTGACATCGTTGAGATGCCGGATCTCGACGAAACGGTCATCGGAGATCTCGGCGACTTCGACCTCGTGCGGCGTGCCGTTGAGGGCGTCGATGCGGTCGTTCACCTGGGAGGCAATCCAGGGACGCGTCCCTGGCCGGAGATTCGGAACAACAACTATGTCGGGTGCTACAACGTATTCGAGGCGGCCCATGAACTTGGTGTTCGACGGATCGCTTTTTCCAGTCGTGCCGGCTTGTTGGGCAGCTACCCTGGCGGGCTGCGGCGGACGATGGATATGTTGCCCCGCCCCAACAGCCTCTATGACATCAGCAAGACCTTCGGAGAAGCACTGGGCTACATGTACTCCTCGCGATTCGAGATGGAAGCCGTTTCGGTCAGGATCGGCAACTTCAACCCCGACCGCGATCTTCCTGAACATCCGCACCAACTGAGCCACGGCGATTGTGTTCGAGTCTTCACGGCAGCGATCACACATCCTGGCGTGAAGTACGAAGTCGTCTTTGGTGTTTCAGACTCAGACTGGCCCATGTATGACGTTGACCACGGGCGTCGGGTGATTGGCTACGATCCGCAGGATGTATCCCATGTCCCCATGGAGGATCGCAAGACCGACACAGAAGATCAGATCGAGCCTCTGCCGTGGCGTGAGCCCAAACGGGTTCTCGTGACGGGTGCGGGTGGCAATATCGGCTCCGTCGTGGCGGCCGGTCTCGGAGAGAAGTATCAGATCCGCGGAGTCGACCGGGTAGCCATGCCAGATATTGCGGACCACATCGTCGGCGATGTGGCCGATCCCGACCTTTGCCGGCGGGCCATGGATGGCGTGGACGCCGTCATTCATCTGGCGGGGGTTCCGTCGGGTGGGTCTCCCTTCGACGAAGTCATGGCGTGCAATTTCGACGGGACCTTCCAGATGATGGATGCCGCAAGCCAGGCCGGTGTCTCACGATTTGTTTTCGCCAGTCGCGCCGGGCTGCTCGGCCCCTATGGCCGGAAGAACCAGCGGACCAATGCCATGTATCCGCTCCCAGATAGCTACTACTCCATCAGCAAGGTCTTCGGCGAGGGGCTGGGTCACATGTATGCGAACCGGCACGACCTGTCCTTCGTTTCGGTTCGCATCGGCAATTTCAAACCAGATCGCCCCGACCCGGAGCACCCCCATCAGCTGGGCCATGCAGACACTGTGCACCTGTTTGAGCGAGCCATCCTGCAGCCTGAATTGCGATACGAAGTCGTCTTCGGCGTCTCAGCCAGCGATTGGCCCCTATACGACATGGACCAGGCTAAACGTGCCATCGGCTACGAGCCGCAGCAGGTTTCGCATGTGCCTGAGGCGAATCGAGAATAAGAGCACCCTTAGTTTTGGCTGGAAGGCGGGTGGGCTGGCCAATTGTCCTTGCCAGAGCCCTGGGGGCTGATCGTAGCTTTGGCTTGGCGGGCGAACACCAGACCGGGTGATGTCGTCTGCCACCAACGAACCCATAGCCTGTCGCCTGGAAAGGAGCCTGTCCCATGCCTATCGTCGGATTCCTTCTCGCCATTGCCCTGCTTGTGGTCGGCAGTGGCTCAAACCTGGCGGCGATGATCGATCCACCGTCGTTCCTCATCGTCTTCGGGTTCACCCTCGGCGCCCTGCTCATGTCGGGCGCCGACATCCCCCTCATGCTCAGAGGTATCAACGCGGGCTCTCTGACCCCCGAGGAGGCGAGCCGTGCCGCCGCGGGGTGGAAGACCGCTCGGATGGCTGGTCTGGCTGCGGGGGGCCTCGGCACGATGACGGGCTGGATCATCATGTTGAAGAACCTGGACGATCCCGTTGCCATCGGGCCCGGGATGGCGATCAGCCTGCTGACAGTCATGTACGGTCTCATCCTGGCCTTCGTCATCGCCCTGCCCTTGCAGACGAAGCTTACGCCGGGCGAGAGAGACGCCTCAGCCAGCAGAGGCGCCACGTTCGCCATCCTCCTGTCGGCACTGCTCTCGATCAGCATGTATTCGATTCTCGCACTCACCTTCGCCACCACCGGATGAGAAAAGGAGATCTCTCATGCGACTTCTCGGCTTCATTTTCATCCTCGTGTCTCTCATGGTGGGAATTGGCAGCAACCTGTCGTCCTTCATCGACGCGCCTTCCCTCATCTTCGTGATCCCGGGAGCGCTCGCCCTGCTGCTGTTCGCTGGTCAGGGCGTTGGCAACATGTTCGGTGCTGTCTTTTCGGCCGATGCCACATCAGAGCAACTCACCGCCGCGGCGGACGCCTGGGAACACACCGGCATCTATGCCCAGGCTATGGGCGGGATCGGTACGATCATCGGGCTGGTGCTCATGCTGAAGAACATGGACGATCCAGCTGCCTTAGGGCCGGGAATGGCCATCGCGTTGCTCACCGTGTTCTATGGTCTGTTTGTGGCTTATGCTGTCGCTCTGCCACTACAGACCAGACTCAGATCTCGCGCCGCTGGCTGATCTGAGGTTGGGGTAGAGATCGAGAAAGGGGACACTGACTCAAGGTCAGTGTCCCCTTTTCTGTGTGCAGAAACCACTCTTCGGCGGTTCTTTCAGTGGAGCGATCAGGCGTCGTGGTAGGGCACCTCGACAACCGTAGCCTGTATCGCCTCATGCAATGATCTCAAGGCCTGGACAATGCGCTCGATCGTCTGATCTACCGGGACCTCCTCTGGCGCCTCCGCATCCCTTGGCTTGATCTCGACGATGCCCTTCTTCAAGCCGCGATCACCCACGGTGACTCGGAGGGGGCAGCCGATCAGATCCGCGTCGTTGAACTTCACCCCCGGATTCTCTTTTCGATCGTCGAGCAAGACGTCGACACCCTGGTCGGACAACTCGTCGTAGAGCCGTTGGGCCATCGTGGCCGCTTCGGATTCGCCCTTGGCCAGGGAGACGATGTGAACCTCGAAGGGTGAAACGGTGACGGGGAGCCGAAGCCCGGCATCGTCGTTGTATTCCTGCGCAACACAGGCGAGCAGTCTGCCAATACCGATACCGTATGAGCCCATGATCACCGACTGCGCCTTGCCATTCTCATCGAGATAGCTGGCACCGAGCGCATCGGTGTATCGCGTACCCAACTGGAAGATATTCCCCACCTCCACGCCGCGAACGGTGCGCAGGGCGGTGCCACAGTCAGCACAGGCATGTCCTTCTTCGGCCAGGGCGATATCATCGATGACGGTGGCCTGCCAATCACGTCCGTAGTTCACATTACGGATGTGAAAACCTGTTTCGTTGGCACCAGCCACGAGATTGGGTGAGGCCTCGATAGAATCATCGGCGACGATCAGCGTCCCTTCCNTCAGCCCGATGGGAGATGCGTAACCGGCGACGGCACCGACGGCAGCAATCTCTTCATCGTGCGCCGGACGTAGCGCCAGCACGCCGGCGGCATTGGCCAGTTTGATCTCGTTCACCTCGAGGTCGCCACGGATCACCGCCATCACCAGGCGTTCGGTAGTCCCCTCTTCGGGCGTTTCTGGTTTGAAGCGTCCCATCAGGAATACGGCTTTCGCGGTGCGACTCTCGGGAATACCGAGCAAGGCGGTCAGATCAGCGATCGTCGATGTGTCCGGCGTCGCGACCCTTTCCGTCTCCTCTAGGGCTCCTTGATCGACTGGCGGCTTGGCAAAGCGGGCCACTTCTGTGTTGGCCGAGTAGTTGCAGTTGTCACAGATGGCCAACGTGTTCTCGCCAACCTCGTTGACATACATGAATTCGTGCGCCGCACTGCCGCCCATCATGCCCACATCCGATCGCACTGCGAGTGCCGCAAGCCCGCAACGATGGAAGATGTTGAAGTAGGCCTGATAGTGGGCTCGGTATTGGGTTTCGAGCCCCTCCTGTGTCGCGTCGAGGGAATAGGAGTCCTTCATGGTAAATTCACGAACCCGCAGTAGCCCCGACGTGGGGCGCGCCTCGTCTCGCCACTTGGTCTGGAAGTGGAAGATCATCTGTGGAAACTGGCGATAGGAACGGATCTCCTTGGTCGCCAGATCTGCGACGATCTCCTCATGCGTGGTGGCCAGAACCATGTCTCGACCGTGACGGTCATGAAAACGCGTCAGAGACTCATCGTACTCCTCATAGCGCCCCGAAGCCTTCCACACGTCGGCGGTGTGGACGACCGGCATCTTGATCTCCTGACCGCCGATGGCCTCCATCTCTTCGCGGATCACCTGTTCAATCTTGCTCAGAGCTCGTTGAGCCAACGGCAAATAGCTGAAGATTCCACTGGCCAGCTGCCGGATGAAACCGGCACGCATCAGCAAAATGTGACTGGCCACCTCGGCATCGGCCGGCGCCTCGCGCAACGTCTGGCTGAAGAGCCTGCTCATCCGCATGTTGGATAATTCTCCCGTCGTGTCTGTCGCCCTGCGATCATCGATCTCTTCGGCATCAGTTGGATTTTTCGTGTCGAACAAGGGCGGACATGGCTCGAATCATCACCCAGATCGAAAAGATCGACCAGGTGATGGCGATGGGATACGCCAACCAGGGCATCTGCCAGTGACGAGCCAGGATTCCCGCGTCTGTGAACTCTGCAAACTGCATCAGATCGGTGAGGAAGTCGAACAAGCTGTAGATACACAGCATGACGCCCAACCAGACCGCACCTGCCTCTCCTGTCCGGCTTGAGTGCATGGCCATCGCCATNAGTGCCAGCCCTCCAAAGATCCCCAGATAGAAGTCCTTTTCTCCAACGGGGGTGAAGGACATGGTCATCCCCATCGTGGTGGCACCCACCACGAGCAGGGAGACCCTCTGCAATTGCGGTAGAGCACCGGACCAGATCAACAGTGCCCCGAGAAGGGCAGACCCCAGATAGCCTGCGGAACAGATCANGGGTACGAATCCCCCGGAACTGATCGTGTGCCCCGACTCGTCCCACGCGGTGCGCATCTCGATCACCTCGCCTCCCGTGGCCAGCGCCGCCGCCGCATGATTCACTTCGTGCACCATGACCACGAAGACACGNAATGGCTTAATGACAGCCGTGTTCCAGAGTCCCAGGGCGACAGCCGCACACAACAGGTGATAACGAAAGCGCCAAACGACGGTCGCGCCGTGACGGATTTGCTGCCACCGACTGACCCGCTTACGACCCTTCCCCACAGTTGGCTGCTTGCCTGCTTACTGGAGTTCGCCGCTGCGTGAACGAATCTTCTCGCCCATCATCTGCACGACGGCGTCAAGCGACATGGGATCGAGATTCTCGCCGCTGCGTTCGCGAATGGATACCTGCAGCTCCTCCACTTCGCGATCACCCAGGATCATCATGTACGGCACCTTCTGTTTCTGCGCGGCTCTGATTCGGTAGTTGAGCGTCTGATCCGCGTGGACCTCAGCCCGCACACCTTGTTCGAGCAAGGCCTCCAGTACGCGCTGACCGTACTCGGCATGGCGCTCCGCGATGGGCAACACCACCGCCTGTACCGGCGCCAACCAGACCGGGAAAGCGCCTGCGTAGTGTTCGATGAGAAATCCCACCGTGCGCTCATGCGTGCCCAGAGGAGCCCGATGGATGCACAGCGGGACCTCATCTTCCCCGTCGCTATTCACGTACGAGAGCCCGAATCGTTCCGGCACGGCAAAGTCGACCTGATTTGTGGCCATCGAGAACTCCCGACCGATGGCACTCCAGATCTCGACGTCGATCTTCGGGCCATAGAAAGCGGCCTCTCCGGAGACTTCCTCGTAGTTGATGCCCCCATGCTCCAGCGTGCGGCGCACCATGTCCTCCGTCTTCTTCCACAACTCCGGGGCATCAACGTATTTCTTGCCGAGACCCTCCGTATCGTGGGTGCTGAATCGCATGACATACTTTTCGATGCCCAGCAACTCGAAGTAATCGAGATACATGCGACACACGGCGAGGAATTCTTCCTCGAACTGGTCGAGGCGACAGTAGATATGCGCGTCGTTCATCTGCATCGAGCGCACCCGCATCAGACCAAACAACTCTCCCGACTGCTCATACCGATAACACGTACCATATTCGGCAAGTCGCAATGGCATGTCTCGATAGGAACGGGGCAAAGAGCCGAAGATCTTGTGATGATGCGGACAATTCATCGGCTTCAGGTAGTACGTCGTCCCATCCAGCTCCATCGGTGGAAACATTGATTCCTGGTAATACGGTAGATGGCCACTCGTGTGATATACCGACTCTTTGCAGATGTGTGGCGTGCGCACACGGTCGTAGCCCGCCGCTGTCTCCGTCTCTTTCGCCAACTTTTCGAGTTCCTCGATCAGCACCGTGCCCTTCGGCTGCCACATGGGCAAGCCAGGCCCCACCTCGTCGTCAAAGAAGAATAGATCGAGTTCCTGCCCGAGTCGGCGATGGTCGCGTTTCTTGGCCTCTTCGAGCATGTGCATGTGCTCATCAAGGGCTTCGCGTGTCGCGAAGGCCGTTCCGTAGATCCGTTGGAGCATCTTCCGCTTCTCGTCACCCCGCCAATACGCCCCGGCCACACTCAACAGCTTATAGTGCTTCACCTGGCTCGTGCTGAGCATGTGCGGACCTCGGCACAGGTCGACAAAGTCCCCATCCCTGTAGAATGTCAGGGACTGGTCATCCTCCAGATCGTCGATGATCTCGAGCTTGTACGGCTCGTCGATCAGCAGTTCACGGGCCTGCTCGCGGGAGACCTCTTCACGCTCAAAACGATGGTTCTGCTTGCCGACGCGCTTCATCTCCTTCTCGATCTTATTCAGATCCTCCTGCGTGAACGGTTCCGGCGCGTCGAAGTCGTAGTAGAAGCCATCGTCGATCGCGGGGCCGATGGCGAGTTTCACATCTGGAAACAGTCGACGAACAGCCTGTGCCATGACATGCGACATGCTGTGACGATAGATCCAGGCGGCTTCGTCGGCATCCCACCGGATCAATTGCACCTCGGCGTCGTCGGCTAGCTCCGTATGGAAGTCGACCTGCTCATCGGCTGCCGTCCGGGCGGCGATAAACTCCTTGAGCAGAGACTTGTCGTGCTCGACGAGGATTTCCTTTAGCGTCGCGGGTCCTTCGTGCTCGAGAACCTCACCTTCTCTGATACCAATTTTCACGTCTTTGCTCCGGCCTTGCGGCTCTCGATTTCAATGAAAAACCCACCGTCGAGCCTATCGACGATGGGTGTCAGCTACGTGCGTCCGGGCCTTGCCCGAACGGTCTTCGAGTGCGCCTCAGTTCAGCGACACTCAGCCTCCCGCCATCGTCACGCCTGCTCGCGCAGGCGGCGTAGTAGTTGTAGGGAGAGGGGTGGAGAGAACGGATGCCATCGCCACGCGCTGCTGCAGCGGGCGGCGAACGACCGCGATATTACGTCGGCCTTTATTTCGCCGGTCCAGAGACATCCAAAGTTCACTCCGGGAACGAGTTGCCGGACTTTTCAGTCCACTTGTCGAAGTATAACCGGGGCCGTCACTTTGTGTCAAGGTATAGCGGGCCCACCGGCACGCCGGACAGATCACAGCCAGGTATCGAGCCCCTCTACGGTGGGGTGATCTCCGAACGCCCCCAGCACACCGCGTCCCTCGGTCACGACCCGCGTCGCCAGCCCGCAGGCGGCTCGTACTGCATCGGACAACTCGTCTCCGCGGGCCAAACCGAATACGAGCCGAGCGTTGAAGGTATCCCCCGCTCCAACGCTGTAGCCGTCATCCACCGCGAAGGTCTGGGTGTGGCCGTCATTCTGACGCTGAGCCCAACTGGCCCCCTCAGCACCTCGCTTCACGATGGCCGTGCGAACGCCCAGTTTCAGCAACGCCTTCGGAAGGTCGTCCACCTCGATATGGTCCTCCACATGAGGGCCTAGTTCGTCGGCCGTTCCCAGCAGAACATCTACATGGGGCCAGAGAGGTGACAGTTGATCTGCCGTGGCACACTGCGCGAACCACGGGCCAGGATCAACAACAATCTGGCTACCGTTTTTCGCCAACTCACTGCACACCTCGGTTAATTCATCGGCATCGGCGGCCTCCACCAGACCGTATCCAGCCGCCAGAAACCAGTCGGGTGTGGGCGCCTCGAGAGAGCGACACCAGTCGACGCGATGCCCTCGATAGAAGGCGCTGCGCCGACGTTCGGCTTCGGCATGAATGATGTGAGTGGACGTCGCCACACCAGGTTCGGGCGGCGCGAGCAGAGCGACGCCGGCGTGTACAAGCCAGAGGTGCGCCAGTCCACCGAACAGGTCTGCCCCGAGGCTCGTATTGAGCCTGACCGTATTCAGCCCGTGGGAGAGTCGCGCAAGCGCGTAGGCCGGTGCGGCCCCGCAGCCGCCCAGCATCGGTGTCGGCGGATCATCGGTGAGCACCACATTGCTTGCGGTCCAACCGTCAGCGCCTGCGGCCTCGGCATCGGGCCATTGGGCGATCCGCAGATCGAAGACGGTGTTGCCTGCGACGTGGAAGTGCACGGTTAGTCGAGCACGTCAACCGACAGGCCCGTTCGCATAGATCCACCGACGGTGACGCAGCCGAAGACGCCACCTCGCATCTTTGGCTCCAGGGCATCGCGTAGACCGGAGCGCTGCAATTCCATCAGATCACAGGGGGTCGTCTCCCCCTCGATCTGCAGTTCCACTTCTCCGATACGAATCCGTCGTCCGATGCTGGCCGCCAGGTCGATGCCGCGCACCACGAGGTTTGCTCGTCGGGCCTTGGCGGGCAAGTCGGCTTCGAGTTGGTGCATCGTTTCCTGCCAGGCTTCCACCGACAGCAGCGTCACCTGTCGTTTCCCTGCGCGGGGATGATCGCCATCGAGTCCCACGCCCTCGGTGGCCATGGCCTCCTCTACAGGCTCGGCGGGGGCCCGGCGCCGTGTATAGAGAAGAATCTCCAGCAATTCCCCTTGACCGCTCATGCGGGACACACCAGATCTTCATCGAGCAGTTTACCGTTGCCTGAGTAGTCCATGGGCACCTCAATCAGATGCACGCCGTCTGTGTCCAGACACTTCTGCATCAGGGGTTCGAGGTCCTCCGTCTTCTCCAGACGGTATCCGTTGGCGCCATAACTCTCTGCGTAGCGGACGAAATCCGGATTGCCCAGATCCAGTCCGAAATCAGGCAACCCCATGCCCGCCTGCTTCCACTTGATCATACCGTAGGCATTATCCCGTAGAATCAGAACGACGAGGTTCATCTTCAGGCGTACTGCCGTCTCCAATTCCTGCGAATTCATCATGAAACCACCATCGCCGCAGATGGCCACGACCTTGGCATCAGTACACATTCTGGCGCCCATGGCCGAGGGCAGGCCCGCTCCCATGGTAGCCAGCGCGTTGTCCAGCAGCACCGTGTTCGGTTCGTGTGCCTCGTAGTTGAGGGCGAACCAGATCTTGTAGACGCCATTGTCGAGGGCGATGATCCCATCGCTGGGCATGACCTGGCGGACGGATTTGACTAACCGCTGCGGAAGTACGGGAAAGCTGTCCGCGTCCTCTCCCTCGCGAGTGAGTTCATGGACCCAGTCCTTGACCCGCAGGTAGTAGTCGAAATCCCAGTGATCTTGGCGTTCCAGGTGTTGCATGATCTGCCAGACGGAGTTGCCCACATCGCCGATTACCTCTAACTGCGGGAAGTACACGGGATCGACTTCGGCTGAATTGAAGTTCACGTGGATCACCTGAAAACCATCGTGATCCATGAAGAAGGGCGGCTTTTCGACCACGTCGTGACCGACGTTGATGATCAGGTCGGCCCGTTCGACGGCGCAGTGAAGTGGATCGTTGGACGACAGGGCAGCGTTGCCCAGATAGAGCTTGTGACGCTCGTCGATGACGCCCTTCCCCATCTGCGTGCTGATGAAGGGAATCCCGCACTCGTCCACGAACTGACTCAGAATCCGTGAAGACCGTTTGCGGTTGGCGCCCGCACCGACGACCAACAAGGGATGCTTTGCTTTCTCGATCATCTCGACGGCGCGGAAGATCGCCTTCTCTTCGGCAATCGGACGGCGCACACGATCCTTCGGAAACAGGCGTGTCTCCGTGACGGGGTCGGCGGCGATATCTTCGGGAAGCTCCAGATGCACTGCGCCCGGTCGCTCCTCCTCGGCCAACCGGAAGGCCTCTCGAACTCGGGAGGGGATGTTCTCGCCGCTGACGATCTGGTGCGTGTATTTCGTCAGGGGTTTCATCATCTCGACGATGTCGACGATCTGGAAGCGGCCCTGTTTGCTCGTTTTGATCGGTTTCTGTCCGGTGATCATCATCATCGGCATGGCGCCCAACTGGGCATACCCGGCGGCGGTGACGAAATTGGTCGCCCCAGGGCCCAGCGTTGATAGACAGACACCCGCCTTGCCGGTGAGACGCCCGTATGTGGCGGCCATGAAGCCTGCCGCCTGTTCGTGCCTCGTGAGAATAAGACGGATCTTCGAACCCCTCATCGAATCGAGGAAATCGAGATTCTCCTCGCCAGGGATACCGAAGATGTGCTCTACGCCCTCAGCCTCGAGCGCTTTGATGAACAGATCGGAAGCCTTCATGTACTCTCCATCGTCGTCATCAGATCGGAACCGGGTATCTCCAGATCCTCGTAGATAGCCGTCAGGAACTCTCGAAATTGGTCAACGTGGGCCGTTTGCGCCAATCGACCATTCACGCCGAGGGCCACGGCCAGTTCGGATTCGGGGTCGGCGAAGCCACTCACACATCGAGCACCGGCGTGACCAAAAGCCCGCGATGACGCGTGCCGGCCATATCCGTAGGGCACGGTATCGGCGCCGTGATGATTCGAATCGAGCACGAATCCGAGGCCCCAATCCAGAGAGTGGCGGAAGGTTTCGTCGAACAGACCCGAGCGCTGTCTGGCGACCATCGCTTCGAGGGCTGGTGGCCCGAGTAGAGTGCCATCTCTTCGCAGAAGTGTTGCATAGAGGCGGCACAGATCCCGCATGGGACCTCGAGCACTGGTGCCCGGCACGCAGGTTCCGGCCGCGTCAGGTCCCCAGATGTCTTCCTCGGAGATCGGGTTCGACGGATCGGTGGTGTCGAAGAGCTCGCCAATACGGCTCCCGTAGTCGCTGAACCTCTGCGCCGGCATCTCCAACCACACGTCTTCCAGACCCGCCGGCTCGCAGATGTCCACGCGGACGATGTCGGCCAGCGGCCTACCGGTCAATCGCTGCAGCGTCTCCCCCAGGATGTACCAACTTCCGCGAGCCTGATATCCAGCTCGTCGTCCGAGGATCCAATCGCGCTCGAGACGAGCACGACAGACTCGGTCCACTTCGGCTGGCCAGTCGGGCTGTCGACTGTCCACATCGACCATCGAGCGAAAGCCACCCGTGTGGGTAAGCAGGTGTCGGTAAGTAATCGCTGCCTTGCCGCGCTGACCAAACTCGGGAATGTGCTCGACGATAGGATCATCGAGTCCGATCCGGCCGGCCTGCCACAGCTGCGCCCAGGCGATCGCCGTCAGTGGTTTGCCGGCGGACAGCCAGGGCAGGAGGTGTCCCGGCGACATGGGCTCACCTGCAGAGGCTTCACCGAGGCACAACTCCAGAGACTCGCCACGGAGTTCAACCGCCAGTTGAACGCCGGTAAAGGCACCAGCGTCGATGGCGGACTGTAGCAAGCCACCGATGCGCTCTAAGTCAGGCAATGGCGCTCGGTTGATATGCAGCTGATGCAGATGGGGGCAGAGAGTCGTCGAGTCTGGTGAGCCTGATCAGCGTAGGGCCTCGATGATCTTGGACTCGAGTTCGGCGATGGTGAAGGGCTTTCGCAACACGGCCGTATCAAAGTCGATATCCCCAATGGCGTATCCGGTGAGAATGAGGACGTGTGCCTCGCTGTTCATTTCACGAATGCGCAACAGCACTTCGTGACCGGACATGGTCGGCATGGACAGATCCAGCAAGACCAGATCGATCACATCAGCCTGCGCTTCAAAGATCTCGAGGCCCCGCTCTCCGGTAGCGGCAGTGACGATTCTGTAGCCGGATCGCTCGAGGAGTCGCATGTTGCCCTCTCCATCGAGCCGGTAGACGATGTCTGGCACATGATCGACGACGTCGCGGCAGATCTCTTCGAGAGATCGCAGCATCCCCTGAACACCAAGCTCGGCCTGTGGGTCTGTCAACGATCCCAGGGGCGACCCTGGAACGTCAGAAGGAAGGGACCCGATCGGATCAGGAGGAAGATTCGTCGTCATGGCTGGTTGTCGCCGTGTCCGTCAGGCAAGCGCTACCGCGCCAGTAGGTATTCGCTTGCCGCACGGGTTGGCAATTGCACAAAAATACAAAAATCCGCCAAATCCAAAACGAAATCTATTCGGGCCTATTCAGGGACCCTTCCCAGGGAGACAGCCCAGTTCGCCTCCTCGTCTTCGATGTCGACCTCGTGCATACCGTCCTGGAAATTCCCCTGCAGCAGTTGGTAGGTGTTCTGCATCTCGTCATCTGGATAGACCCAGTCGTGCAAATAGTGGACGCGATGGATACCGGCTTGCAGCAGTTCCTTAGTACAACCGAAACAGGGCTGCATGGTAGAGTAGATCCGGGCCCCTTCGGTGGCGATGCCAAAGCGGGCTGCCGCAAGCAATGCATTCTGCTCGGCGTGAACACAGATACACAGATCATACGCCTTGCCCGACTCGAAGCGCTCGCGCTGGGAACACCGCAGGCATCCCCCCTCGGTGCAGTTGGGCATGTTCGCCGGTGTTCCGTTGTAGCCAGTGGAGATGATCCGGTCATCCAACACCAGGACGGCTCCTACTCGGTTACCGACGCAGTCGGCTCGTGATCGTACGGCCATGGCGATCCGCATGTAGTACTCATCCCAATCAGGTCGTTGTCTGCTGTCCGTCAATCTTCCCTCCTGGTTCTTGCCATCTTGCCGGCATGGGCCTCCGATGATATTCTGAAACGCCCGATCGCGCTACGCCCCAACGCGGATGCCCTGGCACGACGCCAACTCTCCTCTTTGTGGAGCTGTACATGCAAACGACGTTTACCGATGCCCAACTACGGCACTACCAGGAGCAGGGCTTCGTCGTGGTTCCCGACCTTCTCTCCGCCGAAGAGGTGGGCAACTTTCTGAGTCAGGACGAAGCCTACGGAGACGAGCGGCCAGCGGGTCTCCAGAATCATCAGACCAAAGCATCCTATGCCTCGATCGCTCGTCACGAAGGGATCGTGGGCAGAGTCGGTCAACTGGTGGGTGGNCGCCCGCGGATCGTACAGACCATGTATATGGCCAAGGCGCCGGCCGGTGGAACAGGGGTGGCCCTGCATCAGGACACTCACTACATCCGTAACGAGCCGAATACGTTGATGGCTTGCTGGGTCGCCCTCAGCCAGACGGGGCCAGACAATGGTGGTCTGGTCGTCGTGCCGGGGAGCCACCGCAAGGGACTGCTCGACGCAGGGCGCGTGCGGGAATCGGATCAGCACGCCGATTGGGAACAGGACTACGAGATGCGAGGACCCGACGGAGAATCCTGGACGCAGACCATGACCTCCCACGACATCCATAGCATCGGCGGCGACGACGTGGAGTATCTGGAGGTCGGCGCGGGTGGGGGCGTCTTTTTCTCAAGTCTCACGGTCCATGGCTCCTACGCAAATCGGACCACCGATGTGCCNAGGCTGGCCTTTGCCACACACTACGTACATGAAGACACGTGGGTCTATCGCACCGACCTGCAGGACCTCGCCCCGGCGGACTGAACCACGTCCGTTTCATGTTCTGAGCAATCGATCGAAGGGACTCGGGTCGAGGAAGATCCCACCTGACTGGTGCCAGTAGTCGTCGTCGAGGTGGAATGCACCCGCTCGAGCGGCCAGCCATGGTGCCCCGGCACAGGGGTGTTCGGCCAACATCTGTAGCCAACGCCCGTAGTTCTCTGCCCCATTCGATTCGATCAACCCACCCCGAACACCCGGAAACGCAGGCAGTCGAGCGGCGACGTTCTTGTTCCACTCCACCAACCAGGGCACACACGCGTTGTCGGCGACGAAAGCTGTCATGTCGTTTCTCTGAGCTTGCTCGATCATCTCGAAGGCGACACTCAGAGTCTTTCCCGCAGGCTTGATGGCCACTGCTCCATAACCAAGTTCNTGACGCCGTTTCACGTCCGCCGGATCATGCAGACTCTCGTCAGCGGCGACACGAACGGGCAGCCCGTGAACATCAACCTCGTCCACTACGTCTGCGGCGAAGGGTTCCTCCAGTAGCAGAATGCGGTCGGTCAGTCCCATTGTTTCGGCCGCATCCAGCACACGTTCGAGGGGGCCACGGTGACGATACCGACCGTTGGCATCTAGATAGTAGGCGACGCGGCCGTCGGTGGTCAGCGATGTGGGAGCATCTCCCACCAAGGAGTGTAGACGCGTCAGGCCGGCGATATCGCCAGCCACCATCTCCTCTTCTTCGCCAGGGTGGCCGATTTTCACCTTCAGGACCGCGGCCCCCTGCCCCAGAAGAGATTGGATCTGCTCATCGGGCATGTTGTATCCCACGGCAGGGGCCAGGGCGATCTGCTGCTGGCGATCCCCCAGTCCGGCCGCGGCACGGGCCGGGATCAGCGCATCGAAGTCACGTATCGAGTTGGCGCGTGCCCACAGAACCCATGCCGCATTGTCGAGAGCCACGAGGGCATTGAGGACGAAGGTCCTAGACAGATCTTCCACCCCGGTGACGTGGCGGGCGTATTCCTCCACGTCGGGCAAAANCCCCNAGAGCAGGTCCTTGGGGTGGCGCACCTCCCCCATCTGCCGTGCCAGCGCCAGGCCGCGCTCCAGAACGGCCACCATAAGCGCATTGCCACCCATCTCCGAATGACGCGNAAAGACACGCGCATCAGACCACAGGACAGCCAATCCTCCGAGACCGAAGGACTCGATGGAGGACTCGTCCCGAAGGCGGACCAGGAGATTCCATTTCTCGTGGAAGGCAGAACCCTTGAAGGCGAAAGGGCGTGCGAAGGGTTCACGTTGGATCTCAAGGTCCGTGTGCTGAATGTTCATCCTTGTTCATGCTCCCCTGTGTCGAGGCTTGCTCAGCCCGATGGGCCGAACCATACTTGCCGGGCATCTTCGATCGGTAATCGACTCGTCCCCCTGCAAAATCGGACCGAGAATCTCGTGTGTGTGCAGCTCGCTATCCTGGTAGGCCTCACCCTGGTTCAATCCCTCCCAGCTCAGCCGGATCGACGACCCATGACTGATCTGCCACAGATGATCCGAGGTACCTACGGACATCCGCGATCCTTTTGGGAACAAGGGTTTCGATTAGATGAATACGGTGTAAATGCCGTGTTCATCCATGGCGCCAGTCTCGACGTACAGACCGTCGAGCGAGCTCGGTCTGAAGGATGTCGCGTGTTCGCTGAATTCACCACCCTCAATGGCAAATACGGCGACTACGTGGCCCATCATCCGGAGGCCCACCCGCTCGATGAGGCAGGTCGACCTGTCGAGCCAGCCACATGGTTTCTCGGGGCGTGCCCGACCGATCCAGGATTCCGCGCGTATCGAATGCAGGCTTTGCGGGACTTGCTCCGCGAGCTGCCTTCCCTCGACGGCGTGTGGACGGACTATCTCCACTGGCATGCCCAGTTCGAAGATCCCTATCCTATCTTCGAAAAGACCTGCTTCAACAACTCGTGCCTGACCTCATTTCAGGAGGCGTCGGGTGTCACCGTTCCCGATGGGCCTATGGAAGAACGGTCCGAATGGATCTTCATGCACGCGGCTCGCCAATGGGAGGACTGGCGCGTGTCGGTCCTGGCCGATTGGGCCCGGGAGATCCACCAGATCGTCAAGGCCCACAATCCCCAGGCTCTGGTCGGAAACTATCAGGTCGCCTGGAAGGACGACGACCTTGCCAGCGTGCGACGCCGCTGCCTGGGCCTCGACTTCACCGAACTGGCGCCCTTTGTCGATGTCTTCAGTCCCATGATATACCATGGCCGATCCGGCAAGACCCCGGCCTATGTGAAGGAATACGTCGATTACTTCGGTGAGCGCTTCGATCTGCAGGGCGATGCGTTTCCCCGGCTGTGGCCGATCGTCCAGGCTCACGACAACCACGTGTCGAACCGGAGGAATTTGCTCGAGTTCTCACCGACGGTAGCAGTGGTCGGACTACGGGGGTAATGATGTTCACCCTCGACAGCGTTGCCAAAGACCCCGGCAAACTGGAGGCCATGCGCCGCGTCTACCTCACTCTAGCTGAAACCGAAGGAGACGGCCCATGAACCCGCGTGAACAGCGTGTGATGGCAGCCATCGCCGCTATGGTAGCGCTGTATTACTTCGAGTGGAATGCACTCATTCTGTTCGGAATCGGGGGGATCATCTACTGGATCATGAGTCATCGGAGATGAGGTCTCATCTCCGATGAGGGTGAATCCGTTTCGATGGCGCAACCAGACCTACCCCCTTGACGCGTGGCCCTCAGAATGGGTACATAGGGAACGGTCTACCCTGAAAGGCTAACGGGCACGGAAACACATGCGTCCCATTGATTTACAGGACAACCTCTCAAAAGCGCCTCTCGCCTCTCGCGAGCAGCAGATCCAGCAATCGAGTCCAGATCAGGCGCAAAGAAACGGCGCGATGCGTCTGGCCGACGAACGGGCGCTCGACCAGGCTCGCCCTGTCCCGACGGAAGAGAGTGGTGGCCCGGAAAATCGCGTGGATCGGGACGCCGACCAGGGAAATCTTCAGCAACAGGCCCGCCGTGATCAGACGTCCCGACAAGAGGGCGACGATGATGAGCCTTCGACGGGCACCGGCGCGTCACCTAACTCTCGTGACATCGACGTGGTTGCCTAAGAAGCAGCGAAGTCCCGGCGGTCATGTTCGGCTATTGATACGATTCGGTTCGATCGCCACCATTCACGGTTACATTCTGCCCCGTTAGGTAGCTGGCTCCAGGCGAGCACAGAAAACGGACCACGGCAGAGATCTCACGCGCCGTGCCTGGGCGCCGGCTGGGAATAGACTCAAGGAATCGGCCCATCTGGTCGACCGTCCGACGCTCGATGGCGCCCTGCCCCATCCCCGCTGCGATCAAACCGGGAGACAGGGCATTCACGCGAATGCCCTCGTGAGCGACCTCCTTTGATAACACCTTCGTCAGCGCCACAACACCAGCTTTCGTCGTCGCATAAGCGGCACTGCCACCGGGCAGGGAATTGACGATGTTCGAGGCGACATTGACGATGCATCCACCACCCCGCTGTCGCAGGGCGGGAATGGCCGCCCGGCAGACATAGAAAACACTGTGAAGGTTGATGTCCGTCACGCGCAGCCAGTCCGCCGGATCCGTGTCCTCGACCCCGACGCCCCCCAATGTGACCCCTGCATTGTTCACGACGATGTCGAGGCCACCCAGTCGGTCGACGACCTCTGAAACCAGGGGCTCTGCGGATGTCGGCTCGGTCAGATCGCTGCAGACGGCGTGGGCGGCGACACCGCAGGAGTCCAGTTCGCGAACCAGAGCATCGGCCGCCTGGAGTTGGGTGTGGCCATGCACGAGGATAGCATCGCCCGCCTCTACCAGTTCGTGACAGATCGATGGACCGATCCCACCTGTGGCTCCCGTGACGAGGGCCATCTTCCCCTCCAACTCGCGTTCGGACACTTTCCGTCAGCCTCCTGTGTTGGTTGTGCGTGACCTCAACCAACCACCTGCCTCGGGCGCCCGCAAGCCGCAGTAGACAGATCGCCCGACGCATCGCTACTCTTGAACACAACCAGGGAGCGGCGTCTACATGGGTTCTCATACCGACGGCGATCGTCGGGCGTTGTTGGGGTGGTCCCTATATGACTTCGCCAACAGTTCCTTCACGACCCTCATCGTCACCTTCGTCTACTCGTCCTACTTCACACGAGCCATCGCCACAGATTCCGTGTCAGGGACCATGTATTGGTCACGGGCAGTGGCCATCAGCAGCATTTGTGTCGCCTTGCTCTCCCCCACCCTCGGCGCCATCGCCGATCGCTGTGGCGGTCGACGGGCTTTTCTGCTGGGGACGACGGCCCTGTGCGTGGTGGCCACGACAGGACTCTTCTTCCCAACACAGGGCCAGATCCTTACCGCCCTGATATGGTTCGTCATTGCCAACGTCGCCTTCGAGATCGGCAGCGTGTTCTACAATGCCTTCCTCCCCCATCTGGTGTCCATCGATCGGGTCGGACGACTCTCTGGGATCGGCTGGGCCGTAGGATATTTAGGGGGCCTGCTCTGCATGGCCATCGCCATGTTCGGATTCATCAGTACCGACACGCCCTGGTTCGGCTTTGCCACCGATGGCGAACACGTGCGAGCCGTCAATCTTCTGGTTGCCACCTGGTTTGCCGTGTTCAGTGTGCCCTTTTTTCTCTGGGTGAAGGAGCCCCAGTCTGCCCAAACCTCTGCGGCATCGTGGTCGGTGGCGGCAGATGCCTTCCGCAAATTGGCCGATACGATCGGTCACATTCGGCGATATCGTCAGATCGCACGTCTGCTGGTGGCACGACTGCTGTACAACGACGGCATGGTGACGGTTTTCACCTTCGGGGGCATCTATGTGACGGGGACCCTCGGCTTCACCTTCGACGAATTGATGATCTTCGGGCTGACCCTCAACATCGCTGCCGGAATCGGCGCATTTCTCTTCGGGTTCTTTGACGATCGGTACGGCGGAAAACGGACGATCGAGGTCAGCGTCATTGGCCTCATCGCCGCGTCTGGAGGTGCGGTGCTGACACAGGACCGGAGTCTGTTCTGGGCGGCCGCCATCGTCATCGGCCTGCTGTCCGGCCCTGTACAGGCGGCGAGCCGTTCCCTGATGGCACGATTCGTACCCGAATCGAAGGAGAGCGAGTTCTTCGGTCTCTATGCCTTTTCAGGAAAGGCCACGGCCTTTGTGGGGCCCTTGCTGCTGGGGATACTGACAGATCTTTTCGACTCGCAGCAGGCAGGCATGTCTGTGGTGGTCATGCTGCTGCTTGCAGGAGCGCTCGTCCTGCGGGGCATCGACGAGACGGAGGGAATCCGTGCAGCAGGCAGAGGATAGAGCTTAGAACACTGTTGCGGAAACGGCCTTTCGGATCATCAGGATCGCCGCACAGAACATGCCGACCAGGGCGAGACCCACGCCGTAGCCGACGGCCAGGACCATGGCATAACGCCTCCATTCCTGCTTGCCATACTTCTTCCAGAAGTACCGTCGCGCGATCAGTGCACCGATAAACTCGGTAAAGAGATTGAAGAAGGTCGCCACCCCGACCTGCGCGACACCGCCGATGTATCCCCAGACAAAGAACATGGGCATGCCAAAGAAGCTCAGAACGGTGTAGAGGACGATCGCAAATCCCAGTCCCAGAGCCATGATCGGCCACTTGCGCCCTCGCAAGGGATGGTGGACGTCTTCATCGATCTCGCCGTCGCCATCGTCGTCCTTCTGATTCAGATACTCTTCATCAATCAGGCCATCCAGGTCGTCATCGCGACCGTCGCCAGTGTAGTCGAGATCCTCCCAGTAGATCTTGAAGAACATCGGCGTATCCGCCGACCCCTGATAGAAGTCGCCGAGATACTCCGGGTCTGTGTCGAGCTGGAAGACGATCTCGAGTCGACCCTCCCACTCAGGCGGCACGGCGGCACGCATGTGCGGGTCGGGATCGGAGACGACGTCGCCGTCCATTGGCCAAACCATCTCCGGCTCCGGCAGTCCGACCTGCAGGACGTCCAGATCTGACCGATTGGCCACGATTTCCGGCGGTGCCCGGGTACCTCCGCTACCGGTGAAGTCGGTATAGAAGTAACCACTCTGGGTCCACTCGCCGTATTTGCGCAGTTGGGGGTTGCGGACAGCAAGCTCGTCCGTCACTCGCATACGCCAGTAATAGATGCTCTTGTCCTGCAGATTCGCTGGATTCCAGACAAACTCGCCGTCCTGCACGATCTGTCCCTCCACCTCTTCCCCTGTCCGATACGTCAGACTGTACTGCGTCGCCGAATACCTCACGGCAGAGGCGAAGGCCTGGGCGGGCCAGAAGGTCTGGACATACGGGTAGGCATCGGAGGGAATCGGCGCCAAGCGCCACAGGAAACTCCAGTAGAGCAGACTTGCCCCCAGGACGATGGGAACCATGAGAAACTCTGCCTTCAGCAGAGATCTGAATCTCATTCCCGTCAGTTCGATGACACGGAAGATCTCAGCGTTGCCACCGAAGTCGGACCCCGCAAGCGGGACAAACCAGATCTCCACGCCACGATAGCCGGTGAGAAAGACCGTCGCCTCGTGCAGATGAGGAATCACGATGTTTCGTCCCACAAGGCCGTCGAGGCGGGCTGACACGAAGGACATCATGGGTGCATAGACGAAAGCCATGACCATGATGAGGATGAGCATGCCCGTCGTGATGAGCACGGGGAAGAGCGTCTTCGCAAGGATGATCGGATAGGCGGCAGCGACGAAAAACAGGGTGATGCAGATCCACAGAGGGAAATCACCGCGATTCAGATGCTTCAGACAGTAACCACGGACCTGGGATTGATTCTTACAGTCGGGGTGGCGACACGTGGAGTGATCTTCGCCATGCTCTTTGGCGTGCTCCTTATCGGTGGATCGTTCTTTCCCCGTACGGAAAACCTGCACAAAACTGATGATGGCCAGGGCAAGAGTGACGCCCATGGCGAAGGGCGACCAGAAATCCACACCTGCTGTGATCTGCGTCTGAACCGCGTCCATACCCGGCACCCATCGCGGCATCATGCCGTAGTGATGGAGCATGGGCGAGATCACGACAAAGGACACGACCGCCGCGAAGGCACCCATGATTCCCCAGAATGGCGCCAGCAGTCCGATGAAGATCGGTGACAGCGTAAAGGGAATCGCAATGGGGGTGCCGCCGAGAAAACGCCCAAGAACGGGCGTCAGATCGGCAAAGGGGTTCGGCAGGATCACCACCTTCACGCCCGCAAAGGCCTCGGTCAAGGCGGGTACTGCCACATAGATCAGTCCGAAGACCAGCCCAATCGCCCCACCGATGGTAAAGCAGGGCCACTTCCAGCTCTGCTCCTCCGAGCCGCTCTCTTCTGCCAACGCCATGGCACCGAGCGCCGCTTGTGGTGCCGTGGGAAAGGGCAACTGTTCGCGGTCAGAGACCAGTCTGAACAGGACATACCCAGAAGTAAACCAGGTCACCTTTGAGACGATGATTCCGATCACGAGCAGCACGATCGGCAGCGTCCAGTCACTGTGGAAGAAGGTGCGGGCGATGATCGCCGGGGAATCGGGCGGGGGTGAATACCAGCCCATGCCCAGGAACTTCAGATTCACCAGTTTCTGCGTGAGACCGAACTGCGCCGCCTCTTGAGAGCCGACGAAATACTGCCGGAAAATCAGATCCTGGAAGGTCTGGGTCTGCGCCCGGACGATGAGCTGCGACGCCACGTACGTGAGCAGGAAGATCTCCTGCCGTCTCAGCGTCGTGAAAGAGCGTTTGGCGATTTCGAGGAAGAGGATGACCGTCACCCACTGAGCTGCATCCCCAATGCCCAGTCCCGTCACCAGGCTCAGATAGAGCTGTCCGGGCGTCATGATGAACGCGATGAAGAAGACGCCGATGATCGTCTTGCGCGTGAACCCTTCCTCGAACTGGTTCGGCGCTTCGAGAAGGTCTCGGTACTCGTTGAGCTCCTCGTACTGACGCTTGCGTTTTCTCTCGCTGCGTTCGTCAGCCATGGTTGCTCCATCGCTGGTCAGAACGCGGGGCTGTCATCCCCACGATCCGACTTGCGTCGAATCTTGACCTGTTTTGACGGAGAGATCTCAACCGGCCGCCTCTTCCTGCTCCTGAAGCCCAACTTCTGATGCATCGATGGTGACCTGGCGGCACATCTCGGCGTGTTCTTCCTGCAGATCGTTCTTCAGGGTTTGCCACACGAGAAACTGTTTCCGTAGGTCGAGCATGAATCCAAGATTCAATCGTTGCCAGAATGCGATGGGTCCGCTGATCCGCTGAATAAACAACTCGACCTCGTAGATTCGAGGGTTTTCCTCGCTCGGCCTCATGGTGAACTGAAGATACTGACTGACCCCCATGTCGAAGGGAGCAAGCCACAGCAACAGCTGTACCCCGTAGTGAGGACCATCGGGCCGATCTTCCCTCACAACCCGTGTACGCTCGGTGTACATCTTGCCCACCGATTCGTGCCCGTAGGAGGTGAACAGTGTGTGTAGATACCCGCATAGACTCTGCACGGCATTCACATTCACCGTGAAGGGAAAAGGAAACTGCCACACGTCGTCCTTCGGATCGGGCAACTGCCAGCGACGAACCACATCCGGCACGGCCAGTTGTGCCGCCACTCGTGCAGGATAGATCGAAGAAGCGAGGACGACGAGCATGACAAGGGTCGCCCCAGCGATGGCGGAGGTCGAAGAGTAGTTGAGGGAGATCCCCGACAACATATCGAGTAGAAGCAGAACCTTGCCGCCCACTTGCCCGATGATGTATCCGATCACCACACCCAGCACACCGTAAACACAAGCCTCAGCTACAAAGAGGAAGGAGATGTGAATGGGCGCCAGTCCCACGGAGGAGTAGACCCCAATCTCTCGGAATCGCTCATACACGGCGCCCATCATTGTATTCAGAACGATGAGAGCTGCGATCAGCATGGGGATCACAAGAGCGCCGATCCCCTCCATACTGGTGGCTCCAAAAGCGGTGTAGGCATAGGTCTTGAGATCGCCATCTTCGTCTGGCATACCGACAAAGAGACGGAAACTCGCCCGTGACAGATAACTCTTGATCAGTTCTTCGGCATTGGCCCCTTCATCAAAGTGAATGGCCACCGACATCAGATCAGCGCCCATACTCTCCAATTGCTGGTATGGAACGATGACGAGCCGTTCCGCCGGTTGATGCTCAAACCCGATGTCCACATCGGAATCGAAGAACATCATCTCGTTCATCATGAACATGACGTCCATGCCCGGCATGTTGAACTGCTCGAAGCGCTCCTTGGCAGGGGTCAATGGCTCATCATTGAGGTCGTGCATCGACTCATAGAGCTCGGAATCGTAGATGCCACGCACATCCCAGAATCGACCGTAGATAAAGACTTGCGGTCGCGCCTGGTCCCCCGTCTCGCCTGCCAATACATGTTCGGCCGTGACACCAAGATTCTCGGCGATCTGATCGGAGAGGATCACCGAGACCTCATCCTTGCGCTCGAACCATGACCCGGCGATCAGTGCCCGATCGACGCCGGTGACGTACTTCTCTTCGGGTTCGAAGCCCATAACCCCCAGGGCATCTGCCTCCTTTCCCTTCCGGCGAATCGGAATGAAGCCTTCTTCCTCGAAACCCATCACATCCCACGTACGCTGCACGACGGTCCCGTGTGAGCCGAAGTGAGAGTCCAGGTAGTCGAAGTGGGTTGACTCCCACGACCACCAGTGAATGTCATGCATCAGCACGCCGTGGTAGGCGGGCTTCCAGTCCTTCGAAAAGCCGAGAAATTGGATCTGCGGCTTGAACGAGGTAAAGGAGAGAACCGTGAAGGTCAGCAGTGTGATCGTCGCCAGGGTCAAGCTGGTACGCAGAACGCGCCTGCGCATATTGGAAATGCCCAGCATGAAGGCGACGTAGGCCGTGCCGGAACGGCTGATATCGCCCGTTCCGGTACCCGATCGCGCCTGCCGCAGTTCGGTCATGAAGCCGTTGAAGCGCGACATGACAAGAGCGATCACGAAGAGGGCCATCACCATGACCATCAAGGCCAGCAGAATGATGATGGGGTCGGCCAATTCGAAGGCGGGATGAACCTGTGACAGGATCGCCCAGATCACGAGCATGATCGCCGCGAAGAGCGTCAACTGTCGACGAATGTCCGTCGAGGCAAAGATCAGCCGCTCGGCGAAGAACGCGGCGGGAATCAGCAGCGCCACAAAGAACACGAGTCCGTTGATGACGTCATTCTGCGTGCCACGAACATCCGGATAGGCGTTGTATTCCAGGCCGATCGCTTCACGGGCGTATTTGATGTATTCGCCCCAATCGAGCCGCTCCATCGCCGCTTCTGCCCGCTCCAGCGATCGAGCCGCACGCTGATGGAGAGCGTCAATGCGCGGATTCTCGATCGCGAATTCGCGCATCCGTTCGATCCGCGCTTCGTCGAGACGCCACATATCCTTCGTCGACTGCAGCATGGCATGTGGAATCGTGCGATTGCGTATGAAATCGAAACCAACACCCTGCCCACTGACCTCGTCCGTGGCGCCAACGTTGTTGAGCAGAAGCACGGACTCATCGACGAAACGCAGTGAATCATCTTCACTTGCGTATAGGACCATCATCTGTTCATCGACATCCCCCATCACAAACCCATACTGACGGGGCTCCGCGCCGCGACGGTCGAGGACCTTCATCCGCTTGTGACTATTGCCCATGGTAAAGTGGAAATGGGCATGGACTCGGTCGTGGAACTCGATACTCTCGGCGGGAAACATGATCGTCGTCCACACCGTCTCGACCTTGGACAACGTCTGCTCCCAGGCACCGATCTTCTGGGCTCGTTCGCCATGGTCGGTGGCGTAGGTCACGTCGCCGGTGAGGGGATCGACCTTGAAGCCGCGTAACTGCGTGCGCCACTTGCCGAGACCACGGGCATTATACTCGCCCCGCTTGTCGGTCAGATAGATCGTCGGCCGCCACATGTACTTGTAGAAGTCATTGACGATGACGACCATCCCATGGCCGACGGGATCCTTCGGTTCTGCGCTGCGCCGCGGCAACAGTCTCAATCGACCGTTAATGGCGACGAAGATGTCTTTGATGTTCTTGTCGTGGAGCTTTCGCGTGGTCTCCGGATCTTCACCAAACAGGCCCGGGTCAGCCAGCGCCTGCTCAAGGGTCACGTTGATGAATTCCGACTGCCGCGCCAGGTTGCCCACGTTGACGCGATCTGGCGTATCCAATGGTGTATCGAGGACCATCCGCTTGTCGGTGGTCGTGATCAGGTTCAAGGCCATCAGCCCCACGTCGCGAGCGACTCGACCTGATTCGCGATAGACCTCGTCGTCAAGGTAACTGTCGTCGGAGAGTCCCTTCACGGGACTGATCAGTTGGACAAGCGACGATGGGTCGCGCTCGAGCCTTTCGCCGGCGTGCTGCGCATATCTGGTGAAATTTCGACCGAAGGGGACGAAATACCGTCGATGAGCTGGCAACCGTGCACTGTGCACGAGCCCGACCTGGTCACTCTTCGAAGACAGTTCCAGAGCGATGAACAGGTCGATATCGAGACTGTCCGGTTCGAGTCGAATACCAAGCGAATCCGACTTGATCCGGCGCAGCTTGAGCAGGGCCTCCAGCCTCGGCTGATCGACCGATTCAAAGACCGGTGTTCGCCCGGCGACGGATCGCAGCTTGATTCCCAATGAGTCGAGCGACAGTCCCCTGCTGGTCGATTCGCGGATCAGTCGTTCCACATCCAATGAGTCGGCGACGAATCGTTTTGGCATGCGCTCGCGGAAAGGGTCCACAGAGCGGGCGTGCACGTCGAACCACTCAAACAGCCCCCGCTGCCCCTGGAAGTTCGATCCTGAGGCGATCAGGACGACCGTGCGCCCTGGTGGATGCTCCCTCAGATATCGGGCAAACTCTAACAGGGCTGCAATGCTGCCCGTGGACTCAGCGGCTGGGTTGTCGGCAGGGACGACCGAGATTCCATCGTAGTAGGCCTGGATGGCGATGATGTCGTCGGCCAACTCCGGATCTTGACCCGGGACGGTTCCCCACAGATTCCACGTCGTGTGGCTTTCGAAGACCATCTGCGCATGGAGGCGCGCCGAGAGCTGGCCACCGTCCAGTCGCTCTTTCAGCGCCAGGGCTGCCTGACGAGAGAGCCAGAATCGAGGCATATGGACGGGTGCCCAGCTCCATTTGAAGCGGGACTCCCACAGCGTGCTGGACTCGGGTTCGATGAAAATGACGGCCCGTGCACCGAGAGCGGCGGCGTTCTTCCAGTTTTTCCAGGTATTGAACTCCATGAGGACGATGGCGCCATCCACGTGGAAGCCATTGAAATCCTCGTATTCCCCATTGCCGGCGTAAAACAGGTGCCCGGAAAGCCCCTCCGGCCCCAGGGTGTTCGTCCGCACCAGGTTCGGCCAGAGGGAGAGCAGACCGATCTCGTCGACGACATGGCCATCGTCGTCGAGCAACTCGAGACCCGCACCCTTGTCGATCGGTACGGTGACGTCGTAGGGTTCGCGCGTCACGCCGTGAACGCCGGCAGCTTTCAACTGAGCCTCGACATAGTCTGCGGCATGTCGATCGCCCGGGTATCCCGGCATCCGGGAGCCGTGCGACGACAACTCCCGAACCGTCGCCGAGATCCTGCGCACCGTCTCCGGCTGCTGCGCTCGCACGGGCTGCACAAGAGCAGCCCCCACAAGCATCAATGCCAGAATCGACAGGCCATGTCGCAAACGAAATCTCACCTGAACAGACTTCCTTGTAGAGTTTGGGTCACGCCGAGCCTCGGGGAATGAAACGCACCATCACCTTCAAATCCAGAAGATCGAATTACTGACCGTACCGGTTAGATAGTCGACAACGAGCCAACCGCCACTGATAAACATGCGTCCCGCAATCATGCCGAGAAAGAAATTTCGGCTCTTCGCATACAATTCGGCGCCTCCGTATTTCAGGACGATGATCTTGATCAGCCATGCGAAGAAGATGCTGAACCACATCCAGTCCACCAGCCAACTGGACATAATGGGAAAACCGATCGGGTGCAGGGGCCACCAGAGGAATCGTTGGCGAAGCCAGGTAAACATGAGCATCGCCCCACCGCCGAGTCCCATCGCCCCCATGCCTGGCCAGTACAACCCTTCGTTTTCTATGCCTTTGACGGCGGTCCGGTAGATGATATTGGGCATACTGTTGAAAAACCAGGCATTCGAGTTGATGCCACCCTCCTTGTAGCCCAATTCCAACACCGTATACAGGGACCCCGTGACTCCGAGAAAAATGGCGACCAGAATCGACCAAAAGACGATTCGACGATCAGGCCTGCTCATACCCTCGATCAGCTTCAGACCGTTGGCAACCAATCCCATGAGGAAAACGCGAATGTCTGCGGCGTAGATGTAGCCGAAGGTGAAGTTGGTCACGGCCTGGGCTCCGAGGAGCTTGGAGCCAATGCCGTAGATCATGAAGTCGGGAGCATTGAGCGGAGTAATGATGGCCGCAATGCCCGATTCGGCGACGACGCGAGAAAGGCCTGTGAAGATGACCATCAGTATGAAGATGAAGATCGTCGCCGCCCAGACCGGTGTTCCGAGGGCGACGAACCATCCGATCATCACCAGCGTCCCAACGAGGGCTCCGGTGACGGCAGCCCTGTAGGACATGATTTCGTTGTCATCACTCAGTTCAGAATCACGACCCAGGAAGCGCAGACCTACCTGCTTGAGGTGCTCACGCCCCACCCACAGGCCGATGGCGACAAAGACGATCAGGGCCCCCATGCCCTGATAATTGAGCAGTTCGGTCACCGTCACAGCCCAGACGTCCTGCTGCTTCGTCACGCCGTTGGCGACGAAGACCATCTTCTCAATCTTCGACAGCAGCGCAAAGCCCCAGATCCCCATGGCGATGTCGGGACCGATGAGATAGGAGAATCCGACCACGGCGAAACTGATGGTCATGTTGATCGACTGACCAAACCCGATGGGAAAGCTCCACGCCGTCGGGATCAGCGGCCAACCACCCAGATACTTGTTGAGGCCCGTAAACAGACCGACGAGCATCGGTAGCGACGCCCCCGCCCACATGGCCCGGCTCTTGAAGAACGGATTGATGACCGTGTTCTCGTCTTCGCCGCGAATGATCGACTGGGCAGCCTGAACCAGTGGATAGGAAAGGCGCTCACGATCCATCCATTGACGACGCAGGATGACGGAGATGCTGATCATCACCACGTAGAGAGCCAACAGGAAGATCCCCCAGATCGCCATGGGGCGGATCCAAATCGACCACGGAATGACGTAGTCCGTCGTTCCGAAACCCTCGTAGAAGGTTCGGTTCTGTTCGCCATCGTTGAGCAGAAGCATATCCGGCAGATGGGGAAACAGCACTTCCGCCCACTTGTTCTCAGGCGAGGCGTAGTAGAAGACCCCCGTGATTGCCGGTAGAATCGTCTCACACACACCCATGGTGGCGATCGACGCCACAACGATGAGCATGATATAGACGACGATCAGCTCTGACCGATTCAGAGCGAGATTGCGGCCCATGCCCGCAAGAACGGTATTGGCCAGCATGGCGAGCACCATGAAGGCCGAAAAGAGCACACCGGGCGAGTAGACGTAGAGTTTGTCGTAGGGTGAGAAATGCCAGGCCCACCAGAAGGCGAGGGCCAGGGTGACGACGCCACTGAACAGCACATGGCGGCCCGTCCACTTGAACAGAGAGTTGAGAAAACCCACGACGATGAGGAAAACGAAAATGGCCCCCGGCGTACTGAAGTCGAGGGTCATGTAGCTGCCCTTGATCACGATGTCGGCGTAGTTGGCGCCGACGCCGAGGAAGAAGGACAGAAAGGCGCCGATCACGAGAGCCCGTGGTGTCAGCGGCTGGTGAGACGCCTCCTCCTCGCGGGTGACTGAGGCCCCCCGCATGGACAGATAGTTTCGAAAATCGTCTGGGAGACCGATCCTCACCGCATGACCTCGATATGCCAGGAGGCGATGCGTCGGCTCGAATGGGGCGGATGCATTAAGTTGGGTTGGTTTTGGGGGTCAGAGTACATCGTGCAGGCACCATCTCGGTACGACGTTTCATTTACCGAAGATCGCGACTGCAGACAGGGCTTAGCTTACCGCCCATCACCGAGAACTGTCAAGTTGTCGATAGGGCGCCGCTGTCTAGAGTGTGGGTGCCAAGATTCCCACTCGAGAACACACCCGCTGTCCCCTTCCGATTAGGGGAGGCATCAATTCAAGGATCAGGGGTCCAGATGCCCCGGCAGGAGGCCCACGGGCAGCGCCGCTGGACGCTGGCAGGTACTGGTAATCTCGACAAACCCCGTCGCCTGCTGCGCATCGTGAAATGCGTGCATCAGATCCAGCACGTGATAGGTCAACTCCCCATTGGCCCGGTGAGCCCGCCCTGAGCGCTGGGCGTAGGCCATGTCGGCGACACCGATACTCCGACTGTTCTCCTGATTGGGGTGAGACAGGGGAACCTCCTGCCAATCTCCACCGCGACTTCCCCCCTTGATCAGAACAGGACCGCCAAAGGTGTTCGGATTCGGCACCGCCAGAGAGCCTTCGGTGCCGTAGATCTCGATGAAGGGCAAGCGACCACCCCAGACATCAAAACTGGTCGTGATGGTTCCCACGGCCCCACTGGCGAACTCCATCACACCCGCTACGTGCGTTGGGACTTCCACATCGATGATCTCACCATACTTGGGCTCGCTGGTGATCGTGCGCTGCGGAAAAGTCGTGCGAGCCATGCCCGTGACCCGTGTCACCGGTCCGAGCAGATTGACCAGAGCAGTGAGATAGTAGGGGCCCATGTCGAACATGGGACCGCCACCAAGTTTGTAGTAGAAGGCGGGATCGGGATGCCAGCTCTCATGCCCGTGGCCCATCATAAATGCCGATGCAGCGACGGGTTCGCCGATCCAACCGTCATCGATCAGCTTGCGGCAAGTTTGAATCCCGCCGCCAAGAAACGTGTCTGGCGCTCCACCGAGCAAGCACCCCGAGCTGCTCGCCTTGGCGACGAGGGCGGCGCCTTCGTCGCGATCGATCGTCAGAGGTTTCTCATTGTACACGGCCTTGCCCGCTTCCAAAGCTGCCAGGGCAACTTCATAGTGGGCATTGGGGATCGTCAGATTCACGACGATATCGAGATCATCGTCGGCGAGCAGAGCATCGACGGTCATGACACGTCGCACTTCGAATTCTTCAGCCCGTTCCCGAGCCCGATCGGGCACCAGATCGGCCACCGCATCCACCTCGAGAATGTGCCACTCCTTGGCGATACTCAGATAGGCGCCGCTGATCGTGCCACAGCCGATGATGCCGATTCTTGTCGTTTCCATTCCCGAATTTCCCCATCTTCTGAATCGTAAACATGACCACTGAGTTCACGGTGTTCTTGGTTGACGCCGCGATCTGTCGGTAGGCCTATCTCTGCAGCAACGCGACGGCACTCAGTTCGTAACACGCGTCGACGTCGGGCAACTCCTCCAGATAGACGGTGAAACGAACGGGCAGGCCGTTGTCAGGGAGTTTTGTCTCCCAGTAGTTGGCATACGCTTCAGAATACGCTGAGCGGATGCGCTTCTTCTCCGCCGCATAACCCTCCGGGTCGGTGATCGGGCTAGGCTCTTTCGGGGCAGCTCCAAAGGAGTGGACCTCGAGGAAATCGAGATCCCTGAGCCCGTCACAGATCCCCGCCTCACGCACGTAGAGGTCCCACGTATCGAAGGTGCGAGGGATCTCTCGCTCCGGATCCATGCGCGCTGTATCATCAAGGTCGAGTTCGTTGGTGGCCGCCCTGGCTCCCGTCATGCCCACGAAGCGGATCTTCAGATCGCCATTGTCCAGTTCTTCGACGACGAGATCGGAGAACACCCGATTGGTCTTCTTTCGATAGTACGTGACCCGCCCCCGCCGCTTGATCTCCCAGTCCATCAGAGGTTCCCCCAGTTGACTTGACCCAGATCCGCGTCATTGTTGTCGCGCCGATGGGCCTTTCCCATCAGATAGCGAACCTCGAACTCGATATCGCGAACCGACATGGCTGGCTCCACGTCTGCTGCACGACGTTCGAGAGTGATCGTGACGCGCTGTATCCCCGCCGATGGCCAGTTTTCGGGGGGCAAATGGAAAATGAACCAATAACATGCCCCCA